>CALWIW010000003.1 GCA_944380855.1 uncultured Clostridia bacterium | reverse complement strand
TCGTGAAATGAAAAAAGCCCGAAGTCTTTTGCAAAACTTCGGGCAGTTAAACGCAAAAACGGCAGACAAGTTTTTAGCGACTTGTCTGCCGTTTGAAGCAGTTATTCTGTTGTACGGGAGTTCAATTCTATCCGCAAAGCAAAAATAGCCGTTTTATATCTACGAATATGCATCTTGAAATCCCGGCGTTTGGACAGCAAAAAACCCCGATAAAATCGGGGTTTATGCGGAACATATCTTTTTTATGTTCCTATTATGGCGGAGGACAAGGGATTTGAACCCTCGCGCCGGTTACCCGACCTACTCCCTTAGCAGGGGAGCCTCTTCACCACTTGAGTAATCCTCCAAGCCGGCAAATTAATTTGCTTAAAAATTAAATGGCGGAGAGGAAGGGATTCGAACCCTTGGTCCCTTGCGGGATCACTAGTTTTCAAGACTAGCTCCTTAAACCACTCGGACACCTCTCCATCGCAACTGACAAGTGATATTATAGCACAAATAAAACAGGTTGTCAATATCAAAATTCAACTTTTTTTGTATAACTGCAAACAGTAAAAAACACGGCAAAGATACATACCGGTGTAGTCTTGCCGTGTCTTACAATCTTTTAAAGCCAATCCAATTAATCGCTCAGTCTTGATCCCTCGTTTGGATCCCTTTTCTTTTTCTTTATCTTTTCCGGTTTAACCTTTTTGCCCTTGTAATGTCTTGCTCCGCTCCATGACTTTTTCAGGTTATCAGACATTGTTTCTTCCAGCATTTCCCTGTATTTATCGTCAAAGCTGTTGAGAATTACAATTGTAATTATAGAACGTGTATCTGCATTTCCGTTTCCGTACTGAGCACTGAGAATTGAAACAAGCTTTGTTATATCCTGCTTGTTTCCCGATTCTAAAAGCCTGTTAAGCTTAGGAAGAATTTTTTCTTCAGTAAATGTAACACCTCTGAAAGGATAATAACTTTCCTCTTCCTCTTTTATTTCTTCTCTCAGTTCGGGAAATAAAGCAACAAGTCTTTTGGCAAAAAACTTAGGATCTGCATTTCCCTCGTCCTCGCTTTTCTTTCTCTTAGTCTGAGCAACTCTTTTTACAACCTTTGTAGCTGTTACCATGTCAACAAAATCGTTGCCGATGCTGTCAGCCTCTTTCATTGAATCGTTTTCAGGGTCAAACATCCAAGTAGCCATTACTCTCCACTTGTTGTCCGGACCCTCGTCAGTCATTGCACAGCTTCTTAAAACCATATGTTTTTTATCTATGGAATACACAACTGAATACGCAACACCCTCGCTTGTAAAGAGAGCAGCCATTTCATCAGAGGTAGAAGCGGCAATTTTCTGCTTTTTAAAGCCCTGTCCCTCCAAGACTTTCTGAAGTTTATTTGAAATTGACTCAAATGCTGTTTCCAAATTTACCATCGAATTAACATCCTCTCAATCCGTTATAACAGATTTATATATTTTTGTCCGACCTATTTCAAAAGCCAAACTCAAAATTCAAAAATTATACCATATAATTATATATTAAAAGCTACACCTTGTCAATTGTTTTAAACCACAGCCTCAAATCACGTTTTTTCTCATCCTTTGCCATACAATAAAAAGCGACTCCACATAAATATGATGTGAAGCCGCCTTTTTAAAATATCTTTTCTTAATGATATTACTTTTCAACACTGAAAGTAAGTCTGTCAAAACACTCTTTTGCCGATTCCTCTGATACAGCGTTACCTAAAATAATTCCTGTGTTGGAATTTCCAATTAATACAGCGATATTGTATTCACTGCCATTGTACGACCAAAAGATATATTTATTGGAATCTTTTGTTCCGGAATCAATTACAGTTGCATTTTCATCAGAATTCACAACAGAAACATACTCCTCATACTGACTTGCTTCTATAAAAATTCCCTGAGAAAGTGTTTTTCTGTCAGAAGAAACTTCAAAAGGCACATTTGAAGATAAATCATAGCCGTCTGTGGTATCAAGTTCAATACTAATCTTATCTCCTGTTTCAACATTAAAAGTGAAAGATTTGCTGGTTTTAACATTGCTGCAGCCTGCAAAGCATGAAATTAAACACAATACAGCAAGCATTACGGATATGGTTCTTTTCATAATTGTCCTCCCAATGGTTATTTGTTCGGAGATTTTAATATCTGATTTAAAAACAATCTCCACCGCATTATTGTACCAATCATCGCTTCTGAACTCAAGTGTTGTAATAATAATTTACTCTCATTTTTAGAAAAAGATAAGATTTATCAGCATATACAATGCTGTTATCACAAACATTGTGCCGAGACAATTCAAAAAAATAAAATTTTATACCTCTCAACCCACAATTATTAAAACTTACATGTGGTCAGGGCAGGAGATTTTAAACATTCCCAAAACATTGGCAATAACTGTTTTAACAGCCATGCAAAGATTAAGTCTTGCCTGGGTTAAGTGTTCGTCCTCACCCTTTACACGGCAAGCATTATAAAACTTATGGAATAAAGTAGCTAATGTCGTAACATACTTTGTAATTCTTGTTGGGTCATAGCTCTTTGCTGACTCGATTATCTCTCTGGTATACTCGGCAAGATGGTTAATAAGTTCCTTTTCCTCTGCCGATGACAGCAGACAAAGCTCTTCATCTGTACAGCTTCTCAGCTTAATTCCCTCATTTTCAAGGTTTTTAAGAATACTGCAAATTCTTGCGTGAGCATACTGAACATAGTATACAGGGTTCTGATTGTCATGTGCAACTGCGAGGTCAAGGTCAAAATCCATCTGAGTATTTGCTTCTCTTGTGTTGAACAAAAATCTTGCACTGTCAAGAGGAACCTCGTCCAAAAGGTCGGCAAGCTGAATTGCCTTTCCTGTTCTTTTACTCATTCTTACAGGCACACCGTTTCTCACAAGCTTTACAAGCTGCATTAAAACAACGTCCAGCTTGTCGCCGTCATAACCGATAGCGTCCATAGCACCCTGCATACGCATAACGTGTCCGTGGTGGTCTGCTCCCCATATATCAATACAGGTGTCAAAGCCTCTGTCAAATTTATTTTTATGATAGGCAATATCTGCGGCAAAATATGTGGGAGTTCCGTTTTTACGGATAAGCACGTCGTCTTTAAGCTCAAGCTTATCAATATCGGACTGCTTCTTTCCTTTTCTCAAAAGTCTGTCAGTAACAACCTGAGCATTTTTATACCATAAAGCACCTTCACTTTCATAGGTGAGGCCTTTTTCCGTAAGCAAATCAACACAAGCTTTTACCTCTCCGCTTTCGTGGAGAGTGCTTTCAAAAAACCAATTATCGTATACAATACCGTATTTGCCGATATCGCTCTGCATTTTCTTTATGTTCTTAGGAAGAGCATATTCAACAAGCTTGTCCTTTCTCTCCCTTGACTCAAGGTTTACAAGACAGTCACCAAAAGCTTCTGAATATTCCTTTGCAAGGTCAATAATGTCCGCCCCCTGATATCCGTCTTCAGGAAATACAATCTCATCACCCTTGTATATCTGAAGATATCTTGCTTCCAAAGAACAGGCAAACTTTTCAATCTGATTGCCTGCGTCATTTACATAAAATTCTCTGTAAGCGTCAAAGCCTGCTGCGTCCAGCACCGAAGCCAAGCAATCTCCCAATGCACCGCCTCTGGCGTTGCCCATGTGCATAGGTCCTGTAGGGTTTGCGGAAACAAATTCCACCATATATTTTTTACCCTCACCGTAATTGCTCTTACCATAGTCCGCACCTTTTTCCTCTATTTCCTTAAGAATCTTAGCATAATACATAGGAGAATAGAAAAAGTTTATAAATCCGGGACCGGCTGTTTCGCATCTTTCAATAACAGAACTGTTAAGGTCGATGTTGTCAGTAATGGCTTTTGCAATTTTAAAAGGCGGCATTCTAAAGGACTTTGCCCCGGCCATTGCTGCGTTTGTAGCTAAATCTCCGTTAGCTCTGTCGGCAGGTGTTTCAATTATAAAATCATAAAGCTCAGCCTCAGGAAGCTCGCCTTTTTTCTGTGCATTTTTGATAGCGTTTATTATTATTTCTTTAAGCTGTAATTCAGTATTAATAGCTGTCTGTGACATATTTTCCATTCCCCTTTTTTATCTTTGTCTTTATAAAATTAACCCTCGGCAGTTTCATTTTTCGGCTTAACCGTAATATGAAACTCGTTTTCACTTGCAAGAGAAGCGTTAAAATCAATTGTATATTTCACAAACAGCTCTCCTCCGTTTTCACTTAACGTGGAGTTTATTTGCGAAGTGTAAATACCTATCATCATTTCTCCTACAGGAACGCTGTAATGGCAATAATGCCTGCGGTCTTTTTCAAGCAAAAGCCTTGAAGAAACACCTCCGGCACGCATTATTGTAACCATTTTTTCTCCCTCTGCCTTTACGACAGATGTAAAATGCTCGTTTGGGTTTTCCTTGTCGTATTCTTCATAGGAAATAAAATACTTCCCGTTTCTGAACATATAGCTTCCCTCGGTAACAACCTCAATAACGTCGGTTTCACCGTCTATCTTCTGTTTTCCCACAATAGAAATCAGATAATTGCTTTCCATTCTTATTCCCTTTTCATTATAAAAATTAATAACAGCCAATATCAATCTGCTTTACGCAGTTTCCAACATCTTCTCCCAAAAAAAGCCCTGCCACCTTTGTAAATCCGTCGGGCGTATCGCTGACATAAAATTCACATTTGTGACCGTCATGTTCTGTGTTTAACAGCTTATGCTCTTTCAGAATTTTTGCGGCATATATTGCTGTTTCTTTTCCTGAATCAATCAAAGCAACATGACTTCCCATGTACTTTGATATAGCCTCGCTCAAAATAGGATAATGAGTACAGCCTAAAATAAGAGTATCAACACCTGCGTCTTTTATGGGTTTTAAATATCTTTCAACGGTCAGCGACACAATAGGGTCGTCTTTGGAAATAAAACCGCTTTCAACCAGCGACACAAACAAAGGACAGTCCTGCTCAAACACTTCAATATCAGGATTAAAACGAAGTATTTCTTTTTTGTAGCTGTGACTGCCTATGGTAGCCGTTGTGCCGATTACTCCTATTCTTCCACATTTGGTAGCCTCCACCGCCGCAAAAGCTGTAGGCCTTACAACGCCGGTATATAAAACAGGCAGCTCATCTCTTAAACAGTCCGCAACTGAACTTGCCGTACCGCAGGCGGCTATTACAATTTTTACATTATGAGTCAAAAGAAAAGCCGCGTCCTGACGTGCATATTTTATAATTGTATCACGGCTTTTACTGCCGTAAGGAACCCTTCCGGTATCCCCAAAATATACAATATTTTCTTTTGGCATAACTTTTCTTAGCTGTTTAACTGCGGTAAGACCACCAAGTCCCGAGTCAAATATACCTATTGCACAATTAGACATAAGCCCAGCCTCCACTTAGCGATAGTTGCTTTATATCCTTACATTATAGGATTTTATTCATATTTCAAGGTCATAATAACCCATTTGCATATTTATTTTATAATACCACAAAGTATTTATAACAGTCAAGGTTTTTGACCTCTTAATACCTGCAATCCACCATAGGCTTAAAACCGTTTATTAAAGAAAAGCTTGTAAACAAATGTTATGAAAAAATTTTGGAATTCCAAAGGGACGGTGTTCCTTTGGCGGGTGGTTTGGAGGATAGCGTCCTCCAAGGTTTTAAAATTCTTCAAAAACGCAGGAGGTGAGCAAAAAACCTTTCTTTTATATCAATTTCACTTTTTACCCTAATCATTGACAAAAAAAACAAAATTAAAAGCTACTGAACCGTGTGCACAATTCAATAGCTTATAATACATTGATAAAAAACATTAAATACTGTCAATAAGGGTAATAATATCCTTAAACGGCATACATATATCGTCGGCTTCCTTTGCCCTGTGATTTTTCAAAATCAGTTCAGCCGCATTCTTCATTGCAGGAAAAGCGGTTCTTGTAAGCTGATTTGCATAAATCACAATATTTACTCCGTGCTTTGCAAATTCTTCTTCCGAAACGGTGTTGAATGATGTAGGCACAACAACAACAGGAGTTTCCTTGTCAAACTCTCTGAATTTGTCTACAAATTCAAAAATCTCGTCAGGCTCTTTTCTTCTTGAATGAATCATAATGCCGTCGGCACCGGCTTCAACAAAAGCCTTGGCACGTGCCAAAGCGTCCTCCATTCCCTGCTCAAGAATAAGGCTTTCAATTCTTGCAATAATCATGAAATCATCTGTTAAAAGAGCATTTTTTCCCGCTCTGATTTTATTGCTGAAGTTTTCAATAGTATCCTGGGTTTGCTCTACCTCTGTTCCGAAAAGGGAGTTCTTTTTCAAACCTACCTTATCTTCAATAATAACAGCAGATACACCGATTCTTTCAAGAGTTCTCACATTATATACGAAATGCTCTGTCTTTCCGCCTGTATCGCCGTCAAAAATAATCGGCTTTGTTGTTACGTCCAAAACGTCCTCAATGGTTCTTATTCTTGAAGACATATCAACCAGTTCAATATCAGGCTTGCCTTTAGCTGTGCTGTCACAAAGGCTGGAAATCCACATAGCGTCAAACTGGTCAACCTCTCCGTTATTTTCAACAACAGTCTTTTCCGCAATGAGACCCGTCAGTCCGCTGTGAACCTCAATAGCCTTTACAACAGGCCGAAGCTTCAAAAGCTTTCTCAGCCTTCCTCTGCGGAATTCAGACATAGACAGCTTTTCCATAGTTTGTCTGTCAATTTTTCTTACCTCTTCGTCCATGGTATAAGGAACTTCTATAAGCTCTCCGCCCCACTGGGAAATAACATCTATAACCTCCTGGCGGATCGGTGCCATGTAATTATATTTCCACTCATCACCGTGAACCACATAATCAGGCTTAAATTTTAAAAGATTATCCTTATAGCTGACGGTTTCCTGGGGTACAACCTCGCTGACGCCGTCAATATTTTTAATCATATTCATACGCTGTTCAAAGCTTACAGTAGGAAATCTGTCGTATTTTACAGCAGCCTTATCGGACATAACTCCGATAATAACCTTTCCCAATTCCTTCGCTTTATTAATGATATTTAAATGTCCTTTGTGTATAACATCTGTGGAAAAACAGGTATAAACCACTTTATTCTCGTTCATAACCTATCTCCTTTCACTTTTTAATCAGTATCCTAAAATAACTCATTATAATCAGCCGTTTACTTTATTCATAAACGCAGTCTTATTTTCCTGAGGAGACTCCTTAGGTCTGCCCAAGTCATCTCTTGCTCCCAACGCAACCCTAACCTCTATCAAAGAAAGCTGCGGATTAGCCTCAATCATATTGAAAGCCTTTTCAAGTTCCTCTTTATTTTCTGCCACATATACGTTTTTATAGCCGCAGTCTTTGGCAATCATTGAAAAATCAGCGTGCTTAGCCGCTGTATCCATACCGCCCACAGATTCATGGGCATTGTTATTAATAACAATGTGAACAAAATTATCAGGCTGCTGTTCGGCAATAAAAGCCATAGAACCCATATGCATTAAAACAGCACCGTCGCCGTCAATACAAAAGACTCTCTTTTCCGGGTGATTAGCCTTGTATCCAAAGGCAATCATGGAAGTATGTCCCATTGAGCCTACAGTCAGGAAACATCTTTCGTGATTTGAATATATTTTGTCGCTTTGCTCGTAAACCTCTCTGGAAATTTTTCCTGTAGTTGAAAAAACAGGATCGTCCTCTCCGATAAGCTTCAAAATATCACCGATAGCCTCTTCGCGAACATACTTTCTTCCGTTAGTTTTTGCCTCTGACTTTTCATCTGCAAAGGTACCCTTTTTTACTACAAAAGCACATTGCTTGTTATCGTCCAAAAGCTTCTTTATTTCAATAAAAAGGCTGTCCAACTCTTCATCGGAAGTTTCCTTGGAAATCACAAAGGTTACAATATCCATATCCTCCAAGAGCTTTATTGTAGCCTTGCCCTGAAAAACGTGCTGAGGCTCGTCCTTAACTCCCGGCTCTCCTCTCCAGCCTACAAGCATAAGCAGAGGAATATTATAAACATCACGGTGAAATAAAGAGCATATTGGATTTACCACATTTCCGATACCGCTGTTTTGCATATAAAGACAGGCAGGTCTTCCTGTGGCAAGATACGCTCCGGCGCAAATGCCGGCTGCACCGCCCTCATTTTCCGCTGTAAAATGCTTAAATTTTATTCCGTCCTCAGTCTCACCCTTTTGAGACTTGTCCAAATATTCACAAAAATTTTTCAAAAGTGAATCTGGAACTCCGGAAACAGTATCAATTCCTAATTCACTGAGCTTTTTACAAAAATAGCTTGCCCTCATTTCTTTGCCTCCTCAAGATATTCCTTAACCGCCTGAGCTAAATTCAAAAAGTCCTGAGCGTGCAGGTCGCCTATATTGCCTATTCTGAAAGCATTGTACTTAGGCAATTTTCCTGAGTAAAGCAAGAAACCTTTTTTCTTTAATTTTTCATACATATCGGCAAAATCCAAACCATCAGGTACAAGCAAAGTAGTAATCATAGGAGCCTGCTCCTCAGGGTCAACCAGGAGTTCAAAGCCCAGCTCCGTCATCTTCTGTGCAATAAGCTTTTGATTTTCTCTGTATCTCTTTGCTCTTGCAGGTATTCCACCCTCAGCTTCAAGCTCGTCCAAAGCCTGGTCAAAAGCCAAAAGGACATGAGTCGGAGAAGTAAAGCGGAAACCTCCGTCGGTATCTTCCATATACTTCCACTGGTCATATAAGTCCAAAGCAAGGGATTTTGAATTGCCCTTGCAGGCTTCAAAAGCTTCTCTTCTTCCGTAAATAATTCCAAAACCGGGTACTCCCTGTACGCACTTGTTGGAGCTTGTAACAAGGAAATCAGGTTTAACCTCGTCAAGGTTTATTTCTATTCCTCCGAAGCTGCTCATTGCGTCACATATAATCTTTTTATTGTATTTTCTGCAAATATCGCAAATACCTTTGATATCATTGAGGACTCCGGCAGTTGTCTCATCGTGAACAAAAGAAACAATTGTAGCGTCACTGCCTGAAACAGCCTTTTCAACCTCATTAAGGTCAAGACTGTTTATCATACTGTAGTCCTTCTTTTCAAAATTCAGACCTGACAAAGTGGCTATCTGAGCCATTCTGTCGCCGTATGCACCGTTTGCAAGGATAAGAAGCTTATCATTAGCAGAAACAAATGAATTAAGCACAGATTCAACCGCATAAGTTCCGCTTCCCTGAAGCAAAACAACAGAAAATTCTTCCTTGCTTGCCAAAGCTATATTTAAAAGCTTTTCTCTTATATTTTTTGTTACATCTTTGTACTCGTTGTCCCTTGTACCAAGGTCAACAAGCATAGCCTCTTTTACTGACATAGTCGTGGACAAAGGTCCCGGAGTGAATAAAAGTTTTTGTGAATATTTCATTTCTATCTCCCTCGATTAAACACAAGTTAATATTAGTGTAATGATAGCACATTTTTAAGCTAAAGTAAATAAACAAAGATAAAACCTTATAAAAATGTAAATATTATGTAAAATATTTATTCCGCAACTATTATCGTAACCATAGAGCCAACTTCAATTTTGTCCAAAGCCTCGTAACCGTCATAACCCAATACCGTGCCGGAGGCATAATTACTGTCTTTAATTCTTTTCGCCGAAGCCAAAAGCCCTTCTTCTGCAATTTTTTTCGACGCTTCTTCCAAAGAAAAATTTCTTATATCCGGAAGCTCACGCATAAGAGAGCCGCTGCTGACTTCAACATAAACGGATACCTGTCCGGACTGTGTATCTATTAAGGTTCCCTGAACAGGATACTGTGAAATAATTTTTCCCATAGGCACCTCATCGCTGTAAACCGGCTCTGAGGATTTAAGCAAAATAATATTTGAATCTTCAATTATTTTTAAAGCTTCCTGATAATCCATGCCTATAAAATTATTAAGCTGAGTTTCGCCTTTCTCCGAAGTTGTATTGATATCCTTGATAGTATATTGTTCAGCCACCGCATTATTTTTTGTATTAATTGGAATGTCGTTGATCCTTGCACCGGATATCAATTCATCAAAAAAGAAAACAAATAAAACCACACTCAAAGCCACAGTGGTAACAATAGCCGAAAGAAGAACAGCGGCAATCCCGTTTGAGTTTTTCTTTTTAAACGCTTCATCACCGAAATCAATTTTACTTAACGTGGTAGTTCTTGAAATTTCCTCCTGAATTGCTTTAACAGCAGAAGAAGCAGAAACCTGATTTCGCAAAGTATCAAAATCAGACGTACGTTTACTTCGTCCGATTTGCAGAGCATTAGCTAATGCGGCAACCACATGAGGGGGTATCCTTTTTGCCACATTTGTGCTCAGAAGCAGCTTACCGTCCACAAGCCTTCTTTTCGCACTTTCCGGAACAGCTCCAGTCAGAGCATAAAAGAGCGTGGCTGAAAGGCCGTATATATCTGTTTCAACAGTAAGCTTTTCCCCAGTTATATATTGCTCCGGAGCAGAAAATCCTGAATAAAGCTGTGAGCGAAGAGGGGTACCTCTTTTCCTCTCATTTTCAGTGGCAAATCCGTAAATTTTCAGCTTGTTATGTTTTGTAACATAAATATTTTTAGGCGACACTCCGTAATGGCCTATACCCTTTCTGTGAAACGCCTCCAAAAGCGTAACTAACGGCATAAATAACAGTCTTGCCTTGTCCCACTCGATATATCCGCCGCAATCCTCTATGTAATCCTCCAAAAGCACCAACTGCTCATAGTTTTCTATAACATAACAGGTATTATTTTCCTCAAAAATATTGTGTATTCTCGGCATACAGGTAAGATCGCCGAGCTCTGTAAGCTTTGTAAAATATTCCTTAAATTCTTCTAAAAGCTGAAAATACTTTTCCTTTTTCTCCAAAACAGGATTTATATTAATCTGACCGTCCTCACGGACAAAAAAACCTGCCGGCAGAAATTCCCTCAGCTTTATAACCCTTCTTTGAACTCTGTCAAATCCTATATAAGAGGTGCTTTCTCCGTTTATCTCAATAATTTTACCAACAATATAACGTCCGCCGATTATTGTAGAGTACGGCAAAAATGGCGAACGCTGTTTTTCACTGGTTTTAAATCCGCAATGCGGACATGTAGTATATCTGCCGATTTCAGCCATACAGCCCATACATAACGCCATAATTACCTCCTTAAAATTTTACTTATATTTTACAACTTACGCATTATTATTGTAATTATATCATGTACATTTTTTTAATACAAGGCAAAAGCCTGTTACAACTATTACACTTTTGTGATATTTAGCGGAAAATACTGTTAAAATATCATATTTATATATAATTTTTAATATTAAAACGATAATTGAAGGCTATAAGTAATATAAATATAATATTTTTTGATTACACAAAATAGACTGCACTTACATACTATGTATTAAGACCACGGTCAGACGTCACAGATGAGTGACGAGGTCTTAACAACGAAAAAATAAATGGAGGAATTATATTGTCTTGCAATCATAATTGTCAAGGCGGCATATATGCTACCCACGAATACAGCTGCTGCGAAAAAGAATGTTGCTGTAAATGCAGTAAATGCTGCACCTGCTGTGTAGGTCCCCAGGGTCCACAGGGACCTCAAGGTATACAGGGACCACCCGGTCCACAGGGTCCGGTAGGTCAAGCTGCTTCTGTTAACGTAGGAACAACCACTGTCGGTGCTCCGGGAACACCGGCTTCCGTTACAAACTCGGGAACATCTCAAAATGCTGTTTTGGATTTTGTTATACCGCAGGGTGCAGCAGGTCCTCAAGGTCCGCAGGGACCACAAGGACCGCAAGGACCACAGGGACCTGCTGGTCAAGCTGCCACTGTTACTGTCGGCACTACAACTACAGGCGAACCCGAAACACAGGCTTCCGTTACAAATTCAGGAACACCTCAAAACGCTGTTTTGAATTTTGTTATACCTCAGGGTGAGCTGGGTGCCACAGGAGCTACCGGACCTGCCGGTCCTGTTGGTGCTACAGGAGCTGCCGGCCCTACTGGTCCTGCCGGTCCTCAGGGTCCTGCTGGTCCCGCCGGTCAGGCTGCCACTGTAACTGTTGGTACAACCACTACAGGCGATCCCGGCACACAGGCTTCTGTTACTAATACAGGCACTGCCCAAAATGCAGTTTTGGATTTTGTAATTCCAAAAGGTGAACCTGGTGCTACTGGAACTACAGGTGCTGCCGGTCCTCAGGGTCCTGCCGGTCCCGCCGGTCAGGCTGCCACTGTAACTGTTGGTACAACCACTACAGGCGATCCCGGCACACAGGCTTCTGTTACTAACACAGGCACTGCTCAAAATGCAGTTTTGGATTTTGTAATTCCAAAGGGAGACCCGGGTGAAAACGGTACTGCCGCAACAATAAAAATCGGTGCTACAACAACAGAAGCACCGGGAACATTTGCTTCTGTTACAAACACAGGTACAGAGCAAAACGCAATATTAAATTTTGCTATTCCTGAAGGTGCTGCAGGTAAAGCAGCAACAATAACCATCGGCACAACTACCACAGGTGCTCCGGGAACTCAGGCCTCTGTAACCAACGTAGGAACTCCGCAAAATGCAATTTTAAATTTTGTTATCCCTCAGGGTTCACCCGGAACTACACTTATAGCAGGAACCACCACAACAACACAACCGGGCACATTGGCCACCGTTACAAATTCCGGAACTCCGAACGCAGCCGTCTTTGATTTTACAATTCCGGGAAGCAATCAGGCAAAATGTGTTACCCCTATTAAGAAAGAATGTACCGGTATTTGCGAAGTAATCGATAAACTCAATGAACTTATCAATTCACTGAGCGAAGCAGGTTTTTTCACAGAAGACTGTGAGAATAAATAAAAATTCTTAGCAAACTGTATAAAAAGCAAAGAAGCTGTGACGAAATAAAAATTTCGTTACGGCTTCCTTTTCCTATTAAATATAATTTAACATACCGGTAAACTGTTTCCTGTTTAGAAAAAATTCATATGTATTTTTAATACCCGATTTTATGAAGCTTATCTAAAAATTTTTTAAAATAATCAGGCAGAGGAGAATCAAATTCCATATATTTCTCCGTCACGGGGTGAACAAATCCTATTTTTTTGGCGTGAAGACACTGACCCTCAAAATCGCTTAACGGTTTTCCGTACACGTCGTCCCCCGCAACAGGATGTCCCAGATATGCCATATGAACTCTTATCTGGTGGGTTCTGCCTGTTTCAAGCTTGCAGGCTATGTGGGAATAATTTCTGAACTCTTCCAGAACCCTGTAATGGGTCACGGCATTTCGGCTGTTTTTTTCGGTTACACACATCTTTTTTCTGTCGGTATGATGTCTTCCTATAGGTGCGTCAACCGAACCCTCTATAGTCTTAAATTTTCCGCAGACAACTGCCTCATATTCCCTTGAAAAGCTGTGCTCTTTTATCTGTTCTGCCAAAACCTTGTGTGCAAAATCTGTTTTTGCCACAATTAAAAGTCCGCTGGTGTTTTTGTCAATTCTATGAACAATTCCCGGCCGCATAACTCCGTTTATTCCCGATAAGCTGTCACGGCAATGATACAAAAGAGCGTTAACCAAAGTTCCCTCATAATTTCCTGCCGCCGGATGAACTACCATTCCTTTCGGTTTATTGACAACCAATAGGCTTTCGTCCTCATAGACAATATCAAGGGGTATATTTTCGGCTTTCGCCTCATATTCCACCGGCTCCGGAACAGTAATTTCAACCATATCTAAATTTTTCACTTTATAATTTTTTGATACAGCCGTTCCGTTTACCGTTACTTTTCCGCTGCTTATAAGAGATGATATTGCAGACCTTGTCAAGTCCTCCACTCTTTGTGCAAGGTATTTATCAATTCTTTCCCCTGCTTCATTATCCTCAACTTTAAAACTTAATCTGTTATCCATCTCTTAACCTAACTTTTCCCAGATTTCTTTTCTGATTTAAAATAATCCGAAATGAACAAAACATAAACCGCCAGCAGTACGGCACCGATAACAATACAATAGTCGGCAAAATTACAGATAGGCGGAAAAAACGAAACTCTGAAATAGTCAATTACATATCCGTAAAGTATTCTGTCAATAAGATTTCCCATTCCGCCTCCGATGATTAAGGCTATGGATATATAGTAAAGCTTTTTTTCGTTTTTATTCCTGAACAAAAGGTAAACAAGCACCGCCATAGCTGCAGCTGTAAAGATAACAAATATCCATCTTGCCCCTTCCATCATACCGAAGGACATTCCCGTATTTTCATAATAGACAAGGTCAACAAGGTTATCAATCACAGAGACTGTTCCAACCGGTTTCAGAAAAGTCACTGCAAGATATTTTATAATCTGGTCTGCTGCAATAAGCAACGCTGCCAGCACAAGTGATATCACTGCCAAATATAACACCTCTTTAATTTTAACAGTACAATTCAAAATTACAAGAAAAGCGGTATGTTTAACACACCGCTTCTCAATTTATAGATTGTTATTTCAAAATTTCGGCACAACGTGCACAAAGGGTCGGGTGCTCACTGTTTTGACCTACAGTATCGCTGTAAACCCAGCAGCGTTCGCATTTTTCACCCTGTGCCTTTTCTACGGCAACGTTGATTTCTTCACTGCCGCCTTTTACAAGCTCAACCTTTGAAACAATAAATACAGCTGTAAGCTCGCCCAAAACGGAATTAACAAATTCGTAATTGTCACCGTCACAGGTAAGAACTATTTTAGATTCCAAAGAACTTCTGATAAGCTTATCCTTAACAGCAACCTCAATTGACTTCTTTACAAGGTCACGAAGCTCGTGAATTCTGTCCCAGCGTGCCATGAACTCTGCGTCTGTATCAACTTCAACTTTTTTCGGCATCTCATTAAAGAGTACACAATCCTTGTCGCAGTCGCTTCCGTGGGGCATATATCTCCAGATTTCATCGGAAGTATATGCAAGAACAGGACTTATCATTCTTGTCATTGAGTCCAAAATAATGTATATAGCTGTCTGAGCTGCTCTTCTGCTTACGCTGTCAGGCTTTTCAGTGTAAAGTCTGTCTTTCAAAACGTCAAGATAGAAGTTTGACATATCAACAACACAGAAATTGTGAATGCTGTGATATACCTGATGGAACTCATATGAGTCATATCCGGCTTTAACTTTATCATTAAGCTCATTAAGCTTTGCTATAGCCCATTTATCTATCGGGAACAAATCCTTAACGTCAACCATATCCGTATCAGGATTGAAGTCATTAAGATTTCCTAAAATATATCTTGCAGTATTTCTTATCTTTCTGTAAGCCTCGGAAAGCTGCTTCAAGATATCCTTGGAAATTCTGATATCAGCATGGTAGTCTGAGGAAGCAACCCAAAGTCTTAAAACATCTGCACCGTACTGCTCAATGATTTCCTGAGGGTCAATACCGTTGCCGAGAGATTTACTCATCTTTCTTCCCTCGCCGTCAACTACCCAGCCATGTGTAAGAACAGCCTTATAAGGAGCTGTTCCCTTTGTAGCAACAGATGTAAGAAGTGAAGACTGGAACCAGCCTCTGTACTGGTCGGCACCCTCGAGATACAAGTCGGCAGGCCACTTGAGATAATCTCTCTGTTCCAAAACAGCAGCGTGTGATGAACCGCTGTCGAACCAAACGTCCATAATATCCTGCTCTTTGTTGAACTGAGTTCCTCCGCACTTAGGACATTTTGTACCCTTTGGAAGAATTTCAGAAGCGTCATATTTAAACCAAGCGTCCGAACCCTCTTTTCTGAACAAATCGGCAACAGCCATCATTGCATCTCTGTCGATATAAGGCTCACCGCAGTCTTTACAGAAGAAAATCGGAATGGGAACACCCCATTTACGCTGACGTGAAATACACCAGTCCTTACGTTCCTTAACCATTGAAGTAATTCTGTCCTGACCCCAGCCGGGAATCCACTTAACATCTTCTATGGCTTTTACAGCCTCGTCCTTAAAGTCCTCAACGGAGCAGAACCATTGGTCTGTGGCTCTGAAAAGAACCGGATTTTTACATCTCCAGCAGTGAGGATACTGGTGGATAATCTTTTTAAGTGCAAACAATGCACCGATGCTGTCCAAATGCTGTGCTATCGGCTTGTTTGCGTCTGCTGTAAGCAAGCCTGCAAACTGACCTGCCTCTGCGGTCAATCTGCCGTCTGCGTCAACAGGAACAACAATCGGAATTTCCGGGTAATTTCTGCACACATCATAGTCCTCTACACCGTGTCCGGGAGCAGTATGAACGCAGCCGGTACCGCTTTCAAGGGTTACGTGGTCGCCCACTATAATAAGTGACTCTCTGTCAAGGAAAGGATGCTGAGCTTTCATGTATTCAAACTCAATACCCTTCATTGTGCCGACAGTTTCATATTCCTCTTTGCCGGCTTCTTTCATAGCGTCTGCGGCAAGTGCTTCTGCCATTATATAATATTCTTCACCGCATTTGATGATGGAATAATCAAAATCAGGGCCAAGGCAAATAGCCACATTGCCGGGAAGAGTCCATGTAGTTGTTGTCCAAATTACAAAATAGCATTTCTGTGGATCAATTCCCAAAGCGGAAAGCTTTCCGTGGTCATCGTTTACTTTAAACTTAACATATATGGAATGACATGGGTCTTCTGCGTACTCAATTTCTGCTTCAGCAAGAGCAGTCTTACAGTCAGGACACCAGTAAACAGGCTTCAAACCCTTGTAAATATATCCCTTGCAAGCCATTTCCGCAAAAATTTCAATCTGCTTTGCCTCAAACTCAGGAAGCAAAGTAATATAAGGATTATCCCACTCGCCTATAACTCCCAGACGTTTAAACTGATTTCTCTGGTCGTCAAGATAACCCAAAGCAAACTCACGGCAAATCTTTCTGATTTCAAGCTCGGAAATAGTTGTTGAATTTTCAACGCCTGCCTTAGCCCTTGCTTTAAGCTCTGTAGGAAGTCCGTGTGTATCCCAGCCCGGAACATACGGAGACTTGAATCCTGACATATTTTTGTATCTTACTATAATATCCTTCAAAACCTTGTTAAGAGATGTTCCGAGATGGATATTTCCGTTTGCATATGGAGGGCCGTCATGCAGTACAAAAAGAGGCTTACCCTCGTTTTTCTCCATTAATTTTTCGTAGATTTTTTCCTGTTCCCAACGCTTCAAAGTTTCCGGCTCACTTTTCGGAAGTCCCGCTCTCATAGGAAACTCTGTCTTCGGAAGATTGAGCGTTGCATTATAATCCTGTGGCATACCTGTAATCTCTCCAAACTATTTATATATCAAATCAACACGGATACCGCAAACAACCTGCAATATCCGTATTCAAAAAATACTTAACTGTACAAAATACCGGGACAACTCAGTATTGATAATCGTCGTTATCGCTGTCTGTATCTTCAGCCTTTTCTGTTGTTACCTCAACGTCAAATTCAACCTCAGAGGGCTGAACATCTGTCAAAAGCTCCTCGGAAACTGCATTGTCATCATTTTCGGTTGTTGAGGACTGGTTGTTTTCACCGTCAAACTTTTCCTTTAAAGCTTCATAGTCCTGCTGTGCAGGAAGCTCGCTTATAACCTCAATATGCTTTTTGTACATTTCGAGAATTGCTTCTCTCATATCCGCAGCGTCTTTCTGAAGCTTCAGCATTTCATCCTGCTTTGCAAGCACAGCCTTGTTGGCGTCCATAACCATAAGCTGAGCACGTGCCTCAGCGTCTTTAATAATACCCTCTGCCTTTTCGTTTGCTTCTTTTATAGTTTCGTCTGAAATTCTCTGAGATGAGATAAGTGCATTTCTTACAATTTCCTCATCGGCACGGTATTTTTCAATTCTGTTTGCAAGAATATCCATCTTTCTTATCAAATCAGACTTTTCTCTTTTCATCTGTTCAAAAGTTGCGACAACATCATCAATAAAGCTGTCAACGTCATCAGGATGATAACCGCCGCCTCTGTTTGCTTTTCTAAAGCTTATATTCTTGATTTCATCAATAGTAAGCATCTAAACGCACTCCTGTCGTATATTTTTTATTCGTAAGCTCGTTAAAGTTCTTTTTAACAATATTTAAAAACAAATATCAGATACCATTGTCTTATAATATCATATTCCTTGTGTAAAATCAAATATAAAACGCAATTTTATGTGTATTTTTTTACAGAAATCTTAATTCTTCCCTTTTTGGTATTGCCGTTTACGGAATCCACTATAAATTTGCCTTTTCTTCTGACGGTTACGGTATCCCCTGCTTTTACGGCAAAATCCTGCTTTAAAACTTCTCCGCTGTCAATAAATACATTGCCTGCAAGTATCATTGCCGATGATTTTTCCCGGCTTAATCCCGTAAGTGCCGAAACAATACAGTCAAGACGCATGGAACTGACAGTAATAAAAATATCCGAAAAGCTTTTAACAGGAGAAAAATTCGCCGGAAAATCTTTTTTTACATTTACTCCTACCCTGCCCACCTTATTAACATTACCGCAGATGTATTCTGCCATTTCCTTTTTCACAAATACGACTGTCTGTCCCTCTCCGGCAGCAACAATATCGCCAAGACAGCTTCGTTTTATGCCAAGTGCCATTAACGCACCCAAAAAATCACTGTGGGACAAGGGAAATTCCTTTTTATAAATAAAAGTCAGCGGAACGATAGGAAATTGTTCGGCACAGTCCTCTTCCTCCATATAATCAGGAAAAGCACAAAACATCTTCCTTTCAGCCTGTTCAAAGCCTCCGAAAAGGCAATAACGAGAAAAAGCATTGCTGTCTGCCGTTTTTACGGCAACATGAATCTCATGCAGATTCAGAAAATCCGAAAAACATGGACAACAACGCCTTTCTGACAATGATATTAAATCACATATTTTCGCTGATAGGATGGAATCCTCCTCAGAAAAAGCATCAACTTTTAATTTTTTCATTAAAGATACAATCCGTTATTCTCAAGCTCGTCGAGAAGGTCATCGCCTGTAAGCTCAACATTGTTAGGAATAATGATATATGTATTAGCAGCAACCTTCTTTATCTGACCGCCCTTGGCATATGCTACACCGCTGAGGAAGTCGATAATTCTTCTTGCCATATCCTTGTTGGTATTTTCAAGGTTCAAAACAACAGTATGAAGCTTAATAAGCTCGTCTGCAATAGTTCTTGTTTCTTCACCGAATTTTTCAGGCTTAAAGAGTACAACCTGAAGCTTTGCTGTTGCACTGAAATTAACCACTTTATTTCCTCCGTTCATAGCATTGTTATAGCTTTTTCTCTGATAAGTTTCTCTTTGAGGCTGTCTTTCTACACGCTCTTCCTCATAATCATCTTCTATATCGTCATCCATATCATCATATTCATTCATTTCATCATCGTACTCGTATTCGTCCTCAGAATCTCCCCAAAGATTTTTAATCTTGTTAACTAACCCTGCCATAGCAAAATCCTCCACTTAATTTATTTATATATACGCGGACCGAAAAGAGAGGAACCGACCCTTATCATTGTGGCTCCCTCCATAATAGCCTCGCAATAATCTGCCGACATACCCATCGACAAAATATCCATATTTATATTATCTATTTTTTTCGACGATATGTCAATGAAAATATTGTGCATATTCTCGAAATATTTTCTGATTTTCTGTGTATTATTACAAATTGGCGGTATTGTCATCAATCCTTTTACCTTTATTCCCTTAAAATTCGCTATATTCCACAGTAAATCTTCCAATTCTTCAGGCATAACACCGGATTTATTCTCTTCTTTTCCGATATTTACCTCTACCAGCACGTCCATTACCAAGTCATGCTTTAATGCCTGCTGTGATATCTCATCTGCAAGCTTCGCCGAATCAACAGACTGTATAAGGTCAACCTTATCTATTATCTGTCTGACTTTGTTTCTCTGAAGATGACCTATAAACTGCAAAGAGCATTTTTCAAGATTATAAAAATCATATTTTGACAAAAGCTCCTGAACCTTATTTTCTCCTATGTGGTCAAGTCCCAAAGAAATTGCATGATTTATGATTTCAGGCTCAACGGTTTTAGTAGCTGCCAAAAAGGTAATATCGTCACCGCTTTTTCCTACAGAAGCTGCCGCATTCCAAATATTTTCCTGTATTGTTTTAAAGTTATACTCTACGTCAGCCAACAATTTTTCCGTCATACAAATTACCTCCGCTTACAACAATCTGGTCATACAGTTCAACGGTTTTACCGTTAAACAAAACTCCCTCTTCAGGGGAAGGGTCGCATATTACAAAATCATTTCCCGCATAGATAATGGAAACCTGTTTAAAAATCAGCTTGCTTCCGTATTTCACATAAACGCCCTGAACCAATTTTTTATCTTCTACCGTATTGCCGTTTTCGTCCTCATATGTGTAGGTCACATAGTCGTTTTGCAGAGCATTTTTGCTTACCCTTATGCCTTCATAGGTCTTCATACCAATCTGAACCGTTTCCGACCTGATTTTTGAAAGGTCTGCGTCCATATATGAACATTTAAGAATAACCACTCCGTCCGACTGGTCGTCCTGCTGATTAACCTTTACAACCTTAGCCGGAATATCACCTGAAAAGGCATACGGCATTTTTATGGTGACGTTTGTTGAGCCTTTTGAAATACTGAAAGCCTGGTCAGCTGTAACAGGACAGACAACGTACCAGTCAAGGCTGTGAATTACCTTTCCTATAGCAGAATCCGGAACGTTTGCCGCTGTTCCGACACTGTTGTAATCTTCAAGAGTGATATTTTCTATGTCCTCATAGCTTAAAATATTTTCATATCCGTCGCAGGTTGACACAAAATATCCCGCATAATCGCTTGTTATGGTTCTCAGGCTTTCTGCCGTCTCATTTATAAGAGTCTCCTTTTCCTGCTGAAGCTCCTGAATTTCGTTGTTAAAATTATTGACTTTGCCTGTTAAAATCAGCTTTTGATTTATCAGATACATAAGTTCTGTAACATTTGTATCCATTGATTTAAAGCTGTTATTATTAAGGTCTTTTTGAAAATTTATAAGCCTTGAATCAAGCTGATTGTTTACAGAGTCCAAACCTATCTGCACATTTACATTTGTCTGATTAAGCCTTTGGAAGTTTTCTATTGAGTCATCAATCTCACGGATTTTTTTATGATTAAGAGCGTCCTTTTCTGTCTGGAAAACACTTCCCACTACTCCGCCCTGATTTACTTTCTCGCCGTCGTCAATATCATAAGCTACAATACCGTCCTTTGTAGACAGAATATAGCTTTCATTTCTCACCACATAACCTGTAGTATCTATATAATCTGTTACCTGTGTATAAACGCCGTCCTCGGTTTTAATAGCACCTGCGGACTTTGATATATATGTTATTATCACAACAGCCACAAGCAGAATTATGCCGCCTGTGAACCATACTTTTTTTCTTTCAGTCCTTTTCACAGAATATTACTCCTTCCACGGCTTTTTTGATATTCCGGCAGAAATGCAGATATTTTCCGCCTGCTCAACAATATCTTGAAAGCCTTCCCATTTGTCAGTCAATATCCAATGTATTTCTTTATCTCTTCCAAACCATGTAAGCTGCCTTTTGGCATACCGTCTTGTTTCCTGCTTTAAATGCTCAACGCACTGTTCAAGGCTTTTTTCACCTTTAAAATACGGAGCCAATTCCTTATAACCTATAGCCATTACAGCAGTAGCTCCCAAAGGTTTATTTAATACCTTTTCCGTCTCCTCCAAAAGTCCCTGCTCCATCATTAAATCAACTCTTAAATTAATCCGGTCGTACAGCTTTTGCCTGTCTTCACATTTAAGACCGATTTTCACAGCATCGTAGGGAGTATCTTCAGGCAGGGAATTTTTTATCTGCTGTGACATTGTAACTCCGCTTGTTTCATAAATCTCCAATGCTCTTATAATTCTTTTCGGGTTTCTCTCCCTTTCAAGCTTTTGATAGCTTTCAAAGTCTATATCTTTAAGTTTTTCCAAAAGAGGTTCTATTCCGAATTCTCTGTATTCGCTGTTAAGCCTTTCCCTTAAATCAGGGTCAAATTTTTCCTCGGTAAACTTAACGCCTTTTAAAAGAGAGTCAACGTAAAGTCCTGTGCCGCCGGCAATTATAGGAAGCTTTCCTCTTTTGTTTATATCTTCAATTATGCTTTTAGCTTCCTTTACATAGTCAGCAACGGAAAAAATTTCCGACGGAGGAAGAAAATCCATAAGATGATGAACAACACCCTGTTTCTCCTCGTCATTGGGTTTTGCCGTTGCTATATTCATCTCTTTGTAAATCTGCATAGAATCCGCAGAAACTATCTCTCCGTCAAATATCTTTGCCAAGGCAACAGCTAAAGCGGTCTTTCCCGAAGCGGTAGGTCCTACTACAGTCAAAACCTTTATTTTATTTTCATGGGACATCGGTAATCACACCCTGCCAAACTGTTTTTCTATTTCTCGTTTTGTAATTGAAACCACAATAGGTCTGCCGTGAGGACAGTATCGAAGCTGTGGATTTTCATTTAGTATTTTAACAATCTCCATAAGCTCAGCCTCGCTGTTAATATTTCCGCCCTTTACTGCGGCACGGCACGCTACATTGTGATAAATCCAATCCATATGTTCTGTGGTGATGTCTTTTTTGTTTTTTGATATATAGCCTGCCATCTCCACAACAGAATCGTAAATATCCTTTTCGTCAAGATACTGTGGAGCACTTCTGACAATAAGAGTTCCGTAACCGAAATCCTCTACCTCAAAACCTGCGTCATTGAACACATCAAGGTTTGATACACTGTTATCGTAATCTATTTTGTCAAGCAGAACTCTTACAGGCTCTAAAAGTATCTGGGAAAATCCTTTTCCCTTTTCCTTTTTAAGCTTTTCGTAAAGTATTCTTTCGTGTGCTGCGTGCTTATCCACAAGGAGCATCTCTTTTTTCTCATTTTCAAGAATTATATATGTATTGAATAATTCTCCCACAAATCTGGGCATTGAAACACTGCTGCTGTCTTCAATAAGATTTTCCTGAATTGTTTCCAACACTTCTGAATTTTCCTGCTGTTCTTTTTCTTCTGTATCGAAATTTTCTTCACTGTCTGCCGAAGGCTCTGCATATTCCGCTGTTTCAGCATTTTCACGGTCATTAAAATCGTTGCTGTCATCTTGAGCCGAGAGGGTGCCATGCTCCTTTAGGTTATTCATAAGCTTTTCTTTTAAAGCTTTTATATATTCATCAGACGGAGTGATTTTTTTTATATTTTCACTTTCCGATGAATTTACGTTTGTTTTAGTGTATTCTTCGCTAAAAGGAACTGAAACATCAGCCCTGTCCGTTTTTTCTTCAGAAAGATTTAATACAGCATTTTCCTGCTCTTTTTTTTCTTTTTTCTCTGTATTTACACTTAATTCTTCTTTAATCTCAAAAGGCTTCGGAGTTTCAACATTTTTGTCAAGCTCCACTATTGGGTCAGTATTTTTTAAATTATTGTTTTTAACTTCCTTAGGTGTATTTTCAAAATCCCGTTTTTTGAAAATCATCTGTGCCATTTCAAAGGGATTTACCTTTGTTCTTTGAACCTCATTTAAATTATTGTGCTGAACCGGATTTATAACCGCGTTTTTATTAGTATCTTCTTTAAGCAATGCGGATTTTACGCCGTGGTAAACTGCGTCAAAGACAGGCTTTTCGTTTACAAATCTAACCTCAATTTTCGCCGGGTGAACATTAACGTCCACCATTGAAAAATCAAGCTTAATATTCAAAACGCAGGCAGGAAATTTTCCCACCATAACAGAACCCTTGCAGGCTTCCTCTAAAGCCACAACTCCCGTTTTGGTTTTTACATAACGGCCGTTGATAAAAAAGTTTTGCATATTTCTGTTAGGTCGTGAATGAACGGGCTTTGAAATAAAGCCGTAAACACGAATGTTATCGAGGGTATAATCAACAGGCATAAGAGTATTTACAAAGTCTCTGCCAAACACAGAATAAATTGCGGAACGCAGCTTTCCGTCCCCTGTGGTTTTCAAAACTGTTTTACCGTCTTTGATAAATGTAAAGGAAATTTCAGGGTGAGCCAATGCCAGCCTGTCCATAACAGCGGCAACTGCGTTTCCCTCTGAAATATCTTTTTTAAGGAATTTCATTCTTGCGGGAACATTGTAAAAAAGTTCACGGACAATAAAGGTGGTGCCAACCGGACAGCCTATTTCCTCAAACTGAATTTCCTCGCCGCCCCTTATTCTGTAGGTTGTTCCCATAAAATCCTCGGGACATCTTGTTATAAGGGTCAAATCAGAAACTGCGGAAATCGAAGCCAAAGCTTCTCCCCTAAAGCCCAAAGTGCCGATTCTGTCCAAATCATATTGGTCCTTTATTTTGCTTGTGGCATGGCGTAGGAAAGCTTTTTTTACATCATCTTTCAAAATTCCGCTGCCGTTGTCGGAAATTCTCATAAATGACACGCCGCCGTTTTTAATTTCGACCGTTATAGCTGTAGAGCCAGCATCTATAGAATTTTCCACCATTTCTTTAATTACGGAAGCCGGTCTTTCCACCACTTCGCCGGCGGCTATAAGCTCCGCCATATGCTTGTCCAAAACATTAATTTTTCCCACACGTGTCACCACCCTTATTTAATGTACTTTTATAGTTACAGTCTAAAATATTCCTTTGTTATATTTGAACTGTCCCCAAAAAATCAAAACAATTCCAATCACAATTCCTGCTGCGGTTATATAATATATAATCTCATTATTAAATATCATCTGTAATATTCCGGTAACTATCATTGAGATTCCTATTACAAGTGTTCCGCTTCCCACAAGCCGTCCGTACTTCGGAATATCTTCTTCTGTTACCTTTCTTCTGTTGTACCAATGAATTGAACTGATATTTCCCATAATATTTAAACAGCCTAATAAAGAAATAACAGCTCCGATTACAATTAACGGTATATTGTTCACAGAATCACTCCCAAAGCCATAGAAATTTTATTCCATAAGCTTTTTAAGCTCGTACACAAGATTTAAAGCTTCAATAGGCGTCAAAGTATTTACGTCAACCTCTTTCAGTTTCTCCTCAACCTTAGACGGAGTGCTTTCTGTAAGTAGCAAAGGCGAGGTAAATTCGCTTATCTGTTCTTTTTTAGAGGTTTTCTTTAAAGGTTCTTCCGTTCTTTTTCCGCTTTCAATCTCGGAAAGTATTTTGTTTGCCCTTTTTATTATCCACTCAGGAACTCCGGCAAGCTTTGCAACCGCAACGCCGTAGCTGTCGTCAGCTCCCCCTGGAACAATTCTTCTGAGGAAAGTTATATCGTCGCCTCTGCGTTTAACGGCAATGTTATAATTTTTAACACCGTCAAGCAAATCCTCAAGGACAGTAAGCTCGTGATAATGGGTTGCAAAAAGAGCTTTTGCTCCTAACTTTTTCTTATCCGCAACATATTCCAAAACAGCCCTTGCTATGCTCATTCCGTCAAAGGTGGAAGTTCCTCTGCCTATTTCATCCAAAATAAGCAGGCTCTTTGACGTAGCGTTCATCACAATATTGGCAACCTCGCTCATTTCCACCATAAAGGTAGACTGACCTGCCGCCAAATCGTCGGAAGCCCCCACTCTTGTAAATACGCTGTCCACGATTCCCACATGAGCGTAAGAAGCAGGAACAAAGCTTCCCATCTGTGCCATAATAACAATCAATGCCGTCTGACGCATATAGGTTGATTTACCTGCCATATTGGGGCCTGTTATAATGGCAACACGGCAGTTATCGTTGTCAAGATTTACATCATTGGGGACAAAAGGCTCCCCTTTAAGTATAGCCTCAACAACCGGGTGACGGCTGTCTTTAAGCTTAATCGCTCCGTCAAGGCTTATTTCGGGACGCACGTATCTGTTGTCAACAGCCACATTTGCAAGGGAAACCAAAACGTCAAGCACAGCTACAGCGGTTGCGGATTTTTGGATTCGGTCAAGGTTTTCTGCAACCTGTTTTCTGATACCGTCCAAAAGCTCATATTCAAGGGCAACCGAGCGGTCCTTGGCTCCTAATATTCTGCTTTCAAGAAGCTTCAAATCGTCCGTTATGTATCGCTCGCAGTTTGTAAGAGTCTGCTTTCTTATGTAATTATCGGGTACAAGCTCCTTTGACGAGTTCAGAATTTCAATATAATATCCGAAAACCTTATTGTATCCCACTTTAAGCTTTGGAATTCCCGTTTTCTCTTTTTCTCTTGCTTCAATATCTGCCAAAAGCTGAGATGAGTTATTCATATCTCCTCTGAGAATATCAAGCTCTTTGTTATATCCCTCTTTGATTATGTTTCCCTCTCTTACGGAAAAAGGAGGGTCTGTGCCAATGGAATTATCAATAAGGGTAAAAATATCCTCCAAAACATCAAGCTGAGAATAAATTTCGGAAAGCTTAGCAGAGGTACTGTTTTCTATATAAGCTTTTACGGCGGGAAGAATCTCCAAGGTAGAAGCCAAAGAACGCAGGTCACGGCCGTTTGCAGAGCCGTAAACTATCTTTGTCAAAAGTCTTTCCATATCTGAAATTTTGGACATAAGATGAGCAAGCTCCATACGCTTTTCAGTATCGTTTACAAGCTCTTCAACAGCACTCTGCCTGTTGATAATCTCACAGATATTCATCAAAGGCTTTTCAAGCCAGCTTCTTATAAGACGTTTACCCATAGGGGTTTTTGTCTTGTCAATAACCCAAAGCAGGGAACCCTTTTTCTCATTGCACCTCATGGTTTGGGTAAGCTCAAGATTACGGCAGGTATTGTAATCAAGCCGCAGAAACTGACTGTCTGTAAAGATTTTAATTTTATTTATTCTTTCAAGACCAACCATTTGCGTCAATGAAAGATACTCCAAAAGTCCTCCCAGTGATTTTATAACCAAAGGCATCTGAGAAATCTTTTGAAATTCCTCAACGGGAAACTGTTTTTCAAGTTCACTGCGGCATTTATCCTCGTTGTATCTTTCGTCCTCAAACATTTCCACCGATGCAGAAAGCTTTTCGGAAACAAAGGTACCAAGCTTTTTAAAGTTTACAACATCTCCGCCGATTAAAATTTCCCTGGGATAAAAGGCGGTAAGCTGGTTTTTAACCAGTTCCCCTGTTGCAGAACTGTCACTTACCACAGTTACCAGCAGTTCGCCTGTTGAAATATCGCAGAAACACATTCCTATATCGCCGTTTAAGCCGTAAAGGGAGGCAATATAGTTGTTTTTGCCCTCGTCAAGCATACTGCTTTCAAGGACTGTACCGGGGGTTACAATTCTTATTATCTCTCTTTTTACAAGTCCTTTTGCCTTTGCAGGGTCTTCGGTTTGTTCGCATATTGCCACCTTATAGCCCTTTGCAACCAGCTTAGCAAGATACCCCTCATAGCTGTGGAAAGGTATTCCGCACATGGGAGCACGTTCGGGCAAACCGCAGTCCTTGCCTGTAAGGGTTAGGTTAAGCTCACGGGACGCAATTTTTGCGTCATCAAAAAACATCTCATAAAAATCTCCCAATCGGAAGAACAAAATGCTGTCTTTATTTTTTTCTTTAATTTCGCAGTACTGTTTCATCATCGGTGATAAATCAGCCATTTTCATACTTCCTTTCGTCATATTGGGAGAAAAATTTTATCAGCCGCATCCGCCGCAGGTAGAGCAGCTTCCGGAACAGCTTGACTGTGAGTAGTCGGCTGTAGCAGGGTCTGCACCCTCAGCACACTGAGTAATAATAGCGGTAACTCTCTGCATAATAGCGTCAAACTCTTCCTTAGCCTTGTTATAGGCTGTCATGTTTTCGTTTTTCATTATTTCTGCGTATACATGACGCATTTCTGCGTTAAGCTCCCTGAGTTTATCGTCATTTCTGTCTTCCTTGGAAGCCTCGTTGTTTATAGCCATTCTTTTGAGGTTAAACTCGCCGATAAGTCTTTGCAAATCAATGTCAGCGTCAGCCTTTTTCTGAGCATCCATAAGACTTTTAAAGCTTTCCTCCTGCTGTAATGCTCTTCCTAAATCTCTTGTCATCTCAATAATATCCATTTTAATTTTCCTCCGTTTTCTATTGTCATATATTTATATTTTTCATTACTGTTTAAATAAGCTTACCCTTTAATATCCAGTTTCTTGCTTCCGTAATTTCGGCATTTTGAAAAGTTCCTATAAGACTTTTATCTCCCGGCAGTTCAACCACGATATTGCCCGAGGTTCTTGCCGCAAGCATACCTTCCCTGCCTGTTTCACTTTCTATCAAAACTCTCTGGGTAGTATTTACCATAGAGGAACACCTTTTAGCGGCAATTTCTTCCTGTACAGCCAAAAGCTCGGAAAACCATTTTGATTTTTCCTCATAAGGTATGGGGTCTTCCATTTCAGCCGCAGGAGTTCCCACACGGGGAGAATAAATAAAAGTAAACAGTGAGGTAAACTCCACCTTTTTTATAAGCTCCAGGGTTTGTTTAAAATCCTCATAGGTTTCTCCCGGGAAGCCTACTATAATATCACTGGTAAGAGAAACATCAGGTATTTTGCTTTTTGCATAATCTATAATACTGAGATACTTTTCAACATTATAACGTCTGTTCATAAGCTTTAGAATTCTGTCGCTTCCCGACTGGAAAGGCAGGTGCAAATGACGGCTTATGTGTTTTCCCGACGCCATTGTGTCGATAAGCTCCTTTGTGCAGTCCTTAGGGTGAGAGGTCATAAACCTTAAAAGGTAATCTCCCTCAATATCGTCAATCTTCTTCAAAAGCTCTGCAAAGGTGATTTTCTCATCAAGGCCCTTGCCGTAGGAATTTACGTTTTGACCAAGCAAGGTTATATCCTTATAGCCTGATTCAATCATACTTTTGGCTTCCTTAATAATAACAGAGCTTTCACGGCTTCTCTCTCTGCCTCTTACATAAGGCACGATACAGTATGTGCAGAAGTTGTCACAGCCATACATAATGGGAAGCCAGCCTTTAAAGCTTCCGTCACGCCTTACAGGTATTCCCTCATGAACCAAAAGGTCGTCGTTATCCCTTTCAAAGACTCTTTTTCCGTCCACAAGGGATTTATACAGAAGCTGCGGGAATATATGCATACAGTGAGTGCCGAATACAAGACCTACAAAAGGAAAGCTTTTATAAATCCTGTTGGCTATATGCTCCTGCTCCATCATACAGCCGCACAGTGCTATAAGCGTTGAGGGGTGCTTTTTCTTTAAAGATTTCAAAGCTCCCACGTTTCCGAAAACTCTGTCCTCGGCGTGTTCCCTTACTGCACAGGTGTTGAAGAGTATAAAATCAGCTTCATTCGGGTTATCTGTAAACTGATATCCGCACATGGAAAGCATACCTTTAATTCTTTCGCTGTCGGCGACATTTTGCTGACAGCCATAGGTTCTGATATAGGCAAGAGGCACTTCGCCCCTTTTTCTTATCTCCATGATTTCTGCAATCAGTTTTATATAATCTTCTTGAATTTCCGGTGAATTGTTTATATTGTCCTTAATCAACAGACAAAATCCCCCATTCTCTTGTAGTATCATGTTATTCTACCACAAAATACGCTTTTTTTCAAGTGAATAAGGTTATGAGTTTGACTAAAAACAAAATATTCAGACAACCGTCAATTATTGCTCCCGTTATTCATAATTTCACTACAATCCGTAATATCTGCTGTACTGAGGAACTTCTCCCCCTATAACTGTCTGAGAAATAATATAGTTGGTATTTACCTCAATCTCTTCCTCGTAGCCGTAAGCCGCCAAAATAACCGTTCCTTTAACCTGAAGTTCTACCTTATGAAGAGTCTGATTTATTCCCGCACTTTCAAAACTGTCTGTAATTTGAGCCTCAAAGCTTCCGGTCAAAAAATAGGTGAAGGTTATTTCCGGCCCCACCTCTGTAAGCAGGGTAAGACCTGAAAAAGCACCTATTGGAATGCTTATGTTTTCCGTATGTATTTTTTCAAGGGATTCTGTTATTTCCTTTTCCAAATCGCTTTTAAACTTGTTTACCGAGCCTGAGTCGGTATTTACCGCAGTAACCAATCCCTCTCCGTCGGTAGAAATATTTACAAAATCCTCTTGGGGAGAAGACTCCAAGGTTTTTGTAACCGCGTCTGAAATACATTTCTGAACAACTACCTTGCCCTTGGTTCTGATAAAATTATCCTGTATAGGCTTTACCTGATATTCAAACACAGCCGCCAACGCCACGCAAAGAACAAAAAAGAAAATCAAGTACTTTTTAAATATTTTTCTTTTTTTCCTTTTGGTTTTTCTGTAAAGCATAAAAAACACCTCCCGCTATTATACACGGAAGGTGTTGGTTTTGTTACATAGATTTTAAATTAAATTACTTGTCTTCTGCACATTCTTCGCAGTCGCAGTCACACTCGTCCTCAAGCTCTGAAAAATCGAACTCAAGAACTTCGCCGCACTTAGGGCAGTTGATTTCGCCACAAAGAAGAACGTCTTCTGATACGCTGATTGTCTCGCCGCAGGTTGGGCATGTCACATCATAGTAAACGTCCTCTTCCTCGTCGTCACCGCCGCAGCAGCCGCAGTCACAATCGTCGCCGCACTCGTCCTCGTCATAATCCTCGTAAAAATCATCCTCAAGGTATGAGAGATCCTCGTCAACAGCGTCAATCTGCTCTGAAAGATCGTCACAAAGCTCTTCCATCTGAGTAACTGTAAAAGCCATATCGTCCAAAAGCTCTATAATAGCATTGAGAACCTTAACTTCGTCCTTTGACTGGTCAAGATTAAGACCTTCAGCCAAGCCTCTGATGTAAGCAATTTTTTCATTCAGATTCATAATTTACTCTCCTTAATCTCTGTGCATTATGCACGGCCCATGTACTCGCCTGTTCTTGTGTCGATCTGAATCATTTCGCCCTCGTCGATAAAGAGAGGAACCTTGATTTCAGCACCTGTTTCAAGAGTAGCAGGCTTTGTAGCGTTTGTAGCTGTATCGCCCTTAAATCCCGGGTCAGTCTTTGTTACCATAAGCTCAACAAAGTTAGGCGGCTCTACACCGAAAACGCTGCCCTTGTAAGAAAGAATCTTACAAACCATGTTTTCCTTAACAAACTTAAAGTTATCGCCAACAATTGACTTGTTGATAGGAATCTGCTCCCATGTTTCTGTATCCATGAAGTAGTAGAGTTCTCCGTCCTCGTAGCTGTACTCCATGTCTCTTCTCTCAATAAAAGCAGTTGGGTATTTATCATTTGGGTTGAAAGTCTTTTCAACAACAGCACCGGTGATAACATTTCTGATTTTTGTTCTTACGAAAGCAGCACCTTTTCCCGGCTTTACGTGCTGAAATTCGATAATAGAAACAACCTGTCCATCCATTTCGAATGTAACGCCGTTTCTGAAATCTCCTGCAGATATCATAAATTAATTCCTCCTATTTATTCCTCCGCCGCATCTTTTTGTGCCAAACAAAAAAAATTGTCGGTACTAAACGATTATATTATACATAAAAGCCGAATAAAAATCAATGACTTTTTGCAATAAAAATCATATGATAGTCAAATCCTTGGTAAACGAGGCAAAATTACGGTGTCCGCCGTGCTCAACCAAAACCATATCCTCTATTCTGACGCCGAATTCTCCGGGTATATAAATTCCCGGTTCGTCGGTTATTACCATTCCCGGACTTAAAAGCCTTGTACCTTTAGGGGAAACCGTAGGTGCTTCATGAATTTCAAGACCTACTCCGTGTCCGGTCGCATGGCCGAAATACTCACCGTATCCGGCAGCTTTTATTATATCTCTTGCGGCGGCGTCCACCTGATTTGCAAACACTGCGTCTCTGATTGTTTCAAGTGCAGCCATCTGAGCCTTTAAAACAATGTTGTAAACCTCTTTTTGCTTTTCGCTTATATGACCGATACCAAAGGTTCTTGTCATGTCGCTGTGATAACCCTCATAAACAGCACCAATGTCAAAGGTAAAGAAATCCCCGTCCTTTACGACTCTGTCGCCGGGAACACCGTGAGGCAGGGAAGTATTTTCACCGGTTATAGTGATAAGGTCAAAGGACACGTCCTCCGCCCCGTAAAGCTTCATAAGATACTCAAGTCTTACAGCTATGGCTCTTTCCGTAACTCCCGGCTTTAAATCATTTAAAACCTCTGTCAAAGCTTTTTCAGTTATATTCTGAGCTGTCTGCATCTTTTCTATTTCATCGGGAGTTTTGATCATGCGGTTGTTTGAGATTGCCATGTCAAAGCCGCCGTCACATTCAATCTTAATTGAAATTCTTTTTGTAAGGAGATTAACCAGCCTGTTGTACTGAAGTACATTTGTATTTCTTGCCTCAAGACTTAAAAGAGTAACTCCGTTTTCAATACAAGCCTTGCATATATCCTCGTCACGCTCTGTGGAGTTTACAACTTTTGCAGAGGTAACAAGCTTCTGAGCAGCCTCTGCATAACGGAAATCCACAAAAAGATAGGCATTTTCCGCCGTTATAAGCAGGCTTCCCTCACTGTGTCTCATGCCCGTAAAATAATAGATATTCTCATCTTTTGTAAAAAGCATGGCTTCATTAGGAGCAAAGATGTAATATCTCATTTTTCTTATTCTTTCGCTGTATATACTCATATCATCAATTCCTTTAATGCCTCAAGTCCCAAAAAATATACAAGCTTGCCGAACCCCGCTATCTGTCCCACACAAACGGGAGCAATTACAGAGTGGTGACGAAATTCCTCTCTCTTATGGATATTTGACATATGAACCTCCACAAAAGGAATATTAACACATGCTATGGCGTCACGGAGAGCATAGCTGTAATGGGTCAAAGCACCTGCGTTGATAACCACTCCGTCATATTTTCCTAAAGCGGAATGTATTTTGTCAATTAAATCTCCCTCGTGGTTTGACTGAAATATCTCGCAGTCAAGTTCAAGGCTGTGTGCTTTTTCAAGTATTTGACTGTTTATGCTTTCGGCGGTTTCCGTACCGTAAACGCCCTTTTCCCTAACGCCCACCATATTTAGGTTGGGACCTAAAATTATAAGCACCTTTTTCATCTTTATCATTCCTCAGAACTTTATATTAATTCTTTTTATGTTGTAAAGCAAATTTTTGGGAAAATTTTGGGATTCCAAAGGGACGCTGTCCCTTTGGCTGGCGGTTTGGAGGACAGCGTCCTCCAAGGTCTTAAAATGCGGTAAAACACACAGGAATAAGCAAAAAACAGTCCGATTAACTGTTTTTTTGCCGTGAACCAACGTCTGTGTTCACGATAAACCTTTATTTTATATTTATTTCACTTTTACCTGCCAAAACTCCCCAACTATTAAAAAAATTTTTCTTATACAGTAAAAAAGCGGACAAGAAAGCTCCTGTCCGCTTTTTGCTTTTAATTATTTATATTTGCGTTTGCGAGCTGCTTCGGATTTCTTCTTACGCTTTACGGAAGGCTTTTCATAAGCTTCTCTTTTGCGTACCTCAGCAATAACGCCGGCTCTTGCACACTGCTTTTTAAATCTTCTGAGTGCACTCTCAAGAGATTCGTTATCCTTAAGTCTAACTTCTGCCATCTATCTTCCCTCCCATCCGCCATAAGGCAGGGGTTATATGCACATAATTGCAAGGAATATTATATAACATAACTGACATACTTGTCAATAGTATAATGAAAATTTAGTTGAATTTTATCAAAAAATCATTTCATCGGTTTAACAACTATGTTAATAAGCTTTCCTTTTACATAAATTTCCTTGACAATGCTCATACCGTCAATAAATTTGGAAACACTCTCGTCTGCCTTTGCGGTATTCAATGCTGTTTCCTCATCACATTCTGCCGGAACATTAATTTTTGCCTTAATCTTGCCGTTTACCTGAACCGCAATTTCAACAGTTGCTTCAACGCACTTGCTTTCGTCATACTCAGGCCACTTCTGAGCTGCAATTATATCGCTGCCCAAAGCACACTGCTGGTTCATTTCCTCTGTAACGTGAGGTGCAAAAGGATTAAGCAAAATGCTGAATATTGAAAGCTCTTTTTTGTTTATAGAGCCTACTGCGGCAATATCATTTATAAGAGCCATCAAAGCGGCAATAGCAGTATTGAATTTCAGGTTTTCGATATCATCGCCAACCTTTTTAATAGTTCTGTGGAAAGCACTTTCAAGCTCTGGCCTTATCTCGTCGCCGTCAATAAGAATATTCTGTAAATTCCAGTAACGCTCGATAAATCTTCTGCAGCCCTTAATGCTTGAGGTTTTCCATGGTGCAGCCTTTTCAAAATCGCCTATGAACATTTCGTACATACGCATTGTGTCTGCTCCGTACTCGTCAACAACCTCGTCGGGATTAACAACGTTGCCTCTTGATTTACTCATCTTTCCGCCGTCTTCACCCAAAATCATGCCGTGGCTTGTTCTCTTAGCGTACGGCTCCTTTGTTGTAACAACGCCTATATCATAGAGGAACTTGTGCCAGAAACGGCTGTAGAGCAGGTGCAGTGTTGTATGCTCCATACCGCCGTTGTACCAGTCAACAGGTGACCAGTATTCAATGGCTTCCTTGCTTGCCAAAGCCTTGTCGTTGTGCGGATCCATATATCTGAGGAAGTACCATGAAGAACCTGCCCACTGCGGCATTGTATCGGTTTCTCTGTGTGCCTTTCCTCCGCAGTGAGGACAGGTTGTTTCTACCCAGTCGGTAATATTTGCAAGAGGTGATTCTCCGTTGTCTGTAGGCTCGTAGGACTCAACCTCAGGAAGTTTTAAAGGAAGTTCACTTTCGTCAAGAGGAACATAACCGCACTTCTCACAGTAAACAATCGGAATAGGCTCGCCCCAGTATCTCTGACGTGAGAATACCCAGTCACGGAGCTTAAAGTTTACCTTTTCATGTCCTATACCCTTTTCTGTAAGGAATTCAACGATTTTCTTCTTTGCTTCCTCAACTGAAAGACCGTCCAAAATGCCGGAATTTACCATAATGCCTGTTGCACAGTCGGTAAAGGCTTCTTTCTCAACATCTCCGCCCTTAACAACCTCGATTATAGGCAAATCAAATTTCTTTGCAAATTCCCAGTCACGTGTATCATGTGCAGGAACAGCCATTATTGCACCTGTTCCGTAGGAAACAAGAACATAGTCTGAAATAAATATTGGTATATTTTTACCGTTTACAGGGTTTACAGCCTCAACGCCCACAAGACGAACACCTGTCTTGTCCTTTGCAACCTCTGTACGCTCAAAGTCGGATTTTCTTGCAGCCTGAGCCTGATAATCCTTAACCTCGTCCATGTTTTCAATTATTCCCGCCCACTTTTCAATCATCGGGTGTTCCGGGGAAATAACCATATAAGTAGCACCGTAAAGTGTGTCAGGTCTCGTTGTATATATTGTAAGCTTGTCACCTGTAGTAGTTGTAAAATCAACCTCAGCACCTGTGCTCTTGCCAATCCAGTTCTTCTGCTGTGCCTTTACTCTTTCGGGATAATCAACCAAATCAAGGTCTTCAATAAGTCTGTCGGCATATTCTGTAATTTTAAGCATCCACTGGGATTTAACTTTTCTTACAACTTCACTGCCGCAGCGTTCGCAGGTTCCGTTTACAACCTCTTCGTTTGCAAGAACGCATTTACATGAGGTACACCAGTTAACAGCCATTTCCTTTTTATATGCAAGACCGTGCTTGAAAAGCTGAAGGAAAATCCACTGTGTCCACTTGTAGTACTCAGGGTCGGTTGTGTTTATCTCTCTGCTCCAGTCAAAAGAAATTCCCAAAGACTGAATCTGACTTTTAAATCTTGCCACATTCTGCTTTGTAACAATTTCAGGATGTATATGATTTTTTATAGCGTAGTTCTCCGTAGGAAGTCCGAAAGCGTCCCAGCCTATAGGATACAATACGTTATAACCCTGAAGACGTCTTTTTCTTGCCACCGTATCAAGAGCAGTATAAGGACGCGGGTGTCCAACGTGCAAACCCTGACCCGACGGATACGGGAACTCAATCAATGCGTAAAATTTTTCCTTATCTGAATTTTCCTCTGCATGGAAAACCCCTCTGTCCTCCCAAACCTTTTGCCATTTGGGTTCAATCTGTTTGTGGTCGTACTTCAAAACAGAAACCTCCTTGTTTTTTAGCCGCAAAAGCGGCTTTCTATTCCAATAAAAACAGTCAGAAATATTTAATTAATCTTCCTGCAATCAATCTATAAGATATTTTGAAATATCCTCCATAGTACCGTCCTGCCACAGTCTTTCAAGGCTGTAGTATTCTCTTGCCTCATCATTGAAAACATGAACAATAATATCCACATAATCAAGTAAAATCCAAGTATTGGAACGGTGACCTTCAATATGACTTACCGAAATGCCCATTTGGTCCATTTGGTATTCAACCTCTTCGGCAAGTGCTTTTACATGGGTACTGCTTGTACCTGTTGCAATTACCATATAATCGGCAAGGCTTGAAACCTCTGAAATATTTATAAGCTTTATATCAAGTCCTTTTTTTGCGTCAAGGATTTTTACTATTTCCAAAGCCTGTTCACGTGTATTCACTAAATCACTCCTGTCAAATAGCTTTATTTATTCTGTTTAATTTCTTTTTTGTATTTTGAATATACAATCTCGTTGTACAGCTTCAATGCGTCGGGGTGCAGGGGCTGACATTTTTTTGAAATATCGCTTATGGTAAAGGAAACCCCGTACAAAACCGCGTCGTCAAGGTTTTTATAGGATTTTTCTCTCATAACCTCAACGCCGTTGTAATTTCGTTCCGCACTTGTAAAGTCTGCGGTAAAGATTATCTTTTCCAACAGGGACATTCCTGCTCTGCCTGTGGTGTGATATCTTATGGCATTGTACATATCTTCGTCGTCAATAAGAAGAATATCACGGACATAGACCGCTCCCGACATAGCGTGCCAAAGCTTTGTTGAGATAAGCTCGTCCTCCGTCAGTGCAAGCCCTCCGTTATGCATAATAACAAGCTGTTTTTCAAATGGCATTTCTTTTGTCACATCGTGAAGAAGTCCTGCCAGTTTAGCCTTTTCCTTGTCTGCACCGTAAATTTTTGCAAGCTTTACGGCTTCTTTTGAAACATTTACACAATGGGTAAATCTTCTTGCGGATAAGGACTTTTTCAACATTGATTTATACTCATCAGCTGTCAGCATAACAATACCCCCGAAACAAAAATAAAATTACATATTATTTTATCATTTATTTATTCAAAGGTAAAGACCCTTTTCCCTTATGTACTCATAAATTTTTTCAGGAATAAGATTTGAAACGTCTTCTCCCTTTTTAATCTTTTCCCTGATTTCGGTCGATGAAACGGTGAAAATTGATTTTTCCAAAACGAATGTATCAGCCCCAAGGCTTTTCAAAACATCCTGATGGGCTTTCATAGGTTCAAAGTCCCTGTCCTCTCTCGGTGCGGAAAGTATCTTCGTCATTTTAAAAATTTCCTGAGGATTTCTCCATGTTTCCAATGACAAAAACATATCAGCTCCCACAATGAGGTAAAGTTCTGCCTTTGGATAAAGCTCCTTTATACTTTTCAACGTATCCACCGTATAGCTTTTTCCCTGCCTTTCCAGTTCAAGACTGCAAGGTTCAAGGTTTTCATACATATCGCACACAAGCTTTGTCATATAAAATCTTTCCTCGGCAGATACAAAGTCCTTCATCTCCTTGTGTGGAGGAACGGAAGTTGGAACCATAAGCACCTTGTCAAGCTTCATTCTGTCTGAAAACTCAAGGGCAAGCTTTACGTGGGCATTGTGAATCGGGTTAAAGGTTCCGCCCAGCATTGCAATTTTTTTACACATATATAAACCTTATTTCTTTGCCTTAGGAAGCTCTATTTTCGGCTCGTCACTGTTTCTCTTGTAAAGGACAAACTTAGTTCCGATAACCTGAACCACATCGGCAGAAATTTTCTCTGCTATTTCCTCTGCCGCTTCTCTCGGTGAAAGCTCGCAGGTTTCCAAAACCTTTCCCTTAATAAGCTCTCTTGCTTTTATTGCGTCCTGAGCCTGCTTAATAATCTGGTCGCTCATTCCGCCCTTACCCAGCATTAAAATTGTATGCTCTTTGCTTGCAAGTCCTCTGAGATATGCTCTCTGTTTGCTTGTCAACACTATCTATAACACTCCTTGTTGTTCTTATTTAACTATTTAAATCAGCCGTCAATATTTCTCTTCAAAAGCTCGTCTCTTAAAAGTCTTAAAGCTTTTCCTCTGTGACTTATGCTGTCCTTTTCCTCAGGTGAAAGAATTGCAAAAGACTTTCCCTCATAGAGAAAAATCGGGTCATATCCGAAACCGCCCTCGCCTGACGGTTCAAAGGCAATTTCGCCCACACATTCCCCTCTTACTGTAATTTTCTCATTTTCAGAAAGCACACAGCATATTGCACTTACAAAACGTGCCGTCCTTTTCTCTTTCGGAATATTTTTCATTTCTTCCAAAAGATACATATATCTTTCTTTATCGGAAAGACCCTCACCGCCGTAACGGGCAGTGTAAACTCCGGGACGTCCCTTAAGAGCGTCCACCATAAGTCCGCTGTCGTCGGCAATGGCAGGCAGTCCGCTTTTTTCAAAGGCAGATATTGCCTTTATAAAGGCGTTTTCCTCAAAGGTTGTGCCTGTTTCCTCAACACCTCCCAAATCAACGCCTGCGTCCTTTGCAGTTACGGCATTTATACCCAATGGGTTTAAAATTCTGTCAAGCTCCAAAAGCTTTTTTTGATTGTTGGTGGCAATAATAAACTTTTTCATATTTTCTCTTTCTCCTTTCGGAAAAATCATTTTTGCTCTTGAGCAAACAAAGCTTCCGCAAACCCCTGAGGGTCAAATGGCTGCAAATCGTCTATCTGCTCTCCCACGCCGATATACTTAACCGGTATTCCAAGTCCCTCTTTAATCGCCAAAACAACGCCGCCCTTTGCTGTGCCGTCAAGCTTTGTCAAAACTATACCTGTAATACCTGTCGCGTTTCTGAATTCATTTGCCTGTACAACGGCGTTTTGACCTGTTGTAGCGTCAAGCACAAGCAAAAATTCCTTATCAGCACCGGGAAGCTCTCTGTCGATAACCCTGCTTATTTTTGAAAGCTCGTCCATAAGATGCTTCTTATTATGGAGTCTGCCGGCAGTATCGCAGATGATTATATCCGCATTTCTCGCCTTTGCCGCAGCGATAGCGTCGAAAACAACAGCCGCAGGGTCGCTTCCCTCTTTCTGCTTTACAATGTTTGCTCCGCTTCTTTCAGCCCAGATTTCAAGCTGTTCTATTGCAGCCGCTCTGAAAGTATCCGCCGCAGCAAGGATAACCTTTTTGCCGTCCTTTACGAAGTTGTTTGCAAGCTTGCCTATTGTTGTGGTCTTTCCCACACCATTAACTCCTATTACAAGAATAATTGAGGGTTTTGTATTAAGCACAAGCTCTTCGCCTCCGGAAAGCATTTCCGCTGTTATATCCTCAAGCATCCAGTGAATAACCTTTGGGTCGGTTATTCCCTCTTTTTTTACTCTTGCTTTAAGCTCGTCGCATATTTTAGAAGCTGTGGACATTCCCACATCTCCCATGACAAGCAGTTCTTCAAGCTCTTCAAATAAATCGTCGTCTATTTTTGTAAAGGATTTAAGCATGGAGTCAATCTGACCTACAACACTGTCCCTTGTTTTTTTCAATCCTTCTTTTATTTTACTGAATAATCCCATATAATCCTCCTTTGTATACATTTACACATATACTCAGATAATAAATTAACTTCTGTCCGTATTTATTCCAAGCTTTGCCGCCGCTTCAGCAGTTCTCAGTTCCAAAAGCTTTGAAATTCCCTCGTCCTGCATGGTAACGCCGTAAAGCACGTCAGCTTCCTCCATTGTTCCTCGTCTGTGAGTAATAAGGATAAACTGGGTTTTGTCCGTAATTCGGTTCATGTATTTTGCAAATCTTTCAACGTTCACATCGTCCAAAGCCGCCTCAATCTCGTCCATTACGCAGAACGGTGCCGGACGAACCTTCATAATTGCAAAGTACAGAGCGATTGCCACCAAGGCTTTTTCACCACCGGACAAAGCCTCAAGGTGAACAACGATTTTTCCCGGCGGGTGAACTATAATATCTATTCCGCTGGTTAACACATTGTCCGGCTCGGAAAGTGAAAGTGACGCTGTTCCTCCGCCGAAAAGCTCTTTAAAGGTTGCGGTAAAGTTTTCGCTTATCTGCTTAAAGTTTACCTCAAAAAGTTCTTTCATCTGCTTTGTCAGTCCGTTTATAAGATTTTCAATTTCCTTTTTGGACTTTTCAACATCGGAAACCTGAGAAGTCATAAACTCGTATCTTTCCGATACCTCTTTATACTCCTCAATAGCTCCTACATTTATGCTTCCCAAAGATTTTATTTTCTGTTTCAATTCGGTTAAGCGTTTTTGAGCCTGCATTATATTTTCGATAGGCTGTGCAATATTTTCCGCCTCACGCTTTGTAAGCTCGTAATCCTCCCAAAGCTTTGAGATTATATCGTCATACTGCTTTTGAAGATTAAGTTTTCTTTCCTCAAGCCTTGCAAGCTCACGGCCGGAAACCTCTTTTTCAGAGGTCTTGTCACGTTCCTTTTGTCTTAGCTCAACAGTCATACGCTCTGTTTCTTCACGTTTCAGATTAAGCTGTTTTATTCTTTCTTCACCCTCTGAAATTCTTGATTCCAGCAGGGATATTTCTTTTTCAATAGCTTCAATTCTGTGATTTGAACCCTCGGAACGCTGTTTTATGGCTTCAATTTCATTTACAAGCATTTGCTTTCGCTTTTTCTGGTCGGAAGCCGCCTCACTCATAACTGAGATTTCATATTTCAAAGACTCAATATCCTTTTCTGTCTTTACCGTTTCCAGTCTGACATTTTGAAGTTCAACGGAAAGCAGCTCCCTCTCCCTTGAAAGGTCGTCACGCTTTCCGGAAAGTCCCTGTAATATCTTTTCCTTTTCCGCAATTTCGTCCTCCGCGTCCTTTTGAAGCTTTGCGGATTTTTCGGCAGTTTCCATACTTTCCGCAAGATGGCGTTTTGTTTCTTCAATTTGATAATTGTTTTCTGAAATAATCGCTTCAAGGTTTTTATATTCGCCGACGCAGGCTTTATATTCGCCCTCCGCCTGAATATATCTCCTTTGAGTTTCTCTCAAAAGATTTCTCTTTTCCTCTATTTCAAGTTCGCATTTTGCAAGGCTTTCCTCGGACTGTCTGTATTCCTCTTTCAGGTTATCCGATTTTTCCTGCATCTTCTCTCCGGTTCGTTTAAGTCTTTCAATCTCTGTTGCACGGCTTAAAAGTCCCGACTTTTTGGCAAGAGAACCACCGGTCAAGGAACCGCCCGCATTTACAACCTGACCGTCAAGGGTCACTATTTTAAACCTGTAGCTGTATTTTTTTGCAATGGCAACCGCAGAGTTTATATCGGAAGCCACAACAATCCTGCCCAAAAGGCTGTCGAGTATTCCGCTGTAAATTTCTTTGCAAGAACAAAGCTTGCTGGCTATTCCTATGTAGCCGAAACAGTTTTCAAGGCCCTGTTCCGAAAGCTGTTTTCCTTTAATCGTGGATATAGGAAGAAAGGTTGCACGTCCTGCGTCCTTTTGCTTTAACAGCTCAATTGCCCTTTTTGCGTCTTCCTCTGTTCCCGTTACTATATTCTGCATCGCTCCGCCTAAAGCAATTTCCATAGCCACGGTGTATTCCTTTGGAACTGCAATAACTCTTGATACAGGCCCGTGGATGCCTCCCAATAGTCCTGCGGCTGAATTTTTCATAACAGCTTTAACGCTTTGGGAAAATCCCTCAAGGTTTCTTTCCAAATCCTCAAGGACTTTTACTCTTCTGAAAATTTCTCCCGTATCAAGCACAAGCTTATCAGACTCGGCTTTTGTCCGGTCACGCTTCGCCTTTTGGTTTTGGAGTTTTATCTCCAGTCCTTTTAAGACATTTTCAAGGGCAATTCCCTGATTTTTATATTTTTCAACCACCGCAGTGTATTCTTCTGCAGATTTTTTGATTTCCTCGTATTTTCTCTGTCTTTCTTCCTCGGACTCCATAGCCCTTTTTATGGTTTCCCTGTAACCCTCGGCGGAAGATTTCGCCGCCAAACATGAAGCCTTTGCGTCCGCCAGCTTAAAGTTTATCTGAGTAATTTCATTTGTAAGCTTCTGTATTTTTTCGCTTTGGTTCCATGTGTCGGCTGTTTTGGCATTGAGTCTGTCTGAAATATCCTCATATTTTTCTCTAAGTCCTGAAAGTGTTTTTTCAACCTCTTTTAAAACTTTCGTTTTTTCTTCCGCTGTCTTTTGGGAATCCTCCGAGGTTATCTCTGTTTGAGCAATGTCCTTTTCAAGTCTTTCGATATTCTCTCTGTCACGGACAATATCGTTTTGTGCAACGGAAATTTCTCCACGCTTTGATGAGCAGAGATTTGAATACTCACCGTTTAAATTTCTTTGTTCCTCAATCTTTGAGGAAATTTCACCGTTTTCAAAATACAGCCTTTCGGTTTCCTTTGCTATTTCTTCCAAAACCTTTTCCGCATCGTCGTGCTGGGCTCTTGCAACCGTTATTTTATCCTCCTGCTCCTTTAAAATAGCTGAGGATTTATTAAGTGTTTCAAGCCATAAGGCTATTTCAAGACCTTTTTTCTCTGCGGAATACTCCAAAAACCTTTCCGCTTTATCTGACTGTATTTTAAGAGGTCCCACTCTTCCCTCAAGCTCAGCCACTATATCACGAAGTCTTACAAGATTTTCTTCCGCAGAGGAAAGCTTTCTTTCAGCCTCTATTTTTCTGTATCTGTAACGGGAAATGCCTGCCGCCTCTTCAAAAATTTCACGTCTGTCCTCGCTTTTTGAAGCCACTATGCTGTCAATTTTTCCCTGTCCTATCATGGAATAGCCGTCTCTGCCGAGTCCCGTATCCATAAAAAGCTCGTGAATATCTTTAAGTCTTACAGCACTTTTATTTATAAGATAATCGCTGTCGCCGCTTCTGTAATATCTTCTTGTAACGGCAACCTCGTCCCCGTCAAATGGCAAAAGCCTGTCCTTATTATCAATAGTGAGAGTGACCTCCGCAAAACCCTGTCGCTTTCTTCCGTCGGTTCCGTTGAAAACGACATCTTCCATCTTGGAACATCTAAGGCTTTTCGGAGACTGCTCTCCAAGAACCCATCTTATAGCGTCGCTAATATTGCTTTTTCCCGAGCCGTTGGGTCCCACCACGGCGGTTATTCCCTTATCAAAGGTAAGCTTTGTTTTGTCGGGAAAAGTTTTAAATCCCTGTATTTCAAGTGATTTCAGTAACATTCATACACCCCATAACAAAAGGTTATTTTATAGTCATTCAAGTATCCGAATTTTCACATCAAAGTCCTTAAGGCTTTCGTCTTCCTTAAAAACAGGTATATACCCTTTTTCAAAGATATATTTTTTGTTTACGCCCGATTGTCCCACCGCTTTGGATACCGAGCCTTTCGCAACATTTATCAACGCTTTTTTTCTCACCACAAAAGTTTTACCGTTGGGAAGCGTTTTTATCTCTGGAGCTTTTCGCCCGTCAAGAGCGGATTTTATGTTTTCAAGAAAACACCTGCTTTCACAAATTTCCCTAAAAGCCGGGTGATAAGCTCCGGCAAGCCTGTCTTTTAAAAGCTCGTCGCTGTAATGAAGTCCCAGTCTTATAACCTTAATATTTTTTTCCATAAACAGCTTTAAAAGCTTTGAACAAAGATTTACCGTTTCTTCAAAACTGTAAGGAGTGTACTCACCTTTTAGAAAAAGCTCTCCCAGCATGGTGTTTTTCATAATTACGGTTGGATATATCCGCACCGTATCAGGCTTTAACTCTGCAATCTTTCGGGCGGTTTCCGTATCCTTTTCCACAGTGCTTTTATAAAGTCCTGTCATCATCTGAAGTCCCAAAGAAAAACCTTTATCCTTGATAAGCTTTGAGGCATTTTCCACCTGCTGTGAGCTGTGGCCTCTGTTGTTTAGCTTCAGCACCCGGTCGTCCATTGACTGTGCTCCAAGCTCTATTGCGGTAACACCGTATTTTTTCAGCAAATCAAGAATTTCCTCATCTATACAATCGGGACGTGTGGAAATTCTTATCCCTTTAAATACACTGTGAAACTCATATGCGGCTTCAAGAAGGGATATCATATATTCCCTGTCAATGGCGGTAAAGCTTCCGCCGAAAAAGGCGATTTCCGAGTCCTTTGAAAACTCACCCATGGTTTTTAAAGCCGTAAGAGCGGCATTCTTCACGTCCTGAGCCGTTGGCTGGTACTGCTGACCTGTAATACTTCTTTGATTGCAAAAACTGCACATATGAGGACAGCCGTTGTGCGGCACGAAAACAGCCACATTTGACCTTTTGCTTTTGTCTGACAAACTTCTGTCCTCCCTTTTCTAAGATAAATCAATAGCCCATAAGTTCAAGAGCTTTTCTTGCCGCCTGCTGTTCGGCTTCTTTTTTGCTCTTTCCGCCGCCCTTGCCGATTACGTTGCTGTTTAAATGAACCTCAACCACAAAATGCTTGTTGTGGTCGGGACCGCTTTCATCAACAAGGCAGTACTGCAAAAGCTCTCCGGGATTTTTCTGCACTATTTCCTGCAAGGTGGTTTTATAATCCTTGAAAGCCTTTGGCTTGTGGTTTAAAATTTCAGGCTCTACAAATCTGAGAATATGTTTTCTTGCTTTTTCAATTCCTCCGTCAAGGTATATTGCGGCAATCACCGCTTCAAAAGCGTCGGAAAGAATTGACGGTCTTTCATCGCCGTGGCTGTTCTTTTCTCCCTTGCTCAATATAAGGTAATTTCCCAAATCAATCTTTTTTGCAAACTGAAAAAGACTTTTTTCGCAGACAAGGGAAGCCCGAAGCTTTGTAAGCTCTCCCTCCGGAAGATGGGGACAATTCTTAAATATATAGTCTGAAACCACAATTGAAAGAACCGCGTCGCCCAAAAACTCCAGGCGTTCGTTGCACTTTATCTTTTTGTTTTTATGCTCGTTTGCATAGGAGGAATGTGTCAGGGCTTCCGTTAAAAGTCCCTGATTTTTAAACTGATACCCGATAATCTTTTGAAATTCTTCCATTTTTACACCGCTTATCTTTTATTTTTTCATGCTCTCCAGGGATTTTGTAATAGCTCCTATTACATCTCCGTCAACATACTGCTTTGTAAGTCTTATAGCGTTTTTAAAGGTCTTGGCATTTGAACTTCCATGTGCCTTAAACACAGGCTTTGAACAGCCTAAAATAGGTGCTCCGCCGTATTCGTTATAGTCAAACTCTTTTTTCATTTTCTTCATATCGGAAAGCACCATTGCGGCGGCAAGTTTATTTTTAATACCCTTAGTAAAAATGCCCTTAATTTTCTTCATAAGAGCCATTGCAACGCCCTCATAGGTTTTAAGAATAAGATTTCCAGTAAAACCGTCGCACACAAGCACTTCACAGCCGCCCAGAGGAATATCTCTTCCCTCAATATTTCCAACGAAATTAAGGGGAGAATTTTTCAAAAGCTCATAGGCCTGAAGCTGAAGCTCTCCGCCCTTGCTTTCCTCCTCGCCTACATTGGCAAGGGCAACCTTCGGCTTGTCAATTCCATATACCTTGTTCATGTAAGCAGAACCCATAATACCGAACTGCTGAAGCATTTCCGGTCTGCACTCCACATTGGCACCGCAGTCCACAAGAATCAAACAGCCGTCCATTGTAGGAATAACCGGTGCAAATCCCGGTCTTTTTATTCCCTTAATTCTCTTAACCATAAGGGTAGCTCCCACGCACATTGCACCGCTGTTTCCTGCGGATACAAAAGCGTCCCCCTTGCCCTCGACAACGGCTTTAAGGCCCAGAGCCATAGAGCTGCTGCTTTTTGACTTCATAATTTCCGAACCTGCGTCATGCATGGAAATAACATCTTCCGTATGTATTATTTCAATGCCGCTTATGTCGATATTATTTTCCTTGGCAACTTTCTCGATTATATTTCTGTTTCCGGTAAAAACTATATCCACTCCGTACTCTGCCTTTGCCTCGCAGGAGCCTTTAATGATTTCCAAAGGGGCGTTATCTCCGCCGAATGCGTCCACGATAATTTTCATTATGCTGCACCTCTATTCTGTTATATCTGTTCTTATCCTTAATATTTTTATTCCTTAATATTTGCAGGTTTAAAATTCTCCCCTGACAGCTTTAAAAAGCTTTCCGTATCTTTAAGTCCTCTGTAGGCATAAGCCGCCGCCCTCTCCTTTTTATCTCTCGGACGGTTTTCAAGAGGAGGAAGCACACCAAGGTTTGCTCCCATAGGCTGAAACTTTTCAACATCAGGACAGCTTATATATCTGCTGAGCGACCCTGTCATTGAGGTTTCGGGCATAGTCAAAGTTTCAAATCCTAAAGCCCTTCTTGCGGCGTTTATTCCCGCCAAAAGCCCCGAGCTTGCAGACTCCATGTACCCCTCAACCCCGGTCATCTGACCGGCGAAAAACAGGTTTTTATATTTTCTTGTGCTGTAATCCGAATTGAGTATTTTCGGAGAATTTAAAAATGTATTTCGGTGCATTACACCGTATCTGTAATATTCGGCATTTTTAAGAGCGGGAATTAATCCGAAAACTCTTTTTTGTTCGGGAAATTTCAGATTTGTCTGAAAACCTACAAGGTTATACATACTTCCCAATGCGTTTTCCTTTCTGAGCTGTAAAACCGCCCAGGGACGATGACCTGTTTTCGGGTCTTTAAGTCCTACAGGCTTCATGGGACCGAACCTTATGGTATCTTCCCCTCTTTGTGCCATTATCTCTATAGGCATACAGCCCTCGTAAACCTTTGGATTGCTTACGTCAAAGTCGTGGAGCGGTGCTCTTTCGGCATTAACAAGCTCACGATGAAAAATCTCGTATTCTTCCTTGTTCATGGGGCAGTTTATATAATCGTCGCCGTCCCCTTTGCCGTATCTTGAGGCGGTAAAGGCGTATTCCATATCTATGCTTTCCGCAGAAACTATGGGAGCCGCCGCGTCAAAAAAGGAAAGTCCGCCGCCGAAATATTCCTTTATACTTTCAGAAAGACTTTCAGAGGTCAAAGGTCCCGAGGCAACCACTGTTACCGCCTCTTTTTCATTTAGAAACTCATCAAGGCTTAAAACCTCTTTTTCCACAACTTGAATATTAGGGTGATTTTTTATTCTCTCTGTAACCATAGATGAAAATTTGTCACGGTCAACAGCCAAAGCACCTCCGGCCGGAACACGGCAAAGGTCTGCACACTCAATTAACAGAGAATTCATCACACGCATTTCTTCTTTAAGCATACCAGCGGCACTTTCAACTCTGTCTGCTTTCAGAGAATTTGAGCATACAAGCTCCGAAAACATATCGCTTTTATGAGCAGGGGTTTTCTTTTGAGGCTTCATTTCATAAAGATAAACCTTAAGCCCTCTCTGAGCCGCCTGAAAAGCCGCTTCACAGCCGGCAAGTCCGGCACCTATTACATTTATATACATAAGTCACAACCTATCAGCCATAAAAGGCAAAAAAGATTTCCATTTTAAGTTATTATTCAAAAGGTCTTGAATAACCGCAGCCCTCTTCAGCACAGTAAAGGGTAGGCTTCTTTCCCTTTTTCTTATACAGAGTCTTGCCGCATTTCGGACATTTTTCATTTGTGGGCTCGGTCCATGAAACAAAATCGCAGTTCGGATAATTTTCACATCCATAGAAAGGCTTGCCCTTTTTTGTTTTTCTTACAATAACCTTGCCTCCGCACTTGGGGCAGGCAACTCCTATATCCTGAACAAACTTTTTAATATTTTTACACTCCGGGTATCCGGGGCAAGCTATAAACTTTCCGTAACGTCCGAATTTAACCACCATCTGGCGTCCGCAGAACTCGCAGATAAGATCGGTTTCGTCCTCTTTGAGGTGGAGCTTTACACCCTCCATGTCCTCTTTTGCCTTTTTAAGTGTTTTATCAAAATCCTGATAAAATTCATCCAAAAGCTGAATCCACTGGGTTTCGCCCTTTTCAACAGTATCAAGTTCTTTTTCCATCTGAGCCGTAAACTTCACATTTACGATTTTAGGGAAACGCTCTCTCATAAGCTGAGTTGACACCTCTCCCAGTTCAGTAGGTATAAGTGTCTTGCCGTCACGCTTTACATACTCACGGCTTGTAATTGTTGTAATTGTCGCCGCATAGGTTGACGGTCTGCCTATGCCGTATTCCTCCAACGCCTTGATAAGTGAAGCTTCGGTAAATCTTGCAGGAGGCTGTGTAAAATGCTGGTTAGGCACAATCTCTTTAAGCTTAACCGGCATATCCTTTTCAAGTGACGGAAGCTCCTTTTCCTTTTCCTCCGCACTGTCGTTGCTTTCAACATACAGAACAGTAAATCCGTCAAAATCAACCTTATAGCCTGACGCCTTAAAAATATAGTTGTTGGCAGAAATATCTGCCTGCGTGGTTTTTTGTATGCAGTCAGCCATTTGGCAGGCGGTAAATCTTTCCCATATAAGCTTATAAAGCTTGTATTGGTCGGAAGTAAGACTGCTCTTTACCCTGTCGGGAGTAAGGGACGGAACAGAAGGACGTATGGCTTCGTGACCGTCCTGAGCATTGGCACGGGACTTAAACACACGAGGCTTTGAGGGCAGATATTTTTCTCCGTAGGTTTCTGAGATATACTTTGAAACCTCCTGTATTGCGTCATTTGAAATTCTCAGAGAGTCGGTTCTCATATAGGTTATAAGACCCATTGCACCTATTCCCTCAACTTCAACGCCCTCATAAAGCTCCTGAGCCACCTTCATTGTTCTTCTTGACTGAAATCCCAGCTTTCTGGAAGCCTCCTGCTGAAGTGTTGATGTTATAAACGGAGGAGCAGGAGATTTTTTTCTTGTACCGTTTTTAACCTTTGACACCACATACTCCGCACCGTCAAGGTCGGCAAGAATTTTGTTTGCCTGTTCTTCGTTTTCTATCTTGATTTTTCCGTTTTCATCACCGTAAAATGCGGCAGAAAACACCTTTCTGCTGCCCTTAGGAATAAATTTTGCGTCGATTGACCAGTATTCCTCCGGCTTAAATTCTCTGATTTCGTTTTCTCTGTCAACTATAATTCTCACCGCAACAGACTGAACACGTCCCGCAGACAATCCTCTTCTTATTTTCTGAGAAATAAAAGGGCTAAGCTTGTAACCCACAAGTCTGTCAAGAATTCTTCTTGCCTGCTGAGCATTTACAAGGTCAATGTTGATTGACCTCGGATTTTCCATTCCGTTGCTGACTCCTGTTTTTGTTATCTCGTTAAACTCAACCCTGTTTTTACTTTCAAGGTCGAGATTTAAAAGATACGCAAGATGCCATGAAATAGCTTCACCCTCACGGTCAGGGTCGGTTGCAAGGTATACTTTTTCACTTTTTTCGGCTTCTTTTTTAAGTTCCTCAACAAGCTTTTCCTTGCCCTTTATAACTGCATATTTCGGAGCATAATTGTTTTTTATATCAACGCTGAGACGTGCCGCAGGCAAATCCCTTACGTGTCCCATTGATGCGATAACTTCATAATCCTTGCCAAGATATTTTTGTATTGTTTTTGCCTTGGCAGGAGACTCTACTATTACAAGATTTGACATTTCATTCCTCCGTACTTTTTAAATACTTCTGTCACATCTGATTTTTGATATTTTAATCTGATTTTCTGTAATTTCTTGCCCCTGCATTTACAACAAGCCCCTCTATTTCAAGCTCTGTAATAAAAGGCAGAAGCTTATGCGGCAATAAACCGAGCCGTATGCACAGTTCATCTGTGGAAACTGTTTCTCCCTGCTTTATAGCGTCATACACACGCCTCGCTTCACTGCTTATATTTGTAAGCTTATCTTTTGAAATATTACCCTTATTTTCGGAAATTTTCCCCTTTAAAGACGCATTATCTTTATGTCCGGCTTTATCAGGAACCGGCACCGACCTGCTTTTGTCAGCTTTTTTTGGAAGGCTGCCTTTTACGGGAATTGCTTCCAAAGCCGTTTCCGTGGCTTTCACATCGTTTTTCCTTGTTATATAAACATTTGGAAAAGCGTCTATAATATCTGTATAGTGAGTATAGGGATAGGCACCGTCTTTGATCAGAGCATTTGTTCCCTGAGAATTTGTCTCATTAATATTGCCCATAACCGCAAATACCTCTTTACCCTGTTCAGTAGCAAGATTAGCTGTTATTAATGCACCGCTTTTCTTTGCGGCCTCAACAACCAGCAACGCGTCGGAAAAAGCCGCAATTATCCTGTTTCTTGCAGGAAAATGAAAAGGCTTTGCCGTAGTTCCGGGAGGATATTCGGTTACAAGACAGCCGTGAGTGGTTATATAATCCCTCATCTTTGTATTCTGACCGATGTAGTTTACGTCTATTCCAACGCCCAGCACACAAACCGTGTCACCGCCGGCAGCCAAAGCACCTCGGTGAGCGGCAGAATCAATTCCCAACGCACCGCCGCTTATTATCAGAACTCCAGCCCTTGTAAGATTTGAAGCAGCATCATAGGCTACTCTCAAACCATATTTGGATGCATTTCTCGTTCCCACGATACCTACGGTAAATCTGTTGTCAAAATCAGGAAAATCTCCCTTTACATATAAAACACATGGAGGTGCATAGATATTTTTAAGACAATCCGGGTATCTGTCGTCATCAAAGGTGATTATATCAATACCCAATTCAATACACCTGTTTATAATTTTGTCCGCACTTTCAAGGGAAGCATTCCGAAGCTTCTGAATATCACCGGGAGTTATACCGGGACAAAGCTTCCAATGATTCTCCCCGCACTCATAAAATTCGGCTATACTGAATGAAAATTCACAAACCTTTAAGGCCTTGGGCGTTTTATATCCCAAAGCCGAAGCAAGCCATATCCAGTAACGGGCATTATTATAAACCATAATTATCTTACCATCTCCCACATCACAATACCTGCCGCAATGCCTGCATTAAGGGACTCGGCATTGCCCGACATAGGAATTGTGATTTTGCATAAGCAAGACTTTAAACATTCAGGTGAAATTCCGTTGCCTTCATTTCCGATAACCGCAATTGAACTTCCGGACTTAAAGTCAATCTCAGTAACCTTTTTTTCGGCGTCTGACGGAACCGTAGCATAAGATTTACCGACTTCATTAAACTTATTTAAATAACCCGGCAAATCGTCAGTTATATAAACAGGAAGTCTGAAAGCGGCACCCATTGTTCCTCTTATAACTTTCGGGCAGTAAATATCACAGGAATTGCTGCTTATAACTATACCGTCAATCCCCAATGCCTCGGCAGTCCGCAGTATTGTACCCATATTTCCCGGGTCCTGAACACAATCAAGAGCCAAAAATCTAAACTTATCATGCTTTTTTATTGTATCAAATACAGAACTTTTGTCAAGGGGTGAAACTAAAGAAAGAATTCCTTGGGGAGTTACCGTATCGCACATTTTTTGAAAAACATTTTCGCTTACCTTGTATGTATCAGGACAATTTTTTGAGATTTTCTCTATGATAACAGTATATTTCTTTGCCGCCGATTCAGTATAAAAGAAATATTTAATTTCTGCATTTGAGTTTAATGCGTCTTCACAAAGCCTTGCTCCCTCTACGGGAATAAGATTTTGTTCTTTTCTGAATGAAGAGCTTTTTTGAAGCTTCGATGCAAGCTTCACCAGTCGGTTATCTTTTGAATTTATAACAAAATCCATAACATTCCACACTTTCCCAGAGAAATGCAAAAGCGTTTGGAAGTAACTCCCAAACGCAGTTTATACATTTAATTATGCATTTTTTGCTTTTTCTACAAGATTTGCAAAAGCAGCAGGATCAGAAACAGCAATCTCAGCAAGCATCTTGCGGTTAAGAGCGATATTTGCTTTCTTAAGACCGTTCATAAATGTTGAATAGTTAGTGCCGTTGAGCTTGCAGGCTGCGGAAATTCTTGTAATCCAAAGGCGTCTGAAATCTCTCTTTCTATGCTTACGACCGATAAATGCATAGTTGCCGGACTTCATTACAGCCTGTTTAGCCATTTTAAAATGCTTGCTTTTTGCACCCCAGTAACCTTTAGCAAGCTTTAATGTCTTTTTTCTTCTTTTGCGAGTCATCATCGCACCCTTTACACGTGCCATATATATTTACCTCCGAAAACTTAACTTATTAACTTGAATTAAAATCAATACCGCTGCTTACAAATAATCAGTACCGACTGATTATTTGTAAGGAATCAAACGCTTAACCTGTGCTGTATTTGTCTTATCTGTTACACAAGTCTGACGAAGACCTCTCTTACGCTTTCTTGTCTTCTTGTTGAGAATGTGGCTCTTATTTGCATGAGCACGGATAACCTTACCGTTTTTGGAAAGTTTAAAGCGTTTTTTAGCACCGCTGTGTGTTTTAATCTTAGGCATAAAATTTATCCTCCCTGATTTTTATATTACTTATTGGGCTTTGGAGCAAGGAACATCAGCATATTTCTGCCTTCAAGCTTTGCAGGCTTTTCCACAATTGCTGCTTCCTCGCAGGCCTTGGCAAAACGTTCCATAGTTGCCTGACCGATTTCCGGATGTCCCATCTCTCTTCCTCTGAATCTGATAGAAACCTTTACCTTATCGCCTTTTTTAATAAACTTAAGGGCATTGTTAAGCTTTGTATTAAAATCATGGGTATCAATATTCAAAGAAAGTCTTACTTCCTTAACGTCGATAACACGCTGATTTTTTCTGGCTTCCTTTTCCCTTTTAGCCTGTTCAAAGCGATATTTACCGTAATCCATTATCTTGCAAACCGGCGGTTTTGCCTGTGGTGCAATCTTTACAAGGTCAAGATTGCTCTTTGCTGCAAGCTCAAGAGCCTGAGCCGCTGACATGATACCAAGCTGAGTACCGTCCGAGCCTATTATTCTAAGCTCTTTTTCGGTAATTTCTTCGTTGATCTGAATTTCCTTACTGCTAATTGTTAAGCACCTCCAAAGCTGTAAACGTTTGTAACAATACAAAAAACGCGGACAGAATACACTCCGTCCGCACAATAAACTCAACACAAACAAACGGCAAAAGCCGTTTAACATCATGTCAAAAATATTGACCCGTGCAGACGAAACCCCACAGGTGAAAGCATACTACTGCCTTGCTTTATTGTTCTTTTGGTATTATACCCCACATATCACATATTGTCAATAGTAAAAATATAATATTTTCAAAAAAAGCGAACAGCTGCTTTGTTATTGAAAGATAACACAGCAACTGTCCGCCATAGACAAAACCGTTCGTTCTAAAATGTAAAATTAAAGGGAGATATAAAACTATAATAGTTTTAAATTATGTAACTATCAAAAGAAACAACTTTACGAACCGCCTGTAACATTTACTTTAAACTTGTATCTCAAAGTTTTCAGAACTCATCAATTTGTCATACCGAGTCATATTCATTTCATATACCTAAAAAATCCAAATTATAAATTACTCTTTAACAGAACCTGCAGAAATACTGCTGATAATGTACTTGGAGCAGAATGCAAATACAATCAAAATCGGGATAACCGAAATTGCAACCGCAAGATATGTAGCACCGGCGTTTGAAGCAATGTCTGTAACAGACTGCAAGCTGCCTATCATTACCGGCAAAGTGAGCAATTCCTGCTTGCTGAGAAGAACCAACGGAATAAGGTAGCTGTTCCAGCTTCCGATAAATGTACCGATAGCCATTGTAGCAATACCGGGTGCCATGATAGGAAGCACGATTTTATGGAAAATCTTTATCTCGCTGGCACCGTCAATTCTCGGAGCTTCCAAAACAGCTTTCGGAAGAACAGAGAGAACATACTGTCTTAAGAAGAATACAACTGCAGGAGTTGCAATTGACGGAACAATCAAAGGAATATATGTATTGGTAATTTTCAGATTGTTGCAAAGGTCATAGAAACCGAGCAAGCTAAGCTGAGCAGGAACCATCATAAATACCAGCATAACACCGAATATAAGCTTTGCTCCGCGGAATTTGTAAAAAGCAAGACCGTATGCTGTAAGTGCTGAGAAGTAAGAGCAAAGAATTGTGCTGCAAACCGCGATAAACAAGCTGTTAAGCATACCTCTGAATATATCAAGGTTTTCAGAAACAACCTTCCAGTTTTCCGCCAAACTTCCGCCCGGGAAGAAGGAAAATCCTGTCATAATCTCATTACCTGAACGGGTTGAGTTTATAATCATAAGGAAAAACGGAACAACGCAAAGTATTGCAAGGAGTATAAGAAATATGTAAATAAATCCTTTAATGGTTTTATTTTTTATTGTAACACCCATATTATTTCTTCTCCTTTCTGTTAGTAAGCTTAAATACAACCGCACTGCAAATTGCAATTATAACAAACAGTACAAACGCAAGAGCAGCCGCATAACCCATCTGTCTGTTCTTGAAGCCCATGTTGAAGAGGTAGAACACTGCTGTGAACAGGCTTCTGCTCGGATCACCTTTACCGCCAGACATGAGGTAAGGAATATCGAACAACTGAAGTCCACCTATCAAACTGGTAATAGCAACATAAATCATAATAGGCTTCAGCAAAGGCATTGTAATGCTGAAAAATGTTTTCCATCTGCCTGCACCGTCAATAGCAGCAGCCTCATAGTATTCTCTGTTAATACCCTGAACACCTGCCATAAGCATGATAAAGCTGTTTCCAAACCACATCCATGCACCGATAACTGCAACAACAATCTGTGCGGTATTTGCATAACCCAGCCAGTTTACCGGTTCCGAAATAATACCTAACTGCATCAAAATCTGGTTAAAACTTCCGAATTTCCAGTCAAGGAGAGTTTTGAACAAAAAAGCAACAGAAGTACAGGCAATCAGGTTGGGCAAATAGAACAATGCTCTGAAAAGACTTAGTCCTCTCATTCTGTACTTAATATCGCTGAATATAATTGTAAGAAGCAATGCTAATCCAAGCTGTAAAACAATATTCAAACCCCACATTTTGAGAGTATTAACAAAGGCATCCCAGAAAAGCGGATCTTTAAAAGCTCTTGTGTAGTTATCAAACCAAACAAAGTTTTCCTGACCATAACCTTTATAATCGGTAAAACTCATATAAAGAGTTCTCAGTACCGGATAAACACTAAAAATAAGAAATGTTATAACGAACGGTAAACAAAAATAAAATCCCCAGCGTTCTCTTGCCTTAGAATTATTTCTGGCTAAAGTTCTTCCTTTCTTTTTTTCCATTAAATAGTCCCCCTTTAAATTAATACGAGGTGGCACAAGGCCACCTCGCTCAAGTCAGATATTATTAGTTAAGCTTCGGGAACCTCAATTTCAGGGTAAGTAGCCTTAACTGTTGTATAGAACTCTTTAAGTGCTGTTTCCTTATCCTTTTCACCGTTCTGTACTGCAACGATTGCTGTACCGAATGCATTACCGATTTCTGTATCGTAACGTGTGATCAAGCTGTAGTCAATGTTTTCAGCCTGCTTCATGAAGAATTCATATGTCTTCTGGTTGCCGAAAGCAGGGTTCTCGTAATCCTTGTTTGCTTCCAAAACGCTCTTCATTGAAACGATGTCACCGTTAGACTCGTCGATCCACCACTCTGATGTCTCTTCATTAAGCGTGCAGAACTCTACGAAATCCTTAGCTGCTTCCTTGTTCTTGCTGTACTCGTTAACACCGATGAATGTACCGCCGCCGAAGAAGCTTGAGATACCTTCGCAAACACCGAAGTTACCGATGTTGTCCTGTGCGTTGTCACGAATTGTAACTGCACCCCAGCTTGGCATGATGTAAGAGAAGATCTGAGTTGTAGGTGTGCCTTCTTCGATATCTTCAAGAGCAGTCCAACCTGCGTTTACAGGAAGTTCACCAGCCATTGAAGCGTACCATGCTGCAGACCACTCAGGAGCAAAAGCAACATACTCTTTCTGATAAAGCTCAACAGCTGTATCAAAGTAACCGAGAGAATCTTCTGTTACCTGAAGCTTACCATCCTTAACCCAAGGAGTATTTGCATTTGCGAACCAACGAAGAGCACCTGTATCGCCGAAGATGCAGTAGCCTTTTTCCTTAAGCTTTGCAGCAGTATCAAGGATTGCATCATAGCTTGAGAAGAGCTTACCGATCTCTTCAGGATCACTTGTGCCGAATACTTCTTCAGCAAGGTCCAAACGATAAATTACGCTACCTGCTGTTACCTGATAGCTGAGTGCACGGAGTGTTCCGTTTGAATCCTTACCTGCTTCATAAATGTAAGGAACAAGCTTCTCCTGAGCTGCACTGTCGAACTCGCTCAAATCTGCGAAATAACCTGCATCGAAGAAATCAGGAAGCATCTGAGGCTCACCAACGATGATGTCAACCTCATCGCTCTGAGAACCGAGTGATGTGTTGAGCTTTGTTGGATAATCAGCCGGAGCAATTACGTTAACCTCAACATCGATGCCTGTCTTCTCTGTGTAGTGAGCAGCGAAGTCTTTAAGGTCCTCTGCAAGTGTCCAAACAACCAACTTTTCTGGTTTTGCAGCCTCACCGTCTGCTGAACCGGTTGTGCTGTCAGTGTTGCCGCCGCAGGCTGCCATTGAAAGAGCCATTGTACCGGCAAGAATTGCTGTGAAAATTCTTTTAAGTTTCATGAATATATCCTCCTTTGATATTTGGCATTTTGTTTGCCTTTCATTGCTTATATTATATAGGATAAATAGGCTAAAAAAAACGGCTTTATTTTAGTTTTAGTGTGTTTTTTTGATAAAATAGTAAAAATAATTTTTCGACACCAAAAAAACAGTTACTTTTGTATTAAATTATCCGATTTCTATGTCGATAGTCTGAATTTCGCCTTTTCTAACCTTCAAAGCAAACTCTTCCGGAAGCTCCGGTGCTACAATTCTGTGATTATTTCCCTGTTTATCAGTTAAATCCCAGCTTAAAATACGATACTCGCCCGGAACAAGAACTTTTCTTCCCTGAACTTTATATGTTACTTTTGTCTTATTAGCGAATGTTGCCTTAACTACGCCGTCTTCAGGCATTAAATATTCAGGAATAAACGGTTCAAAATTTAACACCAAACCATTGTCTTCTTTTCTGAACGGCATATTTCCAAAGAACATTCTCTGCCAAATATCCAAAAATTCAGCAGTAGAACCGGAAAGTCTTGCAACAAAGCCTCTGCCGTGCACTGATTCGTCCGGATTTGCAGAAGATGCAATAAATGAAACATTTTCAAACAGGCTTCTTCCGTATACTTTCTCATCAAGGAATGGAATAGCAGCGTTATGTAAAGCCTCTGCAAATTCATCATACAAACCGCTCTTTAACAATTCAAGAAGGTACTTATATTCCATATGGAGCCAAATAGACTCATTTTCAAGCCAACCGGGTGTAAACGCCTTTGTTCTGCCCGCTTCAAAGCTCACATTTTCAAGGCTCTCATTAACCTTAAACATTTTAAGCTTTTTATCGTACAAGCCGCTTGCTTTAATGCGTTTTGCCAGTTCTCCCTTTTCTTCCATTGTCTTATTAAGCTTCAGCCAATGAACAGGGCCCTCCAGGAACAATGGGAAAACATGAGGTGTCAGTTTTTTAGGCATAGGACCGTCATTTGTTTCCTCCACGTCCTCAGCAGTGAATGAAAAATATGTCGGACAGATTCCGCCGCTTACCTCAACTGCTCTGTTAATACCGTCAAGAACTGTATTTTCAAATGTATTAAGAATTTCTGCAAGCTCACTGCACTCCATGGAAACACTTTCACCGCAGAATCCCTCTGCTGTATTATCTCTGTAACTTTCTTTTGTCACATTCATAGCGTTCCAACGGGCAAACAAATCATCATTGTTCTTAATATCGTTGTATACATTAGTAATAAGGTCTGCTATTTCCTTATATACACTGATACTTCCTGTTTTTTCCTTTAATGCCTGACGTGCAAAACCAAGCCATCTTGCAAGCTCGCAGCTTTCGGCAACAGATGAACCGAACAAACCCGGAAGTCCGTTTAATGCGTCATACCAGCCCGGCTTTCCGCCTTCCATCTCAACACCGTATCCGCAGGCATCAAGGGTCGCTGTCTTTACTGTGCAGAGAAGCAAAATCTTTTCAATAAGATTACTGTAAGCAATCTCTCCGTTAGATGTATGCATCCATTTATGTGAAGATTCAGCCTTACGCTCCATATCGAGAGAGTTATACTGTCTTAAACCGTTTTCAGTATGAACATATCTCTTGCAGCGCGGATAAACAAAAGCATGGGTTTCATACCATCTGAGGTCACGGTTTCCGAAAAGAAGCTTATCCTTGTTTTCGGGGAAAACTGCCAGATATCTTTCAATCAAATCTATATTATAGGTCCAGTGGTCGCTCCAGTATCCCTCTGCCAAATTTGCGTTAGGCTCGCTGTGTGCATTGCAAATACACTTTGCCAAAAATACTTCCTGCTGCTGTGCAGTTAAATCTGTATTCTCAAGATACATAGCAAGCTTGCCCGGAGTAAAATCAGCAGTTAAAATTGCAATTACATCATTTTTAATATTTTCCGGTAATTCACTGCACAGTTCCTCGGCAGCAGCATTATCCATTTTGAAAGTACTTGCTGTAATTACAAGAGGGTTGTAGCCGTCGCTTTGTATAAGCTCAAAAAAGCTTCTTATAATTGTATCACCCAAATCAGGCTGGAACATTATATCGCTTCTTCTGTTCTGATTTACATCACGGAAGTTTCCGTTACCCTGAGCATAATATTCACGTCCCAGGGAGAAAGCATTGTATTCTCTTTCCGGGTCGCCGTGCTTACGTGAATACATATAGAAAGGAGTTGATTTATCTTCATACTTGAAGAACATGGGAACGCCGCCGCGGAGAAGATTGTCAAGATAGTTTTGCTTGCAGTATTCGTCAAACACAGGATTTTTTGTGCGTGTGAAAACAGCGTCTGTAAGATTTGAAATAATATCGTTTGCGTTCTTTTTATTTTCATCAAACCAATCACTGTTTTTAATTTCAGATACAAACTTATGATATTCCTCTTTATTCTCCGCCTGTCCGTATACAGAAGCAATAACCATTTCTTCACCTGGCTGCAAAACCTTCTTCTTTGCAAGGAAGCAGCATGGGAATTTATTCTGTGTTACCTGAGCAGCATTTAAAATATCTGTTCCCTCTTTTTCAAACATATCAGCCTTTACAAAAGCATTATCGCTTCCGAAAATAACCTTTGAGTCAACAATTGCAGGAACAGCGTCGCCGTTTTCATCAAGTCCGTATACAAAGTTTCCACCCTCAACCTTAGTTACACAGGCGGTATCAGCCATAGAAGCTCTTACACGGAAATAAGGCAACCCCTTATCCAAGTCCTCAACCTGCATCCAAGCTGTTGCAAGCTGAGTCATCATTTTAAGAGTTTCGTTGTTAACTCCGTAAGGAACAAGCTCCGGAAGTCCGTCCAAAACCTCAACTGTCATTGCCTTATCGCTTGTGTTTTTAACAGTTAAAACTCTTGCAAGAGCCGCAACTCTGTGGTTAGGAACTCCGAAATACAAAACGTCTGTCTGAATGTTATCATCACTCCAGCTTATTTCCAGCTGACCCGATGAAATGAACATATCAGATTTTCCCGTAAAAGCTTCCTTGTATTCACTGTCAACCTTTAAAAAGGTGCGGAAACCTGTTCTGTCGTTGTTTTTATAAGCAGTGTATGCCGGACAAAACTCAAGGATTGGGTGTTCCTTGTCATCTACGCCAAAGCTGCAAACCCCTTGACCCCTGTTGTTATAGTACACCCATACAGGAATACCCTTTTCACCTGCTATACCCGGCAAAAAGCTGGAGAATGTAGGCTGTTTCTGATAGTCAAATATTGTAAATCTGTTTTTATTGTCAATCATGACTTTCCTCCTTTTAACATATAGGTTCAAGCGTTACAACTATATTGCAATTATCTTTTAATTCATCTCTGCTGATTTCCGCGGTATTGTCACCTACGGCAATTACCTTTCCGTCCACAGAAATATTTCCTATTCTGTAGTCACTCCACTCCAAGTGCTTTGGATTGAGATACTCAACGTTAATTGAACAGCCGGCAAAAGAACAAGCGATAGCAGCCTTTCCCTGTGAATCAAACTGTTCTGCCGTAAGCTTCGGATTTAATATTAAATTACCCTTATTGCCGCGTACTCCGAACATCTGAGTCTGAACGGTGAGATTAAGCCAGCTTGCCGCACCGGTAAGATAAGGATACATTCCTCTTCCTTCATCGTCAAAATATTCCGGTATTCCCGGCAGAATTTCGCTTTTCTTTGTATATATACTTTGTTTGAAAAGACATTCCAAAACCTTCCAGCCTTCAAGAGCAAAGCCTCTGCTGTATAATGCGAAAGCGTACATAACCGCCATGTGACAGAACACAGCTCCGTTTTCTTTATGACCGTAAGCAAAGCCGAACATACGTCCCAAATCAAGCTTTACCTCGTCGAAATCAGTGTTCAGGCAGTAACCGCCGCGTCCCGGATCAAACAAATACCAATCGGCAGCTCTGATAACGCTTTCAGCCTGCTCGTCTGTTGCAACACCTGACATCAGGGTAAACACCTGACCGGTGAGCATCATTCTTACCTTATCTCCGAACAAGCCCTCTACTCTGTTTCCGCTGTTATCATAATAACCGTTAAACCAATGCTGGTCGGCGTTGTCTCCTACCCACTCGGTTTCACGTATGTGTTTCTTTATATAATCAGACATACCTCTGAGCTTCTCAGCCAGCCACTTGCCGCTTACAGTCTTTTTATTGTTAGAAGAATTATAAGCTGCCTTACAATAGTCGGTAAGTGCCTTTTGCATTTCAGCAACATCACCGTATTTTCCGCAGTCATATTCCATTAAATCGCAAAGATAAGATGAAACATCAAAAGTATCAAAGCCCATATTGCCTACATTGTCTATAAGATCAGCCAAGGTAGCAAGGTTACCTGCATATGCCGCTGTAAAAGCAACACTCTCTCCTCTTTGCACCGCCATATCAAGACCGTCGTTCCAGTCGGCTCCTCTTAACTTAATATGACCGTGTTCGCCCACATCAAAAAATGCCGTAACATTTTGAATAAGCATATGCTCTAAAACGGAGCCTGAATATTCGCCGTTATTTTCTTTTTCGTGGCCCGGCTCTCCTCTGTAAGAAAATCCGTCTGCAAAGTATGGTCTTTCCTCAAACAGGAAATTGTAGTCGCCTGTTTCGTTCAAATAAAAATTAACAGTCAAAAGTGGCCAGAAACCATGATCCATCCATACACGGGGTATATTGTTTCTGTCCGCTTTAAACTCTCCTAACTCGTTTCCGATAATAGTAGCGTTTGTTCCGTCAACTCTCACGCCGCCGAAATGGGAAAGAAGACTTTGTCGTATTGAATTAGGCTCTGTAAGAACAAGACCCAAGCTATCCTGCCAAAGATCTCTCCAGCCTCTTCCGCCTCTTCCGTAGTCATGGTGCGGCATAAAGCTGCATCCGCAGATACGACGCAAAACGGGCTGAACAGATACCCACTTCATCCATTGTGAAAACTCTTTATTAGCAATGCTTAAATCTCCGCAGGCTTTTTCTGCCCAAAACTTTTTGGTACGCTCAAAAGCCTCGTCAACAGCTTCCTTATTTAAATATTCCACAGGGTTTTCGTCAATAGACATCAGCACCTGATAATCGGTACTTTCTCCCGGAGCAAGGGTTATATAGTCGAAAAACAAAGCCGCTACGACCTCTCCGCCTTTTGCTGTCTCTCCTGCACAAATTCTTCCGTCCTTAGCTACATTGGGAGCAACAACAGCCTGGGGCCAGTCGTAACCTCCCTCACCGCAGAACTTCTTTACCATAGGCACGGCATACTGAGGTGCCTGCATATCCTTTCCTGCTGCCAAAACCCTGTAAACATTTTCACACTTTTTATGACCTCTTTCATCAAAAGAAAGGGTTGGGCTGACTGCAATTCCGTGGGATTCCATTTTAACCCTGTGGAGCAAGCTGGTTACGTGTCTGTGGTCTCTGATGTCATCTGCACTTCTGCCGTATACTGGAACCGCAACAACAGCCTTGAATCTGACACTATTACTGCTTTCGTTAGTAACGGAAACCTGCATAATTTCAACAGGTTTTTTATCAGACGGTACAAAGCTTAAGATTTCCGCTTTCAGACCTGTTTCAGCCTGTTTTCTTGTAACCTTCTGCCAAAGCAAACCACCGGTTAATACACAGTGCTCAGCTTCCTTTGTAAATCTCTTAGCCTGCTGAGCCGCACTCTGTCCGGCAGCCGACCATGGCTGTGCATTATCTGCTACAATCCAAAAATTTCTGGAAGCCTTGCTTTCAGTCAGTGTCTGTTCACTTGCCGGAGCCAGCAAAAATGTATTTTGATCCATTTTGCAGTCGCCTGACAACAGCGGAGTAATACTTGAAATAATACCGCTTTCATTCACCAACGGAAAATAAGTACCGGGAGCCTTTTCTGCATACGTCAATTCAAAGTCTCCTTGATTATTTGAGAAACGGATATTTTCCATTATAAAATCACCTACTTTTTCATTTATTTAATAAGTTTTACGTATATGTTATCACATTGCAGCCAACGAAAAAAGCGGCTTGATTTTAAGGAAGTGTGTTTATTTTACAAGATACCCTTCTGTTGTTCTTGGAAAGTGTGAATATTTTTTATTAGGATTGTAAATTTTATTTTGTCTTGTTTTTTGTTTTTAAATGGTGTATAGTCTAATCAGACAAAACGATTAAACAAAATCTTAACGGAGAGGTGCAGCGGAAATGAAAAATATAAACCTTGAGTGGATTAACAAAGATTCTTTTGCTCCCTACGGAACCGTTATTGAGCTTGACGAAAACGGTGAAAATCCTATATGGCAGATTCCCGTCATTGAAAGCAATGACCCTTGGAGAATTGCTTTGCTGAAAGTTTTGCCTACAACTCTCGATAAATTAGAGGCACATCCTTATTCAAGGGAAAGCTTCGAGCCGATGTCCGGCTGGTCGGTATTGTTTACAGCTTTACCCGAAACGCCTCATAATATAAAAGCTTTTTTATTGGATCGCCCTGTATGCCTTTTCAAAGGAATATGGCACGGCATAATAACTCTTACTCCCGAGTCTGTTTGTAAGATAACAGAAAATGCGGAAGTTGAGTGCGATTATCTTAATCTTGGTTTTTCATTACAACCGGAAATTGTTGTTTCGGCGAATATGCCCTGCAACATCTAATTAATTTCGATTACAAGTTTATTTACTTCATTTAATTATCTCCTTTTATAATCAAAAAGCGGCTTTGGTATACACCAGAACCGCTTTTTGGTTTTTTTATTTTTTCAAGAAGTATTAAAAAACGTACCGACTTAGCACCGTGTTCACACACATTATACAAAAATGATACAAGTAATTTACATTTTCGATACGCTGCTATATTAACATTTAATTAACAAATTTAATATAACAGAAAGCGTGGTGCTCTTTATGAAAAAGAAAAAAGGTTTTATTTTAATATCCGTTTTGTTAATTGGGCTTTTAGTTTTCTCAGGATGCGATATGACGTCCATACTCAGCAAAGATAAAGAACCGCCATCTCATGGTGAAACCTCAGATAATGAAAATAACACCTCTGAATCTTCCGACATGATTGAAGTTTCATTTGCAGAGCCTATTAAACTTGATAATCACATCACTGTAACTGTGAACGACGCAAAAATTTTCAGTTCTTTCGAGGAAACAGGCTATTCAGAAGATAAAGAATGTGTTGTCAGAAAAAAAGATTTTAACAGCGGCTATGTATTTTTACTTTTAGATTATACCTTTCTTTATACAGACGAAAACCTGAAAGGAGAGCTTATAAAAGGAACAGACAAACTTTCAGGCATAAACAGTATGATTGGTTTGTATTCCTCCGAAACAGGTGAACAAAGCGGCACATGGGACAGATTTCCTGACACCGAGGTTGTTTTTGACTACACCATAGTTGACGGAGGAGAAAACTATACAGATTCCAGTACTCAGTATCTTTATTTTGATCTTATAGAGGGACAGGAATTAAACCTAAAAGTTCTCTATGCCATTCCTGAAGAAAGAGCCAATCTGCCGTTTTACTTGCAGATTTCCGAGGTTTTAGCTTCATATAAACAACAATATTATGTCAATCTGAAGCTATCCAAGGAGGACTTATGATCACAATATTTAAAATAGAAATGAAAAAAGTATTTAAAGGCAAATTATTTTGGTTTGTAATAGCCTTTGCTGTTGTATTAACTGTATTGAGTGCAGTATATGAGCTTCAGTCAAGTAAAAAAGATTTCGACACTCTGGCTGGATTTGGATATAATGTAATGTCTGCCACTTTAGACAACACTTATGTCAATACGGTTTACCGTGACTTTACCAGTATAACTCCTGCCATGTTTTATCGCTTTATTCCACTTATCTGTGTGCTTGCCTACGGCTGGTCATACAGCAGTGACGTGAGAAGCGGATATATTAAAAGCATTATTACCCGCACAAGTAAATCAAAGTATCTTATCTCTAAGTATTTTGCCACATTTATCTCCGGAGGACTTGTGGTGCTCATCCCAATTTTAGTGAATATTTTAACACTTGCCTGCTTTATGCCATTTCGTATGCCAAATGTTTCTGACAGTATATACTATGCGGAACTCCCGGCGTTTGCCTTTGCCAATTTATTTTATAAAGTTCCGGCATTATACATGGTGATTATTCTCATATTTCATTTTATATTGGGCGGTCTGTTTGCAACATTTGCAATGGCGGTTTCAATGTTTACCACAAATAAATATATTGTAACGCTTTTTCCTTTTGTATTCTCTTTTTTGTATTCATATGCATGTTCAATGTTTTTAAATCGCCTGTTTTTGGGAGAGATGGATCCACTTTATCTTATAAACGGGCTTAGCAGCACATATAGAGTATTAGAATATTTAATTTTAGTATACGGTGTATTTTTAATTTTAACTGCCGGAACAATATTTTTTAAAGGGATGAAAAAAGATGTTTTTTAAAATACTTAAATACGACTTAAAAAACACCATCATAAAAAAGTATAAAAACTACATACTCACCTTTTTTGTATTCTGCTGGTTTTTACTTGATGCCTATATGAGAATCTTAAATTCCGATATATCCATTAAAGATGTTACAATTACTGAAATGGTGATGTTTATTTTCAATGGCATGAAAGAATATATCCCCGGCGGCGACGAATCCTTTGCTTTTCCCATGATGTGGATGGTAATTTTTGTTTTGCTCTTGTTTTTTACCCTGTACTACCCATACAACGACATTATGGGCTACGGAAAAAATGTACTGATTGCAAGCACATCAAGGACGTCTTGGTGGCTTTCTAAATGTGTAACAACCATTTGTATATGCATAGTCTATTTTTTTACTGCTGCACTTAGCATTTTTATCTTTGCTTTTTCCTTTGGCTTAAAATTTGAGCTTACTGTTGACCCTGAGGTTTTTTCAAGACTCCTAAGGCAAGGAATACCTGAGGGATTTAACTTGTCACCTGAACCTTTATACATGGTTCTCACTGTATTTGTGCTTCCATTTATATTTGCAATAGCAATGTGTCTTTTTCAAATGCTTTTGACCCTGATAATAAGACCTTTCGCCAGCATAATTGTGGTAACCGCAATATTTATGGTTTCTGCGTATTATGTAAGTCCATTTATGATAGGAAATTACGCCATGACTCAGCGAAGCATATGCTTTATTTCAAATGGAGTTAATCCTATCGTTGGGGTTGTAATCATGGCTTCAATAATAGTATTTTCTATTGTGGTCGGCACGGTTCTGTTTAACCGTTATGAGATTTTAGAGAAAGAATAGTGATAGCTTATGACAGAAATTAAAATTGAAAACCTTGTAAAAACAATTAAGGGAAACAAGGTAATAGACAATATTACCCTTACCATGACATCTCCCAAAATAGTTGGCTTTAAAGGTATCAACGGTTCCGGAAAAACTATGCTTATGCGTTTGATTTGCGGACTTATAAAGCCGACAGATGGAAAAATAGCCATAAACGGAAAGGTTCTTCATAAGGATATTTCTTTCCCTGAAAGTATCGGCATACTTATTGAAAATCCGGCTTTTCTCGACGGATATTCCGGATTTGAAAACCTGAAAATGCTGGCTTCCATAAAGAATATTGTTAAGGACTACCAAATAAAAGATATTATCAGAGCCGTTGGACTGAACCCTGATGACAAAAAGCATTATAAAAAATATTCTCTTGGCATGAAACAGCGTCTCGGAATAGCCTGTGCACTTATGGAAAGTCCCGATATCATTGTTTTGGACGAGCCTACAAACGCTCTGGACAGCGACGGAATTACAATGGTAAAAGAACTTATCGTCCAGAAAAGAGAAGAAGGTGCGCTGGTTATAATATCATGTCACGATATAGATATTCTCAAGGAGCTGAGCGAGGAGATATACGTGCTTGAAGAAGGCAGGCTTACAGACCATTTCAATGTAGAGGAGTGATGAAGATGAAAAAAAGAAAACTTATATTTCTGATTTTTATTATTGCCCTCTTTGTTGGTGTGATTTCCCGAATTGTGTACGTAAACATTACCGCAACACCTACACCTAAGGTATATTATCCTATGGGAGAAACAATAGAATACACAGATGATTTTTTATTTAAACCTATGGATTCTCTCATAGGATACACAGTCAACATAAAAAGTGCCTCATTGATGACTTCTCAAGATTATATGGAAAAATATGGGATAAAACAAGAAGATTTGCCGCTTCTTGAATACGAGGTTGCAAGCTATGTTATAGATTTGGAAGTAGAATTTTCCAATATAAATTCTGAAAATCCTATAAATCCTTCAACATACACACTTTTATCTGATTTTGATGGGCTTGTTATAGAACAAAACCTCTTCGGTGCATTGTATGAACAACCGCAAATCATTCAAGGAATAGCATTGGAAAAAGGTGAAACAAAGACATATCATCTTCCCTATTGTTATAACGGCTCTGAAAATATACCTTTCTTTGATGTATATGATTATCTGAAAAATTCAGATTATTTGTATGTGCTTTCCCAGTATCCAACAGAAAGATATATAACCGTAACTGTTACAGACAAGACGTAAAAACATAATTAAAATCCGGCAGTCCTGCTTTTATAGCAAAACTGCCGGATTGGTTTTTATTTTTCTAAAATCAATGCTTAAGGAAATATTCCATCATTGTGAAGCCTTTTTCGATATAGTTACCTGTGGCTTTCGCATTTGCTTCTGTAAATGTATTTACTCCGCTGTCCTTTTCATCCTTGCTTGAGTAAATGAGATAAGGCACAGGTTTTGAGGAATGTGTCTTTATTGACAACGGCGTCGGGTGGTCAGGGCATACAAGCACTGCAAAATCTTCACCGCTGTTTTTAAGATAATCAACTACAGGGCTTAAAATCAGGCTGTCAATAAGTTCGATGGCTTTTATTTTGTTCTCAGCTTCTCCCCTGTGTCCGCACTCGTCAGGAGCTTCAACGTGAATATATACAAAATCCTGACCGCTCTTAAATTCTTCGATAGCGGCGTCCTTTTTGCCCTCAAAGTTTGTGTCTATATATCCTGTTGCTCCTTCAACATCTACACTTCTCATTCCTGCACAGATTGCAATTCCCTTAAGAAGGTCAACAGCGGAAATCATGCTTCCCTTTTTGCCAAACTTCTTTTCAAAGCTGTCAAGGGCAGGCTTTGTTCCCTCTCCCCACAACCAAATAGAATTTGCAGGACGTTTTCCTCTTTTAATTCTGTCAAGATTTACAGGGTGGTCTTTAAGGAGATCATAGCTTTTAACCATAAGGTCATAAAGCTTTTTGACATTTCTGCCTGACGGGATATACTCCATTATTTTTCTGTCTGTAATATCGTGGGGGGGAGTTAAATTTCCCGGTGTTGGGTCTCCCTTGCTCCATACAAGGCAATGTCTGTAAGAAACTCCCGGATAGAATTTAAACTCATCATTTCCCAGCTTTTCCTGAATATATTCAATAAGAATTTTAGCTTCCGCTGAAGATATATCGTCGGAACAATAGTCAACCATTGTTTTATCCTCATAATTCGGCTCGTCGGAAAGAGTCACAAGGTTGCATCTCAATGTTACGTCATCGGGCTTTAAGTCAATTCCGATACTTGCAGCCTCAAGAGGAGATCTTCCGCTGTAGTATTTCGCAGGCTCATAGCCTAAAACTGAAAGATTTGCCACATCGCTGCCGGGCTTTAAGCCCTCAGCAACTGTCTTAACTGTTCCCACCTCTCCTTTTGAAGCAAGAAAATCCATACAATCCTTTTTTGCAAGCTCCATAGGAGTTTTATTATTAAGTGACTCAAAAGGCTCGTCAGCCATACCGTCACAAAGCATTACAAGATATTTCATAACATTTTACCTCTGTAAAATTAATTATTTTGCAGTTCTCCCTGACTTGCGGCTTTAAGATATGCATTTATAAAGCCGTCTAATTCTCCGTCCATAACCGCATTGATATTTCCTGTTTCAAAACCTGTTCTGTGGTCTTTAACAAGGGTGTAAGGCATAAAAACATAGCTTCTTATCTGACTGCCCCAAGTAATTTCTTTCTGAACACCTTTAATATCCTCAATTTTTTCCAGATGTTCTCTTTCCTTGATTTCCATAAGCTTTGACATAAGCATTTTCATAGCCACGTCTCTGTTTTGGAACTGGCTTCTTTCAACCTGGCTGGCAACAACAATTCCCGTAGGAATATGAGTAAGTCTTACGGCAGATGAAGTTTTGTTAACCTTCTGTCCGCCGGCACCGCTGGCACGGTAAACATCCATCTTAATATCCTCGGGAGCAATATCAATTTTAATATCGTCGTCGATTTCCGGCATAACTTCCAAGGAAGAAAAGCTTGTGTGGCGTCTGCCTGCACTGTCAAAAGGAGAAACACGGACAAGCCTGTGAACTCCTGCCTCGCTTTTCAGATAACCGTATGCATTTTCACCCTCTATAAGCAAAACAGCACTTTTAAGTCCTGCTTCATCGCCGTCAAGGTAGTCAACCTCTTTAACCTTAAAATCATGTGCCACAGCCCAGCGTGTATACATTCTATAAAGCATTTGTGCCCAATCCTGAGCCTCTGTACCGCCTGAACCGGCATGAAAAGTAAGGATTGCATTATTTTTATCGTATTCACCTGTAAGCAGAGTTTTAAGACGCTGCTTTTCAAGTTTTTTCTTAATTGCTTCAAGCTCGTTTTGAGCTTCTTCCAGCAAAGAAAGGTCTTCTTCCTCATTTCCAAGCTCAATAAGAGTCAATGTATCATCATAAGAATTTTTGAGCTTTTCAAATTCTTCTACCTTTGTTTTCAGATTGCTGGTTCTTTGGAGTATTTTTTGAGATTTTTCCATATCGTCCCAAAAACCCGGCTCAGCCGCTCTGTGTTCAAGCTGTTCAATTTCCGACATTATGGATTTCAGACCCAAAGCATCTGCCAAGTCGTCTATTTCGGGCTTCAATCCCTCAAGTTCAAGTTTTAATTCTTCAAATTGCAGCATTATAATACCTCATTATTCAATAAAATAAAAACGATTGCATTTTATTATATCCTAATTTCATTTAAAAGTAAAGCCTAAATACATCTTAAAAGAATGTGAAAATTATTGTTTTTTTTAATTAATTTTGATATAATACCTAATAATAACTACCATGAACAGGACGGTGATTACGTGGATTATATAGGTGAAAAATGTCCGGTATGCAATAAAAACTTTCACGCGGACGACGACATTGTTGTTTGTCCTCTTTGCGGAACTCCCCATCACAGAGAATGTTATGAAAATATCGGTCACTGTGTTAACGAATCAAAACACAATCAAGGCTTCACATATGAAAATTCAAACAGCAATTCTCAGGAAACAAACAGCGATTTTATAATATGCAAAAAATGCGGAAGACAAAATCCAAAGGGAACTTTCTTCTGCAACGGCTGCGGAGAACCCTTAAACGAAAAAGCTCAAAAGGTTTCTTACGGGGCTAACGGTCAGAATAATCCTTTCGGTCAGCAGCCCGGCGATTTCGGAGGAATGCCGCCTTTCGGTATGCCGCCAATGGGTGCTGTTACGTTGGATCCCTTGGGAGGAATGAACCCTGAGGAAGTCATTGACAATGGAGTCACGGTGGGAGAAACAGCCAAATATGTAAAAGCAAACAGCCTTTATTTTTTAAATGTTTTTAAAAGAATAAAAGGAACAGGCAAATCAAAATTCAGCTTTGCAGGATTTTTATTCTCGGGAGGATATCTCCTTTACAGAAAAATGTACAAAATAGGTGCGGTTATCTGCTCTTTGAATTTTTTGCTTATCCTTGCTTCCACTCTGATAAATTACTCGGATATGTATATTAATATTTTCAATCAGCTTGCAGATATGTCAGGCGTGGCAGCCACCTCTCAGTACAATACTTTCTTAATGGCTCAAAACGCTTTGCGTCTGCCCGTTGACCAGCTTTTGATATTTTTGGCACCAACCTTTTTATCACTTATAAACTTAATTATTAATATAATTGTAGGTTTTAATGCCAACAAGCTTTATTATAAGCACTGTATCAAAAATATAAGCAAAATTAAAAAAGAATGTAATTCTGCTGACGAAGCAAACGCAAAGCTTCAGACCTCGGGCGGTGTGAACACACCTATCGCTTTCAGTTTGCTTGCTGTTTTGTTTGTTATAAACCTTATTCCGTATATCATGCTTTTATAAGCATTAAAAGAAAATCCCCTTTGACGGTAAAACTTTCCGCAAAGGGGATAATTTATTTCGGTTCTTTGTCAAAAGTTGTGTAAAAAGTAAAATTCAGATAAAAAAGAGTTATCGGGGAACACAGACGTGGGTTCACGGCAAAAAACAGTTCACCGGACTGTTTTTTGCTCCTCTCCTGCGTTTTTACCGCATCTTAAGACCTTGGAGGACGCTGTCCTCCAAACCACCTGCCAAAGGGACAATCGTCCTTTTGGCATCCCAAAATTTTTGCACAACATTTGCTATACAACATTTATTTCATTTATACATTTCCGAATTCTTCAAGGATAAGTCCTTTGTTATGCTCCAAAGCCCAGTCTATGCTCCAATAGCTTGTAAAGAGCAGAAGATTATTTCCACGCATATCACATATACGTTTTGTATCAGATGCAAGGTCAAGCTTTTTAGGATCAACGTCCTTGTTGCCGATCCACCTTATAAACTGATAAGGCAGACCCTCCATAATTACATCTACATTATATTCGTTTTCAAGTCTGTATTTAAAAACATCAAACTGAAGAACGCCTACAACTCCGACAATAACCTCTTCCATACCTGCGTCAAGCTCGCGGAATACCTGAATAGCACCTTCCTGAGCAATTTGAGTTGTTCCCTTTACAAACTGCTTTCTTTTCATTGTATCTTTTTGTCTTACAAGAGAAAAATGCTCAGGAGCAAAGGTAGGAATACCCTTAAACTTTACTTTATTCGATGCCGTACATATGGTATCACCTATGGAAAAAATACCCGGGTCAAAAACACCGATAATATCTCCGGCATACGCCTCGTCAATTATCTCTCTTTCCTGTGCCATAATCTGCTGTGGCTGGGAAAGTCTTATTTTTTTCTCACCCTGAACATGATATACTTCCATATCCTTTTGGAATTTGCCGGAGCAAATTCTCATAAAAGCAATCCTGTCCCTGTGTGCCTTGTTCATGTTTGCCTGAATTTTAAATACAAAGGCTGAAAAACTGTCGTCATAGGGCTGAACTACACCCTCTATGGTTTCTCTGGGAAGGGGAGGTGTTGTAAGCTTTAAAAACTCCTCAAGAAAAGGCTCTACACCGAAATTCGTCAAAGCAGAACCGAAAAATACAGGCGTAAGCTTTCCCGTTCTGACAGCTTCGATATCAAATTCGTCGCCTGCTCCGTCCAAAAGCTCTATATCGTCCAAAAGCTCCTGCTTATGGAGAGAACCAACATATTTTTCAAGCTCAGGGTCGTCGGGAGATACAGTCTTTTTTTCAACCTCATGCTGACCGTTGTTTGCGGTAAAGCAAAGTATCTCTTTTTTGCTTCTGTCGTAAACGCCTCTGAATTCTTTACCTGAGGCAATAGGCCAGTTCATGGGGCAGGTGTTTATTCCCAGAACATTTTCTATATCTTCCAAAAGGTCATAAGGGCTTTTTGCGTCCCTGTCCATCTTGTTTATAAATGTAATAATAGGTATATGACGCATTACACATACCTTAAAAAGCTTTTTTGTCTGGTTTTCAACACCTTTAGAAGCGTCTATTACCATTACCGCAGAATCGGCAGCCATAAGAGTTCTGTAGGTATCCTCGGAGAAATCCTGGTGTCCCGGGGTATCCAAAATATTTATACAGTATCCGTTATAATTAAACTGAAGCACAGAAGAAGTAACGGAAATACCTCTCTGTTTTTCTATTTCCATCCAGTCCGAAACGGCGTGTTTTGCGGTTTTCTTTCCTTTTACAGAACCTGCAACATTGATAGCTCCGCCGTAAAGGAGCAGTTTTTCCGTAAGTGTTGTTTTACCTGCGTCAGGGTGCGAAATAATCGCAAAAGTTCTTCGCTTGTCAATCTGATTTTTTAAATCTGACACTTTATTTCCTCCGCTTGCCTAAAAATTTCTATCTTTATTATTTTACTATTTTCTCTCTATCCAGTCAACAATTAGAGAAAAAATATAAAAAATTAGCACATTAAGCAAATTAATCAGAAAAACTCTTGACATTTTATTCATTTTAGTGTATTATTATTTTGACGTAAGGAGACGGTGTGTGTTCTTACGATAGAATTTAGCTTTTTTTCATATTTTTTCATATACCTTCCAAATTGGGGCAGAAGCTTTTATGGTTTCTGCCCCTCTCCCCTTTCTAAGGAGGTTTTTACGGTGAATTCAAAAACTTTAGGGCTTTATATTCATATTCCTTTCTGCGGCTCAAAATGTGCATACTGTGATTTTTTCAGTATGCGTGGAAACGAGGAAAGGTATTCTCTATATACCGACCTGCTGAAAGACAAAATAAAGTATTTTTCCGAGAAATATCCCAACCGCACTGTGGATACGGTTTATTTCGGAGGAGGCACTCCCAGCATAATCGGTGCTTTAGGAATTTCATCAATTATAGATGAAATAAGAAAATATTTCAGCGTTGCCGATAATTGCGAAATAACAGTTGAAGCAAATCCCGAGTGCGTTTCTCAGGAATTTGACTTTGACATTTTAAATAGCTGCGGCATAAACAGGCTTTCTGTGGGAATGCAGACTGCCGTACCAGAAGAGCTTTTTCTTCTTGGCAGAAAGCATACAAACGACGATGTAAAAAACACCGTGGAAAAAGCACAAAAAAGCGGTATTCCCAACATCTCTATCGACGTAATGCTGGGAATACCGAAGCAGACGGAAAGCTCTTTAAAATATACCATTGATTTTTGTTCCTCACTTAATATAACACATATATCTTCATATATTTTAAAGGTTGAGAAAAATACAAGGTTTTGGAAAAACCGCAGCGACTATGAATTTCCCGATGAAGATATTCAAGCCAATCTCTATTTAAAATCCTGTGAGCTTTTGGAAAATAAAGGGTTTTTGCAGTATGAAATATCGAATTTTTCAAAGCCCGGATATGAAAGCAGGCATAATTTAAAATACTGGAATATGGAAGATTATTTAGGCATAGGGCCGTCGGCTCATTCGTTTATTGAAGGTAAGAGGTTTTACTATGACAGAAGCATTGAGAAATTCCGTCAAAATATCTGGCACAGAGATGAGGACTGCTCGGATATTGAAACCTATATTATGCTAAAACTCCGACTTAAATCCGGACTGCTTATTTCCGAATTTGAAAAAACTTTTAACCTCTCTGTTTCGGAAATTTTTTACCGCAAAGCCCGGCTGTTTCAAAATGCAGGCTTATGTACTGTAGAAAAAAATCCCCGCAGACTTTTTTTAACTCCGCAGGGATTTTTGCTCTCTAATTCTGTTATTGTTGAACTTCTGGAAACTCTGTAAATTTCCAAAACATCAGTAAAAAATTCTGATAAATTTTATATTATAAAAGTCGCAGGCTGTAATATCGTTGGTATCAATTTCATTTATAAGGATATAGTTTGCACCGACGCCAAGCAGGAAACCCTCTTTTGATGTCATGGTATTGCTTCCCACAAGGAAATCAACATGAACACGGCGTCCTATTTGGGTTCGGATAAAACCGTTTAAAAACTGTATGCTCTCTGAGGTAACAGGGAACGCATCGCTGTAGCTGTTAATTCCGCTGTTCATCTCGTTCAGTCTTTCTTCCTGTGTCATTTCCCTCATGTTTTGATTACTCATGTCTTTCATACCGGTATCCGGACCGTATCCTATTGTTGTTGAAGGCGTAGGAACAAAATCCTGAGGAGGGAAATAAGGCAAGGTACTCGGAGTTTGACTGTTCTGAATCTGATTTTTGTCGCTGTCTTTGGTATTGTTGGGTTTATTCTGCACAGGACTTTTGTCCTGATATTCAGGAAGAATTTCCACGCCTTTGCTCAGTGCGATATTATACGCCGCAATTTGTTCCAATGAAGGAATATTCGGATTTACTACTCCTGTATACACGCAGCCGTCTTCCGGACAACTTCCTACACCGTAAATCTTTCCCAAGTCAATACTGTTGCTCATAAAAAATCGCTCCCTTATGTTTTGTCATATAACGGCGTCGGTGCATAAAAACAATGTGCTCCGACTCTGTTGTAAATCACTCCGACTTTTGTCGGAAAATAAGGCGGACAGTCCGGACTGTAGGGATTAAAGAAAAACAAAGAATTACCCACCGGCGGAAAAGTATTTCCTGCCAAAGCCCAGTCTGCAATTTCATAATGCTCCTCATCAGGGTCCATATTATAAACATTTTGGGAGTTATATATTCCTCCCACCTCTGTTTTCATACAGGTAAACTGTCCCTGCTGTTCAATGATAGCTCTTACGTCGCCTCCGTTGCTTATTCTTGAGAACTCGCCTGTTTCAACACTGGCTCGGTTTACAATAATAGAGGCAACCGCTCTCATTCCGTCGTTTCCTTCTCCACCCGCCTCACATTGAATTAAGCGGGCAAACAATTCCCTTGTATCAAAAGCCAAACCTAACACCCCTTTATTTGCGGTTTAACATTATATAATATGAAAATACAATAAGGTTGTTAATAATTGTTTTTAATAAAAAACGGATACCCTTTGCAAAACACATTGGGTATCCGTTTTGATTTTCTTTTGGTTGTATAGCAAATGTTTTTTGGGAAATTTTGGGATTCCAAAGGGACCACTGTCCCTTTGGCAGGCGGTTTGGAGGACAGCGTCCTCCAAGGTCTTAAAATGCTGCAAAAAAACACAGGAGTGAACAAAAAACAGTCCTGTGAACTGTTTTTTGCCGTGAACCCACGTCTGTGTTCCCCCGATAACTCTTTATTTTTCTAAATTCACTTTTTACACAACTGTAGACAAAGAGCATTTCTTTTAAAGCATAATCGGTACAGGCTGATGATTTTTATACACATAATAGCAGTCAAAGCCTGCCTTTACAGCTATTTCCCTTGCCTTTTCAAAATATGCTCCTAAAGCTTGGGTATTATGGGCGTCACTTCCGAAAGTAAGATATTTTCCGCCCGCCTGCCTGAATCTTTTAACAAGGTCAAAGTCAGGCTGAGGAGCTTTTACCGCACTTCGGCAGCCTCCGACATTTATTTCCAACGCTTTTTTATTTTTTACAAGGTTGCGGAAAATCTCGTCTATAACCTCACCGTATGGTTTTAAATCCGGCATTTTTTCAAGCTGTGCGTACATATATCTGATAGGATATGTAAGGTGAGCCAGGCTGTCGAAGCCGTCCCACAGAGAAATATCCAAAAGCTGAGAAAAATATCTTTCAAGATATGTCTTCACATTATCCTCGGTATATTTTAAATAATAAAAATCCTCTGTTTCGTCAAGGCTATGAAGAGAAGCCAAAACAAAGTCAATTTGACCTTTGCTGAGTATCTCTTCCCTTAACTCCGGATTTGAAAGAGGCTGACCCATCTCAACCCCTGTATATACATCAAGCTTTCCCGCAAATTCCCCTGCGGCCTGCTTAGACGCTTCAAAGGATAAGGGAATATTTTTTCTCATATCACCGTATTCTGTTTCTGAGGTATGAAGACACTCAACCTCGCAATGGTCTGTTATTGTAATAGATGATATTCCCTTTTCTACGGCACAACTGCACAGCATCTCTGCCGAACATTCACCGTCAAAGGAAAATTTTGAATGAACGTGGCTGTCACAAATTATCATGATAAATCCCCCTTGGGTTATTTTAACATAATACAATGCTGTATGCAATACAACTGCATTGGCTGTTACCTTTCAAAATCGGGGCTTTTTCTCCTGTATTGCAATTTTTACCCTTATAAAATGCAGGCTTTGGCAAATAAAGGCGGTTTATGCTTTACAATTCACCACATAATATAGTATAATAAGAGCGTTAATATTTAAAAATGTACGGATTTATCCGGTGCAAAAGTAACAGGAGGAAAATGATGAAAGCTATTGTAACCGTAATCGGAAAAGACGAAATCGGAATTTTAAGCAAAGTGTCAAGTGCCTGTGCAAATGTTCACGCTAATATTCTTGAGGTAACCCAGAGCGTTTTGCAGGACGTTTTTGCCATGATAATGCTTATTGAAATCGACAGCTCCAAGATTATGCTGTCAGAGGTTCAAAAAGAGCTTGAAAAAGCAGGAAATTCCATGGGAATGAAGGTTCATGTAATGCATGAAGATATCTTCAACAGTATGCACAAAATTTAAAAAACTATAAAAGCAGATACGAGGGAATTTTTTATGCTTGAAACAAAGGATATTCTTGATACTATAAATATGATAGACAACGAAAATCTCGATGTGCGTACAATCACAATGGGAATTTCGCTTTTGGACTGTATTGACGATAATATTGACAAAGCCTGCGACAAAATTTATGATAAAATCTGCCGTTACGGTCAGGACTTGGTAAAAACAGGCGAAGATATAAGCAACGAGTACGGTATTCCGATTATTAACAAAAGAATAGCTGTTACTCCTATCGGCATGATTGCCGCACCGTGTCAGAGCAAAAGAGTAGTAAAATTTGCTTATGCTCTTGACAGAGCCGCAGAAACACTGGGCATAAACTTTATCGGAGGATATTCCGCTCTTGTTCACAAGGGTTTTTCCGCCGGCGATTACGCTCTTATAGAGAGTATTCCGGAAGCTTTAGCTTCTACAGAAAGGGTTTGCTCCTCTGTAAACATAGGTTCAACAAAAGCCGGAATAAACATGGACGCAGTAAAGAAAATGGGATATGCGGTTAAAAAATCTGCAGAGCTTACAGCTGATAAGGACTGCATAGGAGCCGCAAAGCTTGTTGTTTTCTGCAACGCTCCGGAGGATAACCCCTTTATGGCAGGTGCCTTCCACGGCGTTGGTGAGGCTGACTGCGTTATCAACGTGGGCGTTTCTGGTCCGGGAGTTGTAAGAGCTGTTCTTGCCAAGGAGGGCAAGGGCAAAGACATTTCACAGATTGCCGAAATGATAAAGAAAACCGCATTTAAAATTACCAGAATGGGACAGCTTGTTGCTCAGGAAGCTTCCAAGCGTCTTTGTGTGCCTTTCGGTATTGTTGACCTTTCATTGGCTCCCACACCTGCCGTAGGCGACAGCGTTGCTCATATACTTGAAGCAATGGGACTTGAGGTTTGCGGCTGTCACGGTACAACTGCAGCACTTGCTTTGCTCAATGACGCAGTTAAAAAAGGCGGCGTAATGGCATCTTCCCACGTGGGAGGTTTAAGCGGTGCATTTATTCCTGTTACCGAGGACGCAGGAATGATTGCGGCTGCAAGAAGCGGTGCTTTGGACATTACAAAGCTTGAGGCAATGACCGCTGTTTGCTCGGTAGGCCTTGATATGATAGTAGTTCCCGGCGACACCTCAGCAGAGGTAATCTCTGCAATTATTGCCGACGAGGCGGCAATCGGAATGGTAAACTCTAAAACCACTGCAGTAAGACTTATCCCTGCCATAGGCAAAAAAGCCGGCGAGGAATTGAACTTCGGCGGTCTTTTGGGTATGGGTCCGGTTATGCCTTTGAGAGCAGGTTCACCTGCGGAATTTGTCAACAGAGGCGGAAGAATACCGGCTCCTTTACAATCTTTAAAGAACTGATACAAATCCGAACAGTTATGCATTATCCACATATCTGTTCGGATTATTTTATTCATATTCTGACGCAAACTACAAAATGTAGGATTTATGCAGTTTTCTTTATTAAATAAAATCTTGAAATAAATCTAATATAGTAATATAATAAACTGTTAGTAAAAGAAACGGAGGTGAATTTATGCAGGATATAATAAGAAAAATAGTCGAGATGGATGAGGAAGCAAGACGCTTGAAGGAACAGGCTGAAAAGGAAAAAATAGAGTCTGAAAAAGCGATTGCCGAGACTAAACAAAAGGTTCACGATGAATTTATAGAAAGAGCCAAAGCCAGAGCAGAAAAAAACACTCAGGCGGAAAGAGCTGCTCTTGACAAGTCCTGGCAGGAAACCAAGCTCCTTCATGAACAGATTGAAAACAATCTGAAGAACCATTATATCCAAAACAAAGAAAAATGGATAGAGGAAATTGTTAAAAGGGCGAAACTCACTTCATAACAGTTGAAATCTACAACAGTATAGAAGGAGGTGCACAAAATGACGTTGATAGACTCTTCCGGTGCAATTCCGGCAAAAGCCAGGGCCAAATACGGCAAAAGACTGACACCGGAGGACTATAATAATCTGATACACTGCAAAACGGTGTCAGATGTTGCAAACTATCTGAAAAACAACACCTATTATAACGAGGTTCTTTCTCAGATAAGCGAGCAAAATGTGCACAGAGGTCAAGTGGAGCTTTTGCTGAAGCAAAAGTTATTTTACGATTTTGACCAGCTGTGCAGGTATGAGTCACGGTCGGGCAACGGTTTTTCAAGGTTCATTGTAATGAGGTATGAGATAAACCAGCTTATACAATATCTTATTCTCTTAAATACAGGAAAAAGCCGGGAGTATATTTTCTCTTTGCCCAGCTATTTTGACAACTACACGGATATTAAGCTGTCTCAGCTTGCAAGCTGCAAGGATTACAACGATTTTTTGGATACCATATCCCACACACCATATTTCGGTGTGCTCAAAAAATTTGTACCGAAAAACGGAGAAAACCTTAATCTTGCCGCCATTGAGAACAGCCTTTACGGTTATATGTATGACCTTATTTACTCAGAAATCAACAAGCATAATCCAAAATCTGAAAGAACCGAAATAAAAAAGCTTTTTGATATGATAATTGATTTTTCAAATGTAGGAAAGGTATACAGACTGAAAAAATCATACAAAATGAAAGGTGCCGCAATCGAGGACTATCTTCTCCCCTACGGAACTTTGACTAAGGAACAAAGAGAAAGCCTTTGCGGATGTGAAATTGAGGAATTCTTTTCTATTTTGGCAGATATGCATCAATTCAGGAATATTATGAAAAACGGCAACCACGATATGTCGAGAATACCCATGGAGGCAAGATACAAGCTGTGTCGAAATAAGATTTACTTTTCTCAAAATCCCGGCGTTGTGCTTATTGCCTATATGTATATTGTCGGCATAGAGATATCAAACATTATCACCATAATAGAATCCGTAAGATATTCCGTATCTCCGGATATTATAGAGGAAATGATAATCCATTGATTGTGATTGTTGTAAAATGCAAATAAATTGAGAGGTGATTATTTTGGCTGTTGCCCAGATTAAATCCATAGGAATTATCGGGCTGTTAAAGGATTTTGACAAAGCAGCGGAAATTTGCGGAAAATCCGAAATTTTTCAGCCGGAAGAAGTCAACAAATTTTATTCAGAAACGGATAAGTTTGTTCCTGTTTCAATTAAAAATAACTTTTCAGCTCCCCTTGAAAAGTTGAAAAGTCTTTTTGATGAAATCGGATTTGAACCGGAACTTGACCTTGCCGATGACGACCATATAAAAAAAGCGGAACTGCTTAAACAGTCGTCAGAGGCAGTCAACAGTCTTTCGCAAATAATTTCATTGCGTGACAAAATTAACGACGACATATCAAACTGTATGAATGTCATCGAGCAGACAAGTCATTTTTTAGGGCTTGATTTGGAATTTGAAAAAATCTCCGCCTGCGAGTATATAAAAGTAAATTTCGGCAGGCTCCCTTTGGACAGCTATAAAAAGCTTGTAAATTACGAGGACAACCCCTATGTAGCTTTCTTCCCCTGCACCTCGGACGATAATTATTGCTGGGGCGTTTATGTAGCACCAATCGAAGAAAGCGATGAGGTTGACAGAATTTTCTCAGGTCTTTATTTTGAGCATAACGCCTTGGGAGAATTCAAGGGACTTCCCGAGGACTACTATAAAAGTCAGCAGGCGAAGCTTTCCGAGCTTAAAAAAGACTTGGAAGAATCAAACCGTAAAATTGAGGAATTCAAAAAAGCAAACCGTAATACCCTAAACAGAATTTATACTCATTTGGAGCAGGAAAATCTGTACTGCACCATAAAGCTCAAGGCTATGAGATATAACCAAAGCTTTATAATAACAGGCTGGGTTCCTGAAAATCAGGCTGAAACACTGGTAAAACAGCTTGAAACCTTGGAAAGCGTGGAAATAACCACAGACGACGGCAAAAATATGCTGAAAAGCCACCCTCCTGTAAAGCTTAAAAACTGCTTTTTCTCAAGGCCTTTTGAGTATTACACAGAGATGTACGGCTTGCCTAATTACAATGAGATTGACCCTACAACATTCATAGCTATCACTTATACAGTTTTATTCGGTATAATGTTCGGCGATGTAGGTCACGGCATAATACTTTTGTTTGCCGCAATCTTTATGTGGAAAAAACGAAATATGCCCATAGGCAGACTTTTAATTCCCTGTGCCGTATCATCAACCATATTCGGTGCCGTTTTCGGAAGCGTATTCGGCTTTGAACACGTTTTGGATCCCCTTTACAAGTCTTTATTCGGATTTGAAGAAAAACCCATAGAGGTAATGGCACCTGCCACAACAAACTATATAATTTACAGTGCTGTTGGAATAGGCGTTGTTCTTCTGATTATTGCGATGTTTTTAAATATATATTCTTCGCTGAAACGCAAAAGCGTGGGAGAAGCAGTATTCGGAATAAACGGACTTGCGGGACTTGTGTTCTACAGTTCGGTAGTTGCAGGCCTTGTATGCCAGATGTTTTTAAACATTCCGATAATGACTCCGCTTTACATTGTTTTGCTTATCGTTGTTCCCCTTGTTCTTGTTTTCCTCAGAGAGCCGCTTTCAAAGCTTGTTGAGGGCAACAAAAACTGGAAGCCCGAAAAATGGGGCGGTTTCATTGTTGACAACATTTTCGAGATGTTTGAGGTTCTTTTGAGCTATGTAACAAACACAATGAGCTTTTTGCGTGTAGGAGCATTTGTACTTGTTCACGCAGGAATGATGCAGGTTGTATTTGTTCTTGCGGAAATGATAGGCGGTACAGGCTATGTAATAACCGTAATCATAGGAAATATTATCGTACTGGGACTTGAGGCACTTTTGGTGGCAATTCAGGTTCTTCGTTTGGAATACTACGAAATGTTCAGCCGCTTCTATATCGGCGAAGGCAGAGCTTATACTCCCCTTAAGCTTAAAAAAGCGGAGAGATAAATTATTTAATAATCATTAATTATAAAAATTCGGAGGTTTTTACCATGACAGTTTTAGATTTTGTAATGTTAGCAATTCCGGTAGCTTTTCTTGTTCTTTCAGTAGTTCTTTGCGTTAAGGCTTTTGAAAAAGGAAAAAGCCCTAAGAAAACAGTTTACACACAGATAGCTTCTTTCGTTGCAGTTTTTGCAGTTTGCTTTCTGTTCCCTACAGTTGCAGGTGCAGCTGAGGCAGCAACAACAGGTGCCGTTTCAGGCGGTGATTTGGGAATGGGTCTTATAGGTGCAGGTATTGCAACAGGTCTTTCCTGTATCGGCGGCGGTATTGCCGTTGGCGGTGCTGCTCCTGCTGCTATAGGTGCAACAAGCGAGGATTCCAAAAACTTCGGTAAGTCAATTATCTTCGTTGCCCTCGGCGAAGGCTGTGCCCTTTACGGTATGCTTATTTCAATTATGATTCTTTCAAAGCTGGGATAATTATGAAATTTTTCTTGATTAGCGACAATGTAGATACAAAAATGGGACTTCGTCTTGCAGGAATTGACGGTGTTGTAATTCACAGCGACAGCGAGGTAAGAGATGAGCTTATGAAAGCTATGGATAATCCGGAAATAGCTGTAATCCTTATGACGGAAAGACTCGTTTCCCTTTGTCCGGAATTGATTTACGATTTGAAGCTCAACAGACGTCAGCCTCTTATCGTGGAAATACCCGACCGTCACGGCAACGGAAGAACCAAAGACAGTATTACAAAGTATGTTCAGGATGCCATAGGTGTTAAACTATAATCTGCGGCATAACAATCGGCAGCAAACACTTTTACAGCAAAGAGGTATTATAATGAATGACGCCATGATTACAAACAACTTCCTGAACGCCATACACAAGTATGCGGAGAAACAAAAGGAAGAAATAATAAACGATATTGAAAAAAGAAAAGCGGAAGAACTCAAGCAGGTTGAAGACGAAAGCCTGCAGGAAGCTTTTGACCTTATTCAGGCACAGGTTTCCGAAGAAAAAGTAAAAATGATCGGCGAGCTTGCCAAGCGTGAGCAGGAAAGCCGCAGACACATATACAATATGCGTTTGCAGATGACCGAGGAAATTTTTACAAACGCCGCTTTAAGGCTTAAAGAATATGCCAAAACAAAGGAGTACGGCGACGCTCTTTTAAAAAGTGCGGAAAAAATGGCAGAGATGTTTAAAAACAATCCTGTTGTTCTTTATATGTCGCCTAAGGATAAAAAATATTTTGACCCTGCAGCTTCAAAGTTTTCAGGCGAAGTACAGGTTATCGAGGACAGCTCCATTGAAATCGGCGGACTTAAATGCCGCTGTGACAATTTAAAAGCCATTGCCGACGACACAATGGACACTTCTCTTTTAAACCAAAGAGATTGGTTTACAGAAAATTCTAACTTAAAGGTGGTGCTTTAATATGGAGAGTAACGTAATCTACGGTATAAACGGACCTGTTGTTACTGTTAAAAACGCCACCTGTTTTTCCATGATGGAAATGGTATATGTGGGTGAGGAAAAGCTTGTAGGTGAAATTATCGGTATTAACGACGGATTTACCACCGTTCAGGTTTATGAGGAAACCACAGGACTTAAACCCGGCGACCCGGTTGTGGGAACAGGCTCTCCCATGAACGTGCTTTTGGGACCCGGTATAATCGACAACATATTCGACGGTATTGAAAGACCGCTTAAAGAAATTGAAAAGGAGTCGGGAGCTTTCATCAGCAGAGGCTCGTCCGTATCTTCCCTTGACCCGGAAAAAAAGTGGAACGTAACACTGAAGGTAAGACTTGGTGATAAGCTTAAAGGCGGAGATATTTACGCTACCTTGCCGGAAACACCTATCATAGAGCACAGACTTATGGTGCCGCCTGCAATAAGCGGCACAGTGGTGGAAATTGCTCCCGACGGTGAATACAAAATATTTGACACAGTGGCAAAGCTGAGAGATGATAAAGGAAATGTGCACGATCTTTCGCTTTGCCAAAAATGGCCGATAAGAACACCAAGACCGGTAAAGGAAAGACTTTCTGCTACCGTTCCCCTTATCACAGGACAGAGAGTTATAGACACCCTTTTCCCTGTATCAAAAGGCGGTACAGCAGCTATTCCCGGAGGCTTCGGAACAGGTAAAACAATGACTCAGCACCAGCTTGCAAAATGGTGTGACGCCGACATTATCGTATACGTAGGCTGCGGTGAAAGAGGAAACGAAATGAGCCAGGTTCTCGACGAGTTCAGCGAGCTTATTGACCCTAAGTCAAACCGTCCGATGACAGACAGAACCGTTCTTATTGCAAACACCTCAAATATGCCTGTTGCCGCCCGTGAAGCTTCTATCTACACGGGACTTACACTTGCGGAATACTACAGGGATATGGGTTATCACGTAGCTATTATGGCAGACTCCACCTCCCGTTGGGCAGAGGCTTTGCGTGAAATTTCAGGACGTTTGGAAGAAATGCCTGCGGAGGAAGGCTTCCCTGCATATCTCCCCTCAAGACTTTCTGAATTCTATGAAAGAGCAGGACGTGCAAACGTGCTTTGCGGAGCAGAGGGTTCGGTAACAATTATCGGAGCGGTTTCTCCACAGGGTTCTGACTTCAGCGAACCTGTAACACAGAACACAAAGCGTTTTACCCGCTGTTTCTGGGCATTGGACAAGGCTCTTGCCTATGCAAGACATTATCCTGCAATAAACTGGATTGACAGCTACAGCGAATACTTTACCGACCTTGACCCATGGTTTGAGAAAAATCAAGGCAAGGAATTTATTAAATACAGAAATAAAATTTCTTATTTGCTTCAGGAAGAAAGCAGACTGATGGAAATTGTAAAGCTTATCGGTTCTGACGTACTTCCCGATGACCAAAAGCTGGTTATCGAAACCTGCCGTGTAATAAGAGTAGGCTTTTTACAGCAGAATGCTTTCCATGCAGACGACACCTTTGTTCCCCTTGAAAAGCAAAAGCTTATGATGAAAACCATACTTCATCTTCATAAAAAAGCTCAAAAAATTATTTCCAACGCAGTTCCGATTTCTCAGATTATTAAGCTTGGACTTTTCGACAAGCTTACAAAAATGAAATATGATATTCCAAACAACCGACTTGATATGTTCGACGAATACATCAAAGAGATTGACGAAAAATTAAATTCTATTGAATAAGGAGGAAAACAGCATGGTTATAGATTATGTAGGCGTTAAGGAAATTAACGGTTCTCTCCTTGTTATGGACGGTATCAAAGGCGTATCCTTTGAAGAGATTGTAGACATCAGACTTGAAAACGGCACAATAAGACAGGGCAGAGTAGTTCAGATAGACGGCGAAAGAATTGTTATTCAGGTATTTGAGGGAACTAAATCAATAGGTCTTAAAGGTACAAAGGCAAGACTTACCGGCCGTCCCATGGAAATGCCCCTTTCCCCCGAGATTATAGGACGAGTATTAAACGGAGCCGGAAAACCAATTGACGGTTTGGGAGATATTTTTCCAGTTAAACGTGCAAACATTAACGGAACGCCTATCAACCCGGTATCAAGAGTATATCCTAAAAACTACATCAACACAGGTATCTCAACTATTGATACTCTTATGACACTTATCAGAGGTCAGAAACTCCCTATCTTTTCAGGTTCAGGTATGAAGCACAACGAGCTTGCCGTTCAGATAGTAAGACAGGCAAAGATAAGCGGTGCCAACAACAAAAACTTCGGTATTGTTTTCGCCGCTATGGGCGTTAAAAACGACGTTGCCGAGTATTTCAGAAGAAGCTTTGAGGAAAGCGGCGTTTTACAGAGAGTTGTAATGCTTTTGAACCTTTCAAACGACCCGATTATCGAAAGAACTCTGACACCCCGTTGTGCCCTTACAATAGCCGAATATCTTGCCTTTGAGCTTGATATGCACATTCTGGTTATTATGACAGATATGACGTCATACGCCGAGGCTTTGCGTGAATTCAGCTCCTCAAAGGGTGAAATTCCCGGAAGAAAGGGTTATCCCGGATATCTTTATTCCGACCTTGCTTCTCTCTATGAAAGAGCAGGAATGATAAAAGGTCACAGCGGTTCTGTTACACAGATACCGATTCTCACAATGCCAAACGATGACATCACACACCCTGTACCGGACCTTACAGGTTACATCACCGAGGGACAGATTGTTCTTGACAGAAGCTTGCAGGGACAGGGACTTTACCCGCCGGTAAGCGTTTTGCCGTCACTTTCAAGACTTATGAAGGACGGTATCGGCGAGGGCTTTACCCGTGCCGACCACTCCCCTCTTGCAAACCAGCTTTTCGCTTCCTACGCAAAGGTTATCGACGCCCGTTCCTTGGCTTCCGTTATCGGTGAAGAAGAGCTTTCCCCAATCGACAAGAAATATCTTCAGTTTGGTAAGCTTTTTGAGGAAAAGTTTGTTAATCAGGGAGATGAAAACCGCACTATTGAGCAGAGCCTTGACCTTGGCTGGAAACTTCTTTCAACTCTTCCGAGAGCCGAGCTTGACCGTGTGGACGACGAAATTCTCGATAAATTTTACGTTTCTCAAGAGGTATAATTATGGCTATGCAGGCAGTTCCCACAAAGGGAAATTTAATGAATACCAAAAAATCCTTGGTTCTTGCAAAAATAGGTTTTGATTTGCTTGACAGAAAGAGAAACATTCTCATACGTGAGATGATGAGTCTTATTGATAAAGCAAACGAAATTCAGGATAAAATAGACGATACCTACGCAGAAGCCTATTTAAAACTTCAAAAGGCAAATATCCTTATGGGTTTTTGCGATGAAATAAGCCAGTCTGTTCCGCTTGACAACAGCATCAAGCTTAATTACAGAAGCGTTATGGGTGTGGAAATTCCGATTGTTACAATTGATGAAACAGAGCAGGAAAGCTTTCAGCTTGACTACGGACTGTATACCACAACCGATGCATTGGACGAAGCTCATTTAAAATTTGTAGAGGTTAAACGTCTTACCGTATTGCTTGCAGAAATAGAAAACAGCGTCTACAGACTTGCAGACGCCATTAAAAAGACTCAAAAACGAGCAAACGCTCTTAAAAACATTATGATTCCCAAGTTTGAGGAAACCATAAAATTTATAACCGACGCTCTGGACGAAAAGGACAGAGAGGAATTTTCAAGATTAAAGGTAATTAAAAAGACAAAGTCCAAAAGCGAAAGCTCGGCTGACAACTGATAATTCTAACAAAAACACAGCTTTAAGAAACGATCTTAAAGCTGTGTTTTTTTAACGTATTTACTTTCTTATTCTGTCCACAAGGAAAGGTATTGCCGTTTCAAAGTCAACGCCGTACCAGTTAGAGCCTTCTCTTTCTGCGGTTATTCTTATACACTCAACAACATAGTCTGCGGCTATTTTTACGCTTTCTTCAATACTTTTGCCGCCCATCATTGCTCCCACAAATGCAGATGAGAACACATCTCCCGTACCGTGATAGCCAACAGGTATTCTCTCATGGAAATAAGTTTTATAGCTGTTTTCGGCACAGTCATAAATCAAAACTCCGTAGCTGCCGTGCATAACAACGCCTTTAAGAATAATCTTTTTACAGCCTAACTGTGAAAGCTTTTTTACAAGGTCAAAAATATAATTTTCGTCATATTTTTCCTTGTATTCTGTCCCTGTCATAAAACAGGCCTCTGTAATATTCGGCAAGATTATATCTGCAATACCGCAGAGCTTTGCCATTTCCTTTGGAAAAGCTTCATTAAAAGCCGGGTAAAGCTTGCCGTTGTCAGCCATAGCGGGGTCAACAATAACCGCTGTGTTATCTTTCAATTTTTCAATAACAGACATCACAGTTTGAATTTGTGATTCAGACGCTAAATAACCTGTATAAATACCGTCAAACTTTATATTCTGTTCTTTCCAGTGGTCTGTAATCGGCACAATCTGGTCGTCAAGGTCTTTGCAGGTAAATCCCTTGAACATTGTATGGGTAGAAAGCACGGCTGTAGGAATTATTGCCGCTTCCACTCCCATGGCGGAAATTATCGGCAAAGCAACAGTTAAAGAGCATTTACCGAGACATGAAATATCCTGAATTGTAACTATTCTTTTCATCAAGTAACACCTCGTTTTCAATATGCTGATATTCTACCAAAAAATCTGTCATAGTTAAATGTACAGTTTTAATCTTTTTTATAGGTACAGATAACTGTTATAAACTTTAAAAAAGTACAAAATATGCAGTAAGCGTGTAAAAAGGCTGTGATGATATTAAAAATCATCACAGCCATAATTTTTTATTTAGCAGACAAAATTGTAAGTATTCCTTTTTCTTCTGCAACTTTAATATAACCTTTTGAAATAAGTTCTTCTATCTCTTTTTCCTTTTCTTCAGCTTTGCTTCTCATATCATAAATATAATAGTCTACGTCCCTTACATCGGTATATCTTTTCTCATAAATTTCCTTTCTGTTTGACAGCTTAGGAATAAAGAAAGTATCGGCGATTACAGAGGCGTCAGACGGTATATCCTCAAGATACATATTTATTGTATTAATTGTTTCTTTCTCATCAAAATATTTTTTAAAATAAGAAGCCTTGCCTGCACTTGTGCAGAAAAATCCGGCAATTGTCCCTGCCACAACAAATAAAGCTATAAATCTTTTAAAGTTTCCTTTCAATGCACTGATATTCATTACAGACAAGTACAATAAAAATGCAGAGGAACCAAAATTGTACTGAAAATATATTGAATGCTGATAGGTATAATCCGGCATTAAGTTCATAAGAATTAATGGCATCAGCAAAATCAATTGCTGAGGTTTTTTACCAAACAGCGGCAATAACCCCAAAGTTCCGAGCATAGTTATTGCGTACAGAAGTTTTTCAATTTCAAAGGATTCAGAGATCACCAAAGCCGGATTTACAAATACTGTCTTCAAAACCTCTATCAAACTGCCGTTTTTAACCGCCATAAAGTTATCAAAACGGTTAACCATCGCCCCGTACCCCTGCAAATATAATAACAATAAAGCAATACCGAAATACATAGCGGAGAATATCATCATTAAAGCTCCATGATAATACATCTTTTTTCCGATAATAAAATAAATACAGGCAAAAATCACATAGATAAATGCGTCCTCTTTTACAAGCAGAGTCAATATACCGAACAGATAAAAAAGCGGAATTTTTCTTTTCTCCGCAGAATAAAAAAACCACAGAAGCAAAGGTACCAAAAAACAATTTTCGTGTAAATCATAAAAACACCCGCTTGACAATGCAGGGAAAAAGAAATACGCAGTTACTAAACATACTACGATTTTATTAGAAAGCAGATAATGCTTACAAATTAAATATAAAGGTATTACTCCGCTTGCTATAACGAGAGCCTGCATAATTTGAAGATATTCAGGGCATGGAAAAATTAAATATCCGGGAAGTAAAAGATAATAAATCGGGGATATATGAATTGCAAAATGTGAAAGCAGCGTTCCTCTTTCCAAAGTAGTCAGAGGAAGAAATGTCTCTTTCATATAATAAAACATCTGCGAAAAAATACCAAAATCGAAGTTTGGCGAACTGTATGTAATGTATCTGAAAACACCGTATCCTCCCACAAAAGCCACAAACAACAACGCCATTAAAGCCGTATAAATTTTTAGCGGGATATCCTTTACTTTAATGCCTTCAAACATTTTTACACGGTATTTAACAATGTAATACAAAACAAAAGCCCAAAACACCAGCACTCCCGCCAAAAGTGCATAGTTATCACGGGCTGCTACAACAATCACAGTATACGTCAACAATGAAAACAATAGAAATCCACTGTCAAAATATTTGCTTTTTGAAAATAACACAAAGGAAGTTGCGAAAAAGAATACAGCCCCCATTAGTAAAATCATAATAAAAATATTTACATGAGCCGCATATCCTGCGTTCAATATGTCTGCCGTACCGGCGGTAAACGTCATTAAGCCTGCTGAAAACAGCCACGACGCAAAAACTCTCAGAAATATATTTTGAACAGAATTCGGATTAAATTCATCTGAATTATGAAAACTAAATCTTTTTCCTGTAGTAAATTTTTCTTTCATTTATCGCAGTCCTTTCAAATACTGTCTACTCAAATTGAAACACCTCTGATTATACTATATTATACATTTACAGTCAAACAAAAGCGGGAAATGGTTAACCCATATAATAGTTTATTTCTGCTTATAATTCATCTGTTTTTCTGCATTTTGTATCAGGTTAGACAGTGAGGTGTATTTTTCCGGAGCAATCTCAGAAATCCTCTCGGGATTGAGGATATTCAGATGTTTTATGCTGTTTATATCAACAGCATTTATCTGAATTGATTTGTTTTCATATTTAATTTTTGCTAAAGATGTTTCCATAATGGAATTGCAGAATCCTTCAAAAACCTCAGACGGCACAGAAAAAATTCTTCCGTTTCCCGCTTCGTACAGCTCGTAAAGCAATCTGTAAGTTTTATAGACAGAAGCGGTGAAATATGCAGTAACATCTGAGGACACTGCTTTTGAGTTTAATTCTGCCAAAGCCTCATACAAAATCTCAATTGAATCGGAAATAATCTTGTAATTCAAAGCATGAATAACAGAAAGCTTTGTTTTTTTTCTGTCTGCAGCAGTTTCCTCTTCCCTGTCTTCTTTATATAAGCTTCCTCCTCTGTTTGTGCTTCTTCCCAGAAGATAGTCGCAGGAAACAGAATAATAGTCTGCTATTTTTACAACAAACTCAAGGCTGCACTCTCTAATACCGTTTTCATAATGTGACATAAGAGCCTGTGATATTCCCAAGTCTTTTGCCGCCTGACACTGGCTGACTCCTTTTTCTTTCCTAAGCATTGTTATTATTCTTCCAAAGCCTTTTTTCATTATTAACCACCAACTGCACAGAGATTTTAAAAACTTACTGTCTAATTAACTATAAGATACTTAACATAATGTGTCAATAGTTATTTGCATAAATTAATGCTATAAACGTATTTCCATATCTTGATAATTTGATGTTATATATTTTTACCATAATTTTCAAGTATTTATTATAATATGTAAAAAATTAATTCATTTTGTTGTTTTATATTCAAAAGAGGAATGATATTTGTTAAAATAACAATACTGAAAAATGGTAGATTTTGCATTTTTAGAGGGAAAGGTGAACAAAATGGTATTTGGTGATATTCTAAGAAATCTCATCGAAGAAAAATCTATAACTCAAAAAGAGCGTGGTCGTCAACTCAATATTGCTCCTTCCACCATAGGTAATTATGTACGCAATTTAAGAGAACCGGACTATCAAACATTAAAGCAAATAGCATCATATTTTAATGTATCAATAGATTATCTTCTTGATTATAATTACAACGAACTTACTCCGACAAATCAAAAAGAAACTGAGCTTTTAAAAATATTCAGAGCTCTTAATGACCAACAAAAAGATTCATATATTGCAAAAGGAAAACACTATTTGGAACAATCACTTAACGAAGAGAAATAAATATCCATAATGAAGCAGCTTCCGCAGTTCTTTAATTTTGAACCGCGGAAGCTGTTTTTATCGCTTATTTAAAGATAGAATTATTAGATTCTCTCTTTTACCAAATCAATCTGAATTGCCGTTGCGTCAAGAATATTAATGGTTTCATCCCCATTATAATCCGCAAGTGCAGCATCAAATGTTTCATCTATCAATATTCGTACTATATATTTTTGGATATCGGTAACATCCTGTATATTAACTTTATTGTCGTGATTAACATCACCTAATTTGTACTCAGATTCTCCGATAAGATCCTTAAATGACCACTCGTCCTGCCATTCCATTGTGATTTCATGGGTTTCACCGTTGAAGTTTAATGGCAGCCAAATATAACGGGAATCCTGAAGGTTTTCTCTGAACCAACGGTCGCCCATGTAAACGAACTTTCCGGGAACTATGTTTCCGTCCGCATCACGAACCGGAAGCACAAATGTACTCTGGCTTCTGAATGTTGTTTCCTGCTGTGTTCCGTAAGGGATATCATTAACGGCAAACTTCTTGTTAGGAGCCCACTCACCGAAAATATCGCCCTCAACATAAGAGTACTGGCATGGGTTTGGATTCCAGCCGGACTGACCGGAAGTAATCATATAATAAGTATCTCCGTCCTTAAACATTGCCGGAGCTTCTCTGTAGTTACCCGGGAATACTCTCACATAGTCAACACCCTCTGTAAAGTTTGCAGGTGTATTTTGTGAAATATCCTCTGAGTCGCCGCTGAGTCCTGTGTACTCGTCATTGAGCTTGTGGATAATTGTAGTTGCGTTTTCTTCTGAAGAATAAACAACATAAGCTGTTCCGTCATCGTCCTTAAATAAAGTCATGTCACGGAGCATACCGTCGCCGTTGCCTGTTGTATACTGACCTGTATGGGTAACTCTTCTTGTGCAGAGATATTTAAAGGGGCCTGTAGGTGAATCGGATATTGCGATACCTGCGGAAGCTACGGAATAAAGACCCATTCTCGGGCCGTCCTGATGCCACCACATAACATATTTATCTGTCTTGTCGTTATAAATTACCTTAGGTCTTTCAACAACTCTGTTCCAGTTGAACTCTCTGTACATCTGCTGTTTTTCTTCAAATGTAAGATTGTCGTTTTCATAGAGAGCGTTAAGCTCTGCAATGTACTCGTCAGAATTCAAAGCAGAAAGGCTTGAATAAGGTGATTTCATAAGTCCGTTGTGGTTTGAAGCTGTTCCCTCAAACTCAGGAAGCGGGCTGTTTTTATATGTGTCAGACTCCTCAGAAACATACATCGGAACATTGTCGTCTGTTGTTGTTCCGTCAACAAGCTGAGGATTGTTAAATACAGGAAGTGCTACGCTTTCATAAGTCCAGTTGAGGAGGTCCTTTGAAGAATAGCAGCCGATGCCGATACCAGGGTTACCTGTTTCAGCACCTGTCGGAACATTCTCATATCCCTTATGCTCGCCATACCAATAGTATGTCTTTGTTTTCTCATCATAGAGAATACCTCCGCCGTGAGCCTGAATTGCATTACCGTTGTTGTCAACCCAAACCTTGCCCGGCTTTACTGTGGTAACATTTCCAATATTTGCATAGGTTTCAACAGTTTCAAGCAAAGCGTCGGCAGCAGCCTGAACACCTTCCTGAACATAATCGCTCGGATTGCCTATAGCGTCCAAAGCTTCCTGAATTTTTGTCTTGGCTATTTCATTGGTTGTATCGGCAACAGCCTGCTGTGCGATAGCAATTGCACCCTCAAGAGCAGAAACATCAACCGTAACTCCGGCCTCTGCCTTTGCTTAAACTCGCCGCAAGTGATTGTATTTCCGTCACCGCCTACTGAGAATACCTTTACTGCAACATATCTTGCGTTTCTGCTGGCAAAAGTAGCTGTGCAGTCTTCAGTGCCGCTTCCCCATTCGCCTTTACCTGCAAAAGTAAAACCGTTTGCCTCATTGGCAAGGTCTGTATCTGTCAAATTGCCTTCAACAGCACTTGTGTAGATTTCAAACTCAAAAATATGTCCGTTCTGATTATCCTGACGAGGAGTAAAGATAATCTGAGAAAGGTCTTCTCTTACTTTACCCAAGTCAATGATAAAGTAATCGCCCGGCTCAAAATAATTTTCACTGGAACTCCAATCGGACTCCCACCATGTGCTTTTGTTTCCGTCGAGCATATTCTTAGCAGGGCTTCCGCCGTACTGAGATACAACGTATTCAACCGACATTTCACTCTGAGGAATTTTTCCGTCCGGTACAGGAGGCTCAACCTCGCCCTTAACTGCGATATTAAGCTCTGCACAGGTGATTGTCTGTTTTGTATCCGAAGATTTGATAGTTGCTGATTCAACAACAAGCTTTATGTACTGAGCTGAAACAGGCTCGGTAAAGTCTGCATTTACGTCATTGATGTTGGCGTCCATCTCGGCATCTGAAGTACCCCAGTCCCATGAACCTTGAGAAACAAGCTGCATATCCTCTTTTGTTTCTCCTGCATAAACTTTGTAGTCCTTAATTTTACCGTTTACGTCTTACTGTCTCGGAGTGTAAATAACTCTGGATACGTTCTCCTTAACTTCCCCCATATCCACAAGTATTTCAGCAGGAAGCTGGGTACTTCCCTGACTCCAGTCTGTTTCCCAGATGGTTCCTTTGTTTCCGTCCAGCATATAGCTTGCAGGATTATAAGCGTAGGCACTGGGAACGGTCACTTTAAAATTTGTGCGGTCAAGGTTTATATAGCCTTCTTCAGCCGAAGCAAAAGAAAAACCTGTCACGAACATTGAAGTAACCATTGTTGCACCCAACACGCAGGAAACAATTTTCTTCAATAAATTTCCTTTCATTTTCTTTTTCTTTTTACTTAAAATTTTGTGATAAAATAATTATCACTCATCAAAGTAATTATACCATTTTACTAAAATAATGTAAATATCTAAAACATAATTATTACCGCTTAATAAGGTAATTGTATTAAACATTACGTTAAATTCCGCAACTATCATAAAAAAGAAAACGCAGATTTATCCATCTGCGTTTTCTTGAATTTAATATGAATATTTGATTTTTTAAATACTTTCTTTTCTCAAGGTTTCAACTAAATTGCTCTTGTTGATTTTTGCCATCGCATAAATCATTGATATCAAAACAACCAAAAATACGCTTACTACCACAATCCCGTAAGCCGCCCACGGAATTAAAAAACCTCCGTTCCAGGCAACACCCATACTTTTGTATATCCACAATGTAATCAAAAATGATACAGGTATTCCAAAAAGCAACGCTTTTGTGCCGTAAATAAGGCACTCATAAATCATCATTTTTCTGAATCCGCCCTTTGTCATTCCAACAGAGCGAAGCATTGCAAAATCCCTTTGTCTGAGCATTAAATTTGTAACAATGGTGTTGAATACATTTGTTACAGAAATAAGGGAAATCAAAACTATAAATCCGTAAGCGAACACATTTATTACAAGTACGAGTGTCCTTGAATTTTCAAACTCTGCGGTATAATTATAAATGCTTCCTATTCCCGAAAGATTGTGAAGTTCCTTTTCTGTTTCAGAGCTGTTGTTGCTGTCAATAAGAATCTGAGAACTGCTGCCTTCTCTGAATATGTCTATATCATCTCTTACCACACAGTAAATCACGTTTCCTGAAACAGCATTTCTTCCGTTAAATCCAAAAGGCATTGTATCGGCTGTCTTGACAACATTAAGGCTGTAGCATTCCAGAATCGAAAGTTCATCAGTATCAGAATCATAGTAATATGTGCAAAAATCAACAGCATTCACTTCGTTTTCAATGAAATCAAAGCTTGAAACTGTTCCATTTTTATAATCTATCGTCTGTCCCAATCCATAAATTACAGCGTCGTTTTCACTCAAGCTTTCCGGGTCTAATCCCAAGGACAAAATATATTCATCATATGTTTTGTCATCAACTCCTATCAAAAACATTTCAACACCGTTTTCTATTTCCGAAAAGCTGTTTAAACCGTATTTATTTACCAATGCTTCTTTTCCTTTGTCAGTTAGAATTTCATCTCCGTTTCGTACAGAAAAGAAATTCATAACATATGACATTGCTTTATCCACCGAATCAAACTGTCTTATATCCCTTAAAAGATCATCGGCCTTATATCCCCCGTCGCTGTCTCTCACACCTGCACTTATATCGTAGTCCGCCCTGTAATAGAAATCATTTACCCCGCTTGTAAGATACATGATAAAGGAACTGGCACTAACAAAAAGTACTATGCTCATAAAAAGAGATATAACGGTTGCTCTGTATTTTTTAGAGCTTCTTGTGTAGTATTTTTTTGCAAGAACGCCGGGAAGTCCGAAAAGCTTGTAGGTAACTTTTCTTGTCTTGTGGTTTTTTCTGTCAGCTTTTTTGTCGCTTATATCCTTTGAAGATCTTATTGCCTCAATAGCTGTAATTTTAGATGCCCTGAAAGCAGGTTTTACAACGGATATGATAAGAGTTATGCAGGCAACCACAACCGCCACAGCTATTCCCCACCAGTTCACCGACATATTAAAGGAAATATTTTCCGAACCGGAAAATGTGTTGCCGAAGATTTTCAGCCTATCTCCTAAGATAAGAAATGTTACCCAAATACCACCGATACCTGCAAGAATACCCAAAGGTATTCCGATTAAGCCCAAAACCATAGCCTCAAATCTGACGCTTTTTCTAATCTGTTTTTTTGTAGCACCTATGGAAGAGAGCAAACCGAACTGCACGGTTCTCTCACTTACGGAAATTGAAAAAGCATTATATATCAAAGCTATTGACCCCAGCATGATTATTACCACAAGAATTATAACCAAGTTATAAATTGCAGAACTAAAGGTTTCATATTCGGATACACCCTGATACATTAATACATCGGTATTGGTTATGCCTCCGTAACCGTTTATACAATAGTCCTGACAAAAAGAATATGTGTCATTTGGATTTTTCATGGTGTAATAAGCATCGCACAATGCGGAATTATCACTGAAATCCGAATATGTTATGGCCGTATATCCAGGTGCTGAAAATTCCTCTAAATTTGACCTTTCATAAAATCCCACAACATTGTATTGTTTTACCATTTTTGTTTCAAGGCTTTCGTCTATTCCGATAATCTCATAGGTTTTTTCGTCAATAACCGTAATTAAAGGATTGTTCTGAAAAAGCTTTTCTCCCTCTATTATTCTGTCGCCCAGAGGAAGAACCAAATCGTCGTCTATATTATAGCTTACGCCTCCGTCAGTTTCCAAATGGCTCGGCAGAATTATTTCCATATCATTTTGAGGAAGTCTTCCCTTTGTAATATGAACAGGCAGATTTTCAAAACTTTCCTCGTTTGCTCCCATAACATAGAGATAAGGCTTATTCTCGTTTTTTGAAGCTTCCATCATCGCATAGCCTAAGTACTCGGTATAAACAGTATCTTCAACTCTTGCATCATCTGAAATCCTTTTTCCCTCTTCCACCGATACGTTTTGAAGTTCAACGTGCCAGTCTCCGTTTTTATAGACTGCGGACTCCAAAAGATAGTTTTGCAGGCTTGTTACTATTGTCGTTACCGCCGTAACCATAGACACAGAGAGTATAATTCCAACAATGGTTACAATGGTTCTGGTTCTGTTTTTCTTCATAGACTGAAGCGTAACCTTGTTCATTATATTCATCTGCGAATCACCTCGTCTCTGGTGATTTTTCCGTCCTCTATGGATA
>CALWIW010000002.1 GCA_944380855.1 uncultured Clostridia bacterium | reverse complement strand
CTGCCAAAGGCCCTCTTGGAGGCCTCTGTCCTCCAAACTGCCTGCCAAAGGCCCTCTTGGAGGCCTCTGTCCTCCAAGCCTCCTGCCAAAGGGACAGTGGTCCCTTTGGAAACCCTGTCTGCTCACATATGAGTTTTCCTTTAAAAACTGTTTTCATCGTGCATTAGAGTTTTCAATTTTTTCCGGAATCAACAAAAAACTTTCCAGCTTATTGTTTCCCAGATAAACAACAGCTTTTCCGTAGGGTTCGTTCAGCTTTACAGGCTCATAGATAAATTTAGGTATATAGTATCTTACATTTTCGCTAATATCGAAATCGTTATCTCCTACCCGCCTTACAAAACTCAAGCTTCTGTCAGGGACAAGCTTAATTTTTTCTTCTGTTCCCGCAACCGGAACCAAAACGGAAAGCATCTCCTTGTCAATCTCCGCATTTTCCAAAACAGAAAATCCGTATTCATACATATTTATGTGGTCGTCCCAATCCGAGGGAGCATTAAGAGTCACCGCAATTAAAGTAACTCCGTCTTTTTGAGCGGCAGTCACAAGACATCTTCCTGCCGCCTTTGTATATCCTGTTTTACCGCCGACGCAGTATTCATACAGGCTTAAAAGCTTGTTGTGATTTGTATAGCTGAGTGTTTTTCCCTCAGGGTAAATAAGCTCTATTGTTCCCGATTTCATCTTTGCTATTTCTGCAAAGTCCTGATTTTTCAAAGCCTCACTCATAAGCAAAGCCATATCGTAAGCGGTGCTGTAGTGGTGTTCGTCGTCCAGTCCGCTGGGAGTAACAAAGGAAGTGTCACTCATTCCTATTTCCTTTGCTCTTTTATTCATCATTTCCGCAAATTTTTCTTTGCTTCCTCCAACGGCAATCGCCGCCGCATTTGCTCCGTCATTTCCGGAAGCCAGCATCATTCCCACAGCCAAATCGGAAAGCCTGAGCTTGTTGCCCTCCTGCAAATACATGGAGCTTCCCTCTGCCGCCATATCAAGAGTGAAACAGACGGTTTTATTGTTTTTCTGAGCCGCTTCCAAAGTTAAAAGCGTGGTCATTATTTTTGTGGTACTTGCGATTTTAATTTTATCATGGGCTGATTTTTCAAAAATCACTTCTCCGTTGTCCGGACAAAACAGTACCGCCGACTGAGCGGAAAGTTCAGGTTCGGCGGGATTTTCAGAGGCGTCGGCATAGGCATACTTAAATATAAAACTCATACATATAAAAGCCAATGCCAACGCTCCGATTTTACGCAGTTTCATAAACAATCACCTCACATATTTGTTCACAAATATGCTTTTAAATGAGGTTTTATGATTATAACGCTGTATATAGATTATATTTCAGGGTCGTCAAGCTTTATATCGGAAAAATTCTCTTTCTGAGGCTTGTCCTTTTTAAAGACTGCTCCTACCTTGCTTACCAAGTCGGGAACCATGCCGATTACGTTTTCGATTGTTCCGTTGTTGTTTTCAACAGGAATCATCTTAACCTCGCCTTTTGTAACCGCCAAAAATCCGATAGGTGATATTGTAACTCCGGCACCGCTTCCGCCTCCGAAATTATCCTTGTTTTCCTTTTTTGACGGGAAATCCGTACCGCCTGCGGCAAAACCGTAACTAACCTTGGATATGGGAATAATGGTAGTTCCGTCAGGTGTAGTGATAGGTGAACCGATTATTGTGTTTACATCTACCATTTCCCTGATTTTCTGCATTGTGGTTTCCATAAGTTTATTAATTGGATGTTCTTCCATGTTAATTCTCCTTTTCCTTGGAATTATTTTCATCTGACACAGTGTTTTCTGCTTTTCCTCTGTTTTCAGCTTTTTTCTTTTCTGCTTTTCTTTCTCCTCTAATAATAGATGGGATAACCCTGTTTTTGTATAGTTTAAAAGCCTGCAATCCGTAAACAACTGCGGCTTTAAGTACAAAAATCAGCTTAATTTTACCGTTAAATTCCGCTGTTATCTCTGTTTTGGCGTTTTCGTCAAAATCGGGATAAATATTTACCGTATAATGTTTGCAGTTTGTATTGGACACCAAAACACCGGCACAGGGATAAACGCCTGCACACACTTTTCCGTAAAGTATCGCAGTATCGGCAGCGTCTTTGCCCGAAACACATATATCAATTATAAATTTTTTGATAATAAGGTGTTTAACCACATATTTAAACGCACCTTTTGCGATTTCTGCCGCTTCACGGAGTATATCTATTATACCCTGCAAGCCTTCCCCTTTATACAGCTTTTTTATAAAAGACTGTTCTTTTTTTTCTTTCTTCTTTTTATCTTTTTTATCCTCTGTTTTTTTCTCTTTTTCCGTCTTTGGCTTCATATTCTCGGAATTTAATGAAATAAAAAGCCAGCGGATTTCATATTTTGCTTTTTTATCATATAAAAAGCTCATATGAATTGAGGATAAAAGTAAAAGCACAAGCAACAGCACCACAGAACCTAAAATCCACAGCCACGCCAAGGGTATCACCCCAATTCTTTAATTAAGCCGACGCCTGCTTTATGTTTTTAAATCTGATTTTCATTTGCGGTTTCAAGAAGATTCTTTACTTCTCCCGCAATTGCAGACAATTCTTCGTCTGTAAGAGGCTCTTCCTTTTCTCCGTCTTTTTCCGGCAAGCTGGGAAGTTCCTCCAAGGAGGACATACCGAAGCACCTCAAAAAGTTTTCGGTCGTACCGTACAGCAAAGGTCTTCCCGGAAGCTCCAGTCTTCCCCTTTCCTCCACCAAGTCCTTTGCCGCAAGGCTTGAAAGCACTCCGCTGCAGTCCACGCCTCTTACCTGCTCTATAAAAGCCTTTGTAACAGGCTGGTTATAAGCCACAACAGCCAAAACCTCCAAAGCCGCCTGAGATAAAGGAGTATTTCTTTTTAAATCCATAACGGTTCTTATCTGCGGAGCATATGCTTTTTTTGTCACCATCTGATAGGAATCGTTAAGCTTTATAATCTCAAGTCCTCTCTTGTCACTGTTATATTCTTCCACAAGCACCTTGATATATTCAAGTGCCTGAGCTTTTTTTATTTCCAAAGCGGACATTATTTTGTCTACTGAAACAGAACTGCCCGAGGCAAACAAAATAGCCTCTATTGCACATATATTTTCTCTGTCTGTCATATTTTTTCACCCATAGCTTAATTTTCTTCTTTTTCGTTTTCTTCTGCGTCCTTAGAATAGGACAAATCCGCCTCTTTTTGAAGCTGTTCGATATCTATCTGATTGTCGGTAACTTTTACCCGGGCGTTTTGACCCTCGCCCTCGATACGTATTCTCTTTCCCTTAACAAGCTCCAAAACCGCCAAAAAGGTTGCGACAAGCTCTCCCCTTTCGGTGCTTGTTTCAAAAAGCTTTCCGTAAGTCAGATTTTTTTCATTTTGAAGCCTTCTGATAACATGGACTATCCTTGAACCTACCGAAACAATCCTTTTGGCAACAATCCCCGAGAAAGCCTCCGCAGGCGGCGGAAGTCTTCTTTTTCCTCTGCCGCAGGCACTCTCATAACCTCTGGCAATATCCTCGGGAGGATGTTTTCTTTTGTAAGTAAGGTCATATTCCACAGGCGAAGCACCTCTGAAAAAAACGTCAAAATTCACCATTGTTCCCAGCAAAGCGGCTGTCTGTCTGCAAAGCTGATATTCAATAAGCTGACCTTCCAATTCCTTTTTCAGTTCCTGAGCTTCCTCCTCGTGTTTCGGGAGAAGAAAAACCGACTTGATATACACAAGTCTTGACGCCATTTCCAAAAATTCAGAGGCAATATCCATGTTCTGCTCCTGCATTTTGGAAATTTGTTCCATGTACTGCTCTAAAAGCTCGCTTATCTGAATATCACAAATATTTATTTTGTTTTTGGAAATCAAAGTAAGCAGCAAATCAAGGGGTCCCTCAAACTCGGGAAGCTTGTATTGCAGCACAACCGTCGAATTTTCCAACAATTATCCCTCCGTTATAAAATGCTATGATATTACATGAAACTGAAAGGCAGGCCTGTAAACCAAAAAATTCCGTTATAAATATGATTTGCAATAAAATTAATCGGAACGGAAAGAACTCCAACCCACATCAAAGCCAAAACAATTATGATAAAGTATCTTTCATAAGGAATAAGCTTTCTGAGTATTCTGTCAGGCAGACAGGCATAAAGAAGCCTTGAGCCGTCAAGAGGAGGAATCGGAATAAGGTTAAATATAGCCAATATTACATTAATATAGACATAGTTTACAAGAAAACCGAAAACAATCATTCCGGCTGTGTTTGTGAGTATAAACATTGTAAAAAATTTCATATAGGCATTTAAAAGCAGACCGCCCACAGCTGCGGCAATCAGGTTGGCAATCGGTCCTGCCAAAGCAACCAAAGCCATATCTCTTTTAGGCTTTTTAAAGTTTCTGGCGTCAATGGGAACAGGCTTTGCCCAGCCAAAGCCAAACAAAAGCAGACACAAAGCACCGAAAGGGTCGATATGTTCAATGGGATTTAATGTAAGTCTTTTTCTGTATTTTACAGATACATCTCCAAGCTTATAGGCAGTAAAGGCGTGTGCCCATTCATGAAAGGGCAGCACCAAAAATACTATCAGTAAAACTGCCAAAATAGTTGACAGTGCGGTTTCAAAAGTGAGATTTCCGCGAATTAAGTCAAAAAGCATAATATACCTCCTGATGTTTGTTAAAATTTACGGTTTTACCGTCAATTAAATATAAATATACATTTTGATTATATTACATTTCAACTTTAATTACAATAGAAATATGAAATATAAGGAAATTACGCTGCAAGCCGCTAATTTATATTTTAATTTTTTTAATACAGCCAAAGACTTGACAGAAATTTGTATAAAGAATATAATGAATAAGAACTTTAAATAATATAAAATAAAGGCAATGATGAAGAGAAGTAACATAAGATTTCGCTTGCAGTGAGTGCGGGACAGTGTAAACCGCATAGCAGAGCTTTTGTGAATAACACTTCGGAGCCGCAAGCTGAAAGCGGATTTTGCGTCCGTAAGTAGGTGATGCCGTTGAATGTGCGTTAAACAGGAGGCTTTTTATGAAGCTTAGAGTGACCGGTTTTCCGGTAATATAGGTGGTACCACGGGTGTTACAGCTGCTCGTCCTATTTTTAGGATGCAGCTGTTTTTTTATTATTAAAAATCTATTAACATTAAAAATAAAACAAGCAATACAAGGAGAAATCATAATGAAACACATTGACATTAAAGACATTCAAACCAATTCTGAATATGTAGACAAAGATGTCACAGTCTGCGGCTGGGTAAGAACTTCCAGAGATTCCAAAAACATGGCTTTTCTTGAGATGAACGACGGAACAAGCCTTAAGCATCTTCAAATCGTAATCGACAAATCAACTCTTGACAATTACGACTTTGCCTTAAAATTAGGTGCCGCCTTAAAGGTAACAGGTACGGTTGTTCCTGCAAGACAGGGCAGCGTTGAGATAAACGCAAAGGAAATCACCCTTTTGGGCGACTGTCCGGCAGATTATCCTTTACAGAAAAAACGCCACACCCTTGAATTTTTGAGAACCATGCCTCATCTCAGAGTAAGAACCAACACATTCAACGCTGTTTTGAGAGTTCGCTCTGTTATGGCAGCTTCAATTCATAAGTATTTTCAGGACAGAAACTATGTATATATTAACACACCGCTTCTTACAGGAAGTGACTGCGAGGGTGCAGGCGAGGTATTCAAGGTAACTACAATCGGTTATTCCGACCAGTACAAGTCAGAAGAGGAATACTACAGCAACGACTTTTTCGGCAAGAGAGCAGGCCTCAGCGTTTCAGGTCAGCTTGAGGGCGAGGTTGCCGCAATGGCAATGGGCAAAATCTACACCTTCGGACCAAGCTTTAGAGCTGAAAACAGCAACACACCAAGACACGTTGCAGAGTTCTGGCACATTGAGCCGGAAGTTGCCTTTGCAGAGCTTGACGACATAATTGAAATTGCCGAGGACATGATTAAATATATAGTAAGAGACGTTATGGAAAAATGCCCTCAGGAGCTTGCTTTCTTTAACCAGCATTTTGAAAAGGGTCTTATCGACAAGCTCCAGCACCTTTTGGACAGCGAGTTTGAAATTTTGGACTACACAAAGGCTATTGAAATCCTCAAAGAGGCAAAGAAAGAGTTTGTATACCCTGTTGAGTGGGGCTGCGACCTCCAGACAGAGCATGAAAGATACATCACAGAGGAAGTATTCAACAAGCCTGTATTTATCACAAACTATCCAAAGGATATCAAGTCTTTCTATATGAAGCAAAATCCAGACGGAAAGACAGTTGCCGCAACCGACCTTCTTGTTCCCGGCGTAGGCGAAATCATCGGATGCAGTGAGAGAGAAGCAGACTACGACAAGCTGGTTGAGGCAATGAAAACAAGAAACATGAACATGGAAGAATACGCAGATTACCTTGAGCTTAGAAAGTTCGGTTCTGTTCCCCACAGCGGCTTCGGTCTTGGCTTTGAAAGAATTATCATGTATGTAACAGGCATGAGCAATATCCGTGACGTAATTCTTTACCCGAGAACAGTAGGAAGCATAAGATAAGGCTTTTCACGCTGATTTAAGAAAGGATAACACATGAAAAAACTTATAATCCCCGAGAATTACTCTTCTCCCCTTACATTAAGGGAAACACAGAGTGCAGTTAAATACATTAAAGACACTTTTCAGAAAAAGCTTATAGCAGGACTCAATCTTGACAGGGTCACCGCTCCCCTTATTGTTTTCAGCGGCAGCGGTATAAACGACGACCTCAACGGCGTTGAACGCAAGGTTTCTTTCTCCATGAAAGAAATCGACGGCACAGCCGAGGTTGTACAGTCTTTGGCAAAGTGGAAAAGAATGGCTCTCCACCGTTACGGCTATCAAAACGGTGAGGGCATCTACACAGATATGAACGCTTTAAGACGTGACGACGATGTTGACAACACACATTCCATATTTGTTGACCAGTGGGACTGGGAACGAGTTCTCACAAGAGAGGACAGAAACACGGATTTTCTGAAAAGAACAGTTGAAACAATCGCCCATGCAGTTGTTGACACTTTCTATGAGGTAAAGGCAAAGTATCCTAAAATTCAGGGGGACTTTAACAGAGAGGTGTTCTTTATAACATCTCAGGAGCTTGAGGATATGTACCCTGATATGACCTCAAAGGAAAGAGAAAACGCAATCACTAAAGAACACGGCACCGTGTTTATTTCTCAGATAGGTTCTGTTCTCAAAAGCGGCAAGAAACACGACGGAAGAGCTCCCGACTACGACGACTGGAGCTTAAACGGCGACTTGTTCTTCTGGCACAACGCTTTAAACGCTTCCCTTGAAATTTCCTCAATGGGAATAAGAGTTGACGCCCAGTCACTTATGAAACAGCTTGAAATCTGCAATGCAACTGAAAGAACAAAATTTGAATATCATCAGATGATTTTAAATGATGAACTTCCCCTTACAATAGGCGGCGGTATCGGACAGTCAAGACTTTGTATGCTTATGCTTGACAAAGCACATATCGGAGAGGTTCAGGTTTCTCTGTGGCCGGAAGATATGGTTGAAGAATGCAGAAAGAACAACATTATCCTGCTTTAATCCTTTTTTAATCTTGTCAAAATACGAGATAGAAAAGAGAAAATGTAAATAAATTAGTGCAATAACACGAATTTTCAAATAACAGTTACTTTTTAACTTTTACGTCTTTAAAACTCAAATTAATTGTGTTACAATGTAGAAAAATGCGTATATTTCAGCATAACGGGCTGTAAGTTTCTACCCTTTATCCGTAATAAAGGACTACGCAGGAATATTTGCAGACGTCATTTTAAAAATGGCGTCTGTTTCCCTGCCTGCCTCATATTATTATGCTGAAATACGCAAAATAGTATGAGGAGTTTTTTTATGTCAAATCAAGTAAGCAACATTTACAGGCTTGACGGAAGAGTACCTCTGTCAAGGGCAATTCCTTTGGGAATTCAGCACGTTCTTGCAATGTTTCTGGGCAATGTTTCCCCTCTGCTCATTGTCTGCGGTCTTATAGAGATGGACGCGGGCATGAAAACAATGCTTATTCAAAACGCAATGTTCATTGCAGGTATAACAACACTTATTCAGCTTTACCCAATTTGGAAAATGGGAAGCGGCTTGCCGGTAGTAATGGGTACAAGCTCCGGATTTATCGGAACCTGTAAAGCAATCGGCGTAAACTACGGCTACGGTGCAATTTTGGGAGCTTCTCTCATAGGTGCAATTTTTGAAATTTTCTTAGGTTTCTTTATAAAGCCTTTGAAAAAGCTTTTCCCTCCGGTTGTAACAAGCCTTGTTATTATGTCAATCGGTCTTTCACTGCTTCCTGTAGGCATAAATTATTTTGCCGGCGGTTCAGGCAGTGCTGATTACGGAAACTGGAAACACCTTTTGGTAGGCACTGTTGTAGTTCTCACAATAGTTTTCTTCAAACAGTTTACAAAGGGATTTTTGAGCGTTTCCTCTATCCTTATCGGAATTATCGTAGGCTACATACTTGCAATCTTCCTTGGTATGGTTGATTTCACTCAGGTAGCCGAGGCAAGCTGGATAAGCCTTCCCCACTTTATGCCGATAGCCATGGACTTTAACTGGCAGGCAATCGTTGCAATGCTCATCATGTTTGTGGCAACTGCCGTTGAAACTGTAGGCGACATTTCAGGTATCGCCAACGGCGGACTTGACAGAGAAGCAACAGACAAGGAGCTTTCCGGCGGCGTAATCGCAGACGGCTTCGGAAGCCTTGTTGCAGCCGTTTTCGGTGTTCTTCCGAACACATCATTCAGTCAAAACGTTGGTCTTGTAGCCGTTACAAAGGTTGTAAACAGATTCTGCATTATGACCGGTGCAGTTTTCCTCATTCTCTGCGGATTTATTCCAAAGCTTTCCGCTGTTCTCTCCGTAATGCCTCAGTCAGTTTTGGGCGGTGCGGCTGTAATCATGTTCGCTATGATTTTGGTAAGCGGTATGCGTTCGCTCCAGAGAGAGAAGCTCACAGGCAGAAACGAAATCATCATTTCCCTTGCTTTGGGCTTGGGTGTCGGTATCGGTATGGTTCCTCAGTCACTGGCTCTTATGCCTGAATGGGTCAGCCAGATTTTCGCACAGAACGGAATTATCATGACTTTCGTTATAGCAACCGTATTTAATCTTATTCTTCCAAAGGACAAAGAAACCGACGACGAAAAGGTTTCAAAGGTTGTTCGTGAAGAATATAAAGATAAATAATAGTATTTGAGTCCTTAACGACAGGATTCCCGGGGCTGTCTTCAATGCCGGGCGATTTTTGCCCGATGTTGAATGACAGCCCTTTTGATTTGACATTTTTTATATATAAATCTCTACTATAATAAAAAGGCTTTTGTCAATAGTTGTGGTAAAAGTGAATTTAGAAAAAATAAAAAGTTAGCAGGGAACCCTTTACATGGTTTTTCCGGCAAAAAACAGTTCAACAGACTGTTTTTGCTGTATTTTAAGACCTCGGAGGACGCTGTCCTCCAAACCACCTGCCAAAGGGACAGTCGTCCCTTTGGAATCCCAAAATTTTCCCCCAACATTTGCAGTACAACAAATAAAAAAAGTAATTCAGCTATCGACAAGGCTTATGCCTTTTTGATAAAATAAAAATAGAAATAAAAATAAAAATGAAAGGAAAATCAAAAATGAAGAAAAAACAAGTACTTGCATTAATCTTGGCTTTGGTTATGTCTTTCTCAGTATTTGCCGGCTGCGGCAGTACCGATTCCACAACCGAAGAACCAACACAGGAAGAAACAACCGCAGAAAGCACACAGGCAGATGAAAAAATTACGGTTACCGACCAAATCGGCAGAGAAGTAACCCTTGAGGCTCCTGCTGAAAAAATCGTTTCCGCTTACTATCTTTCCTCTTCCCTGCTTATCGCTCTCGGTGCAGAAGAAAAGGTTGTTGGCATCGAGATGAAAGCCGACACAAGAGGACTTTATAAGCTTGCCGCTCCTCAGTTCCTCGATTTGCCGGCAGTAGGCTCAGGCAAGGGAATCAACGTTGAGGAAACCGCCGCTTTGGAACCTGACCTTGTTATCATTCCTAAAAAGCTTTCCGACTCTGTAGAACAGTTTGAAGCTTTGAACATTCCGGTAGTGGTTATAGACCCGGAAACACTTGACAGCTTCCTTGAAACAGTTGACATTTTAGGCAAGCTTACAGGCTGTGAGGAAAAGGCACAGAGCCTTATTGACGACTACAATCAGGTTATCACAGAGGTTTCCGAGCTTACAAAAGACGTTGAAAACAAACCTCTTGTTTACATTGCAGGCAGTGATATGCTGAGAACTGCCGGAACAGGAATGTACCAAAACGACCTTATCGAGATTGCAGGAGGCACAAACGCCGCCGCTTCTATTGAGGACAGTTCATGGGTAGATATCACAGCAGAGGAGCTTCTCTCATGGAATCCGGAAAAGGTTTACGTTGTTTCCTACAGTGATTACACAATGAACGAATTTATCGCCGCATATCCTCAGCTTACAGCCACACAGTCACCCGAGGAAAATATAAAAGTATTCCCGGGAGCAATCGAGCCGTGGGATTATCCCACAGCTTCCGCACCTTTGGGCGTTTTGTGGCTTGCAAATGATTTGCACCCGGAGCTTGTATCCGATGAAGACCTTGAAACAAGAGTAACCGAGTTCTATAAAGAATACTTTGACATTGACGTAACCCTCGAGGACGTAAACAACTACGAAACCGCCGCGGCTTAATTTTCTGTATACAAAAATATAACAATAACAACGGGAGATACCGAAATGAAAAAAAGACTTTTGATAACAGCGTTATTATGGGTGGCTCTTATCCTAATTTCCGCCTGCGTCGGAAGGTATCCTTTGTCACTTGAAGATATTTTTCTGATTATAACGGGCAGACACCAGTCAGCCACTGCCGTTTCCCTGTTTTGGGAAATAAGACTTCCCCGTGTGCTTTTGGTGGCATACGGCGGAGGGGCTTTGGCTGTTTCCGGTGCTGTTTTTCAAACTCTTTTTTCAAACCCATTGGTATCTCCCGATGTTTTGGGCGTCACCAGCGGTTGTTCCGTGGGTGCGGTTTTTGCCATGCTTTTTCTGCCCTCAGCTGTGTGGATAATTCAATCATCAGCCTTTATCTTCGGACTTTTGGTTGTGGCGTTTGCTTTATTTTTGTCCTCATTTGTAAAATCAAACAGGATTTTAGGCATGGTTCTGGCAGGAATTATTGTCAGCAGTGCCACTTCCGCCGTGCTTATGATTTTCAAAATGGTTTCAGACCCATTAAACCAGCTCCCAAAAATCGAATACTGGCTCATGGGCGGATTTCAAAACGCCACAAACAGCAAGCTTATACTTGTTGTGTCAATCACAATAATTCCTTTGATATTAATGTATCTGTTGCGATACCGCCTGAAAGTTCTTTCCCTTGGGGACGAGCAGGCACAAAGTCTTGGAATTTCTCCCCTTAAAACAAGGATATTTTTTATAGTCTTAGCCACTCTGCCTGTTTCCGCAGTGGTATCGGTTGCGGGCGTTGTAAGCTGGATAGGACTTATCGCTCCCCATATAGTCAGACTTTGCATAAGCCGTGACATAAGCAAAAATATGGGTGCTGTTTTCTTTACCGGCGGCGTGCTTTTGATTGCAGCCGACCTTTTCGCAAGAAACATTTCCGGACTCGAGCTTCCTATAAGCATTTTTACCTCACTTTTCGGAAGTATTTTTCTTACTTTCCTGCTTATAAGGAAATTTTTTGACAAAAAAGGAGGAAACAGACTGTGAAAATTCAAGTAAAAGACCTTACAGCAGGCTTTCATAAAAACACAATACTTGAAAATGTTTCCTTTGAAATATCTAAAGGCGGAATATGGTTTCTTTTAGGGCCTAACGGCTCGGGAAAATCAACACTTATAAAAACTCTCGGCGGATATATAACGCCGGAAAAGGGCGAAACACTTTACGACAATGTTCCCCTTGAAAACATACCGATAAAGAAAAGAGCAAAAATCATCGCATATATGCCCCAGAAATTTTACTCACAGTCTATGACCGTTGAGGATTTTGTAACAATGGGGGCCACCCCTTACCTTTCCCCTTTTCAGCAGCCTCAAAAAAGCCACAGGGAAAAGGCGAAAAAATATATAGAGGAAATGGGTATTTCCCACCTTTCCCAAAGAAGCACGGAGGAAATAAGCGGAGGCGAGCTTCAGCTTGCCTGCCTTGCCAAAACCTTTACCCAGGAAACCGACTACATTCTGCTGGACGAGCCAACCTCGGGACTTGATGTAAAACGTCAGCAGGATTTTATGAAAAAGGTCAAAGCTCTTTCAAAGGAAAAACAAAACAAGCTTATAGTTTTAAGCGTTCACGACCCCAACCTTGCTTTGCAGTACGGCGACGGCATTTTACTTATAAAGGACAAAAAAGTGGACATCATACCAAAAACAGATGAATTTGCGGAAAGCCTTTTGAAAAAGCTTATACCAGTTTACGGAAACGACCTTAATTTGTCGGAAGAGGGATTTTTATATTGGAAAAACTGACATAAAATGATATAATTAAACAAATAAATTGGGATAAACAAAGTTTATAAAAGGAGGAATTACATTGTTTAAGGCACAAAATTATGCAAAGGTCACAAGCCTTACGGAAGCCCTTGAACTGAACAAAAAAAGAACCAACAAAGTTCTGGGCGGCGGCTGTTGGATGAAGATGGGAAAAAAGAACATTAACACACTGATAGACCTCAGCGGTTTGGGACTTGATAAGATAACGGAAACCGATGACGAAATAATAATAGGCTCTTTGGTCACCCTACGTGACATTGAAACAAGCCCTGTTATTGAAAAAAATTTCGGAAATTTCTTTAAAGACGCATTTACACACATTGTAGGTGTGCAGTTTCGCAACTGTGCAACCATAGGCGGCAGTGTTTTTTCACGCTTTGGATTTTCCGATATTGTCACCTCTTTGATTGTTTTGGATACAAAGATTGAGCTTGCCGGCGGCGAAACTGTTTCCATGGAGGAATACTCCGAAAGAGATTACGACAACGACATTGTAGTAAACATACACATCAAAAAAGGCGGCAGAAAAGCCGCCTATGAAAGCTTTAGAAACACACAGACTGACATTCCTGTTTTAAACTGCTCCCTTGCATATGACGGCAAAAAGCTTTACGCCGCCGTGGGAGCAAGACCCATGAGGGGAAAAGTTTCCACAATGGACTGTCCCGATGTGGAAAACTCTGAAGAAGTTTTTAAATTCTTTGAAAAAATCCAAGCTGAAACAGAGTTTGGAACCAATACAAGGGCGTCAAAAGAATACAGAAAACACCTCAGCCTTGTGCTTTTGAAACGTGTCTATAAAAAGCTTGTCTGTAAGGAGGGCGATGCAAAATGATTATAACAGTTAAAATAAACGGAAAAACCTATAAGGACGAAGTTGCCCCCGATACAGTGCTTCTGGATTATCTGAGAAGTCACGGCTGTTACTCCGTTAAAAGAGGCTGTGAAACCTCTAACTGCGGACTCTGCACCGTTCATATGGATTCAAAGCCTGTGCTTTCATGCAGTGTTTTGGCGGTTCGTGCCGACGGTCAGGAGATAACCACCCTTGAGGGACTTCAAAAGGAAGCGGAAGAGTTCGGAGCTTTCCTTGCGGACGAGGGCGGCGAGCAGTGCGGCTTTTGCAGTCCGGGATTTATTATGAATGTTTTGGCAATGGTAAAAGAGCTTAAAAATCCAACAGATGAGGAAATAAAAAAATACCTTGAGGGCAATCTCTGCCGCTGTACAGGATATCAAAGCCAGATGAGAGCCGTAAAAAAATATCTTGACTTTAAGCAAAAGGAGGAACAAAAATGAAATATGTCAACGCTCATATAAGAAAAAAAGACGCAATGAGCCTTGTGACAGGTAAACCTGTTTATACAGGTGATATTGTTCCCCAAAACGCTTTGGTGGTAAAGCTTTTGAGAAGCCCCCACGCAAGGGCTGAAATTACAGACATTAATACAGCGGCGGCTATGAAAGTTCCCGGCGTTGAGTGCATACTCACCTATAAGGACGTACCAAACTCACGCTTTACCACTGCCGGTCAGACCTATCCCGAGCCAAGTCCCTACGACAGACTTATTTTAGACAAGCTTTTACGCTGTGCCGGTGACCCTGTGGCGATTGTTGCTGCAGAAAACGAAAAGGCGGCTGACAAGGCTTTAAAGCTTATAAAGGTAAAATACAACATCCTTGAACCTCTTATGGATTTCACAAAGGCAATAGACAACCCAATAATTGTTCATCCCGAGGACAACTTTAAAGCTCTGTGCAATACCAGAACTGACAAAGACAGAAACATATGCAGCAGCGATGTTTTTGAGGTTGGCAATGTTGAGGAAGCCTTAAAAAATTGTGATGTGGTACTTGAAAGAACCTACAACACAAAAGCCAACAGCCAGGCAATGATGGAAACATTCCGCACATTTACCTATATTGACGAGTACGGAAGACTTAACGTGGTAAGTTCAACCCAGGTTCCTTTCCACGTGAGAAGAATTCTCTCCGATGCTTTGGAAATTCCAAAATCCAAAATCAGAGTTGTAAAGCCACGTATCGGCGGCGGTTTCGGAGCAAAGCAAAGCGTTGTAAGCGAGCAGTTTCCGGCAATCGTCACAATGAAAACCGGCAGAGCAGCTTATATTGTTTACACAAGAGGAGAGAGCATGACCAATGGTTCTCCGCGTCATCAAATGCAGATGAAAGTAAGGATAGGTGCAGACAGGGACGGAAGAATTAAGGCTATGGACCTTTACGCCCTTTCAAATGCCGGAGCTTACGGCGACCACGGCCCAACAACCATAGGACTTGTAGGACACAAATCCCTGTCACTTTACGGAAATCTTGAAGCGGCAAGGTTTGCCTGCGACGTTGTATACACAAACACAATGGGCGGCGGAGCCTACAGAGGCTACGGTGCAACTCAGGGAATTTACGCCATTGAAACAGCTGTAAACGAAATTGCGGCAGAACTAAACATTGACCCATGCAAAATCCGTGAAATGAACATGGTAAAAGAGGGTCAGACAATGGAAACCTATTACGGCGAACCATGCAACAGCTGTACACTTGACAAATGCATGGCTAAAGCCAAAGAAATGATAGACTGGGATAGCAAGTACCCTGCTAAAAAGCTTGATAACGGACATATAAGAAGTGTTGGCGTTGCCATGGCTATGCAGGGAAGCGGTATTTCCGGTGTTGACATTGCAAACGCAGAAATAAGGCTCAATGACGACGGCTTCTACACACTGCTTATCGGCTGTACCGACATGGGAACAGGCTGTGACACAATACTTTCCCAAATGGCGGCAGACTGTCTTGACTGCGACATAGACAAAATCGCCGTTAGAGGCGTTGACACAGACCAATCACCTTACGATACAGGCTCTTACGCGTCTTCCACAACCTATGTTACCGGAATGGCTGTTGTAAAAACCTGTCAGGAGCTTAGAGAAAAAATTCTTGAAACAGGCTGCAAACTTTTGGGAATTGACAAGGAAAAAGGCGACTTTGACGGAGAAAAGGTATTTGACCTTGAAACAGGCAAAAGCGTTTCACTTTCGGAAATAGGTTACGCCAGCTTTGAGGGACACAACAAGAGCCTTTCCGCCTCCTGTTCTCACTCCTCTCCAATTTCACCGCCTCCCTTTATGGTGGGAATTGCTGAAATCGATCTTGACCCTGAAACAGGATATGTTCAGGTGGTTGACTACGCCGCAGCAGTTGACTGCGGAACGGTTGTAAACAGAAACCTTGCCCGTGTACAGACCGAAGGCGGCATAGTTCAGGGAATAGGAATGGCTCTTTATGAGGACATTCAGTACAACGAACAGGGACGCATGATAAACAATTCATTTTTACAATACAAAATTCCTGCCAGAACCGACTTAGGAACTATCAAGGTTGAATTTGAAAGCAGTTACGAGCCCACAGGTCCTTTCGGAGCAAAATCCATAGGCGAGCTTGTAATAAACACCCCGTCCCCTGCAATAACAGACGCAATTTACAATGCAACAGGACTTTTCTTCCGCAGTCTCCCAATAAAGGCGGAGCAGATAGCCCTGGCACTTGCAGAAAAAAAGGACAAATAAAATGATTACGGAAATTATTCTTCTTGCCGGCGGTGCTTCCAGACGCTTTAACGGAAACAAGCTAACCGCTGAGTTTAAAGGAAAAAAATTATTTTTATATGCCTTTGACACAGTATCAATTTTTAAAAATAATCCCGATTATAGTGTTTCGGTTGTAACCTCAAACAAAGAAATAGCAGAAAAAGCAGAAGAATACGGATACAAAGTTATTGATGCCCCTCCCCCTGTGGAGGGCATCGCCGCTTCTGTGAGAGCCGGGGTAAACTCAGCAAATCCTAACCACATTTTGTGTTTCTTCGTCTGTGATCAGCCCCATTTTGAAAGCAATATTTTCTTAGAATTTTTAGAAAACTTTAAAAAAAGCGGAAAAATAATGGGCAGAGTATGCTGTGAAGGCTGTTTTGGCAGTCCAACGGTATTTATGCCCTCGGAAAGAAGCAAACTTTTAGAACTTTGCGGTGACTGCGGCGGAAAAATTTTGTTTAAAAATAATGATGAAACAGCATTTTTTTATAATGTTCCAAAAATATTTCTTATAGACTACGACACAATATTTTAAATATAGCATTTATATATCTAAAATAAAGCTTTTTTATTTTAATTGTGTATTGACAAATTTGTGCAAATATATTAGAATTTATACACCTAAATATTATTATTTTGAAAAGGGGTAATGACATGAAAACAATGAAAAAAGTATCCGCACTTGTATTGGTACTTGTAATGGCTTTGTCGATTCTTGCAGGCTGCGGCGGCGGAAACAGCGATGAAGATGCTATCAAGAACGTAGTTTCACAGTTACAGAAGAGCATAAACGACAAGAATATGGACGCAATGTTCAATTGCTTTGACCCTGACTCAGCAGAACAGCTCAATACTTATCTTGATACTGCTGAAAGTCTTGGATTGTCAAAAGAAGATTTAGCCGAAGAGATGTTCTCAGCTTTCGGTGCCGACACCAAATCAATTACCATGAAAGTTGAAAAAGTTACAATAGACGGCGATACAGCTACAGCTTCAGTTACAATGACCGCTGCTGATACGGAGCCTTCAACAGACGATCTCCCATTCATTAAGGTTGACGGAAAGTGGTACTTGGACGGAAGTTCAAGCGGAATTATCTAATAAACATATAAGTTTATCCGACTGCAAAAAGCAGTCGGATATTTTTTTGTCCTTTTTCAATAGTAGTTTTCAAAGAATAAAATTGATATAAAATAAAGGGTTGTCGTAAACAAAGATTTAATTCCTTGAAAATAACAGTTCACCGGACTGCTTTTTCGATTATTCATTTTTTATGCACACTTATTTTGTAACCCGCTAATTAAAGTATCATACAAAAAACAAGCGACACCTTTTATAAGATATCGCTTGTTTTTAATTTATTATTTACTTTTAAGTCCCACAAGCACAGCCACAAGCTATGCTTACAGTTTTTACTGCTGATTAATACTCGCCCTCAGGAAGCGGAGCCTTTTCTTCAAAAGTACCGTTTAACATGGCTCTGAATTCGTCGCCGCTCATCTTTTCATTTTTAATAAGATACTGTGCAACGCTGTGAAGCTGATCCATATGGTCTTTCAAAAGCTTTTCACAGGCTTTATAGCCATTATTGATAATTCTCAAAATTTCCTGATCAATCTTAGCGGCAGTTTCCTCTGAATAGTCCTTTACCTGTCCCATATCTCTTCCGATAAACACTTCATTATTGCCGGAACCGTAGCAAACCGGACCGAGAGCCTCGGACATACCGTATTTTGTAACCATAGACTTTGCGGTATTAGTTGCTCTCTCTATATCGTTAGAAGCACCTGTAGAAATATCTCCCATAATGAGAGCTTCTGCCACACGTCCGCCCAGCAAGACAACTATATCTTCAAGCATTTCATTTCTTGAACTGTAAGTCTTATCCTCTGTCGGAAGACTCATGGTATAACCGCCTGCTCTTCCTCTCGGAATAATAGAAATTTGGTGAACAGGGTCTTGTGTCTCGCAGTACTGGGTACAAATAGCGTGACCTGCCTCGTGGTATGCGGTAAGCTTCTTTTCTTTCTCTGACATAACTTTGGATTTCTTTTCTGTTCCCACAACCACCTTGATTGTAGCTTCTTCAATTTCTTCCATTGTTATTGCCCTTTTGTTCTTACGTGCAGCAAGCAACGCCGCTTCATTGAGAACATTTTCCAAATCAGCACCGGTAAATCCTGCTGTTGATGAAGCTATTGTTCTCAAATTAACATCAGGAGCCAAAGGCTTCTCTCTTGCGTGAACCTTCAAAATTGCTTCTCTTCCGTTAATGTCAGGATAACCTACAACAACCTGTCTGTCAAAACGTCCCGGACGAAGAATTGCAGGGTCCAAAACATCAGGTCTGTTGGTAGCTGCAATAACTATTACGCCTTCGTTTGCACCGAAGCCGTCCATCTCAACAAGGAGCTGGTTAAGAGTCTGTTCTCTTTCATCATTTCCGCCGCCAAGGCCCGCACCTCTCTGTCGGCCCACAGCGTCAATCTCATCTATAAACACAATACATGGTGAATTCTTCTTCGCCGTATCAAAAAGGTCTCTTACACGGGAAGCACCGACACCTACAAACATTTCAACAAAGTCAGAACCGGAAATAGAAAAGAACGGAACTCCTGCTTCACCGGCAACCGCTCTTGCAAGCAATGTTTTACCTGTACCCGGAGGTCCCACCAAAAGAACGCCTTTTGGTATTTTTGCTCCCAGTTTATTGTACTTTTCAGGTGTTTTCAAGAACTGAACAATTTCTTCAAGCTCTTCCTTTTCTTCATCAGCACCTGCCACATCGGCAAATGTCGTCTTTTTCTTTTCGTCGTTTGAGTTTTTAAACTTGGCTTTTCCGAATGTCATCTCTTTGCCGCCAAGTCCGGCACCCATTTTCTTCATAAGAACAAACCAAACAATGCCAAAAACTACAAACAAAATCAAAGTAGGCAGCATTTCAAGAAAAATATTTCTGTCTGCCGCTCTTTGAATATCAAAAACCATTTTATCTGATTCGGGCTTATCAGAATTATACTGGTCAATGTACTCCTTTACGTCGCTGTAAAACAAATCCACACTTGCCAGCTTATATTCTACAATATTGTTGCGTGAGGATGAATCTCCGTTTCCGAAAATACTCTGAAGCTGATTGTTTTTCTCAGTTTCAAGGCTTGGAACCTTAGTTCCCTCCTCCAGTTTCATAGTAAGAATACCTGTTCCTGCGTCTACGCTGAATTCTTCAACCTTCTGTTCTTCAAAAAGATACAGCACGTCGGAATACGTCATCATGTTTGACGAATTGCCTCCCAAAAAGAACAAAAGTGCAAGAATAACCAAAATAGGCAGACCCAAATACAAAAGTAGATTTTTAATCTGCTTGTTTTTGTTCAATATCATCCACTCCTTTGTTTATTATACTAAATCCTCTCCATATTATGTAAACATTTCAAAATATAAGAAACACAATCATGAATAAACAGACGGCTTAAGAATACCCACATAAGGAAGATTTCTGTAATGCTCTGCATAATCCAAGCCGTATCCTACCACAAATTCGTCGGGAATATCAACGCCTATATAATCAACAGGTATATCAGTCTGACGTCTTGAGGGCTTGTTAAGCAAAGTGCAAATCTTAACAGACCCTGCATTTTTCGCGGAAAGATATTTTGAAATAAAGGAAAGAGTATTTCCGCTGTCTATAATATCCTCTACAATGAGAATATCGGCATTTTCAACAGGCTGAGATACGTCTTTGAGAATGTTTACTCTTCCCTTGCTTACAGTGCCGTTTCCGTAGCTGGAAGCAGCGATAAAGTCTATTTTACAGGGAACGGTAATTTTCTTCATAAGGTCAGCCATAAAGGAAATACTTCCTTTAAGCAAGCCAATAAGCATTAATTCCTTTCCCTCGTAGTCTTTATTTATCTGACCGGCAATTCTATCAACAATTTGTGCGATTTCCTCTTCGGAAAGCAATATTCTTTCAACGTCCTTATGCATAAGCCATTATACCTCCGTTTAGTGACGAGAAACTGAAATTTTAATTCCTCTTTTTGAATTTTTGCTGAATTCGACACCATCTGCCGCACCGATACCGTCAATCCATAACACATTGCTTTCCACCGCAATAAGAGGGACCGTATATCTTTTTTCCCACGGCAATTTAATTTCGTTAAAATATTTTTTAAGAGATTTTGTGACTTTTCTTTTTTTCAAAAGAAAAACATCACCGTCAGTTCTTGTTCTGAAAACAGCACCCCTGCACTTTTCCAAATCAAGAACAATACAGTTGTCACAAACACTGTTATCTGTATTTTCTACCACAGAGAAATTAAAAATATCTCCGTCTATCTCTATTTTTTTTGAGTAGCTACCATTTATTATATCATCTAAATTCAGATATACAAGACCTTTTTTAGTTTCAATATCAGCTTTGTTTTCTTTTACAATAAAAAATCCCTTTTCTACAGCCGCTGTGTACTTTTCGTTTATCTGAACAGCTCCGCTTTCCTTTAATATAGCGGAACAGCAAAGCTCGGTCAGTTTATTCTGATTAATATTATCACCGGTTTTTTTGTAATAAATACTGTTTACACAATATCCCAGCAGAGCCGGATGAAGTTCTTTAAGCAAAGAACATTTACACTTTGTTTTCTTTATGCTTTCTTCGGCACATAAATTCATAAACTCGTCTACAAGCCTTGCAGACTGGGAAAGCCTTGTTATATTTCCGTTTACCCCGTCGTTTATTTCCTTTAAAACAGGGATTACCTTGTGCCTTATAGAGTTTCTTGTGTAATCGTCCGTAAGATTTGTACTGTCTGTCACAAAAGAAAGTCTGTTTTCCTTGCAGTAGCCTTCAATCTCTTCTCTTGTGACAAAAAGCAACGGGCGAACTATTCTTCCTCTCACCGGAGGAATACCTGAAAGACCTTTCACCGAAGAACCTCTTGCCAAATTAAATATCACAGTTTCGCTGTTGTCTGACGCAGTGTGTGCTGTGGCAACAACTGCTTTTAAGGACTTTGAAAGCTCCTCAAAAAACTCATACCGCTTTATTCTTCCGCAGGTTTCAGTGCTTACTTTCAGCTTTTTTGCCCACTGGGCAACATCAACACTTCTTGAAAAAAATTCACATTCAAGCTCTTCCGAAAAGCTTTTGGAAAATTCCATATCCCTTTTTGCTTCTTCACCTCTAAGACAATGGTTAAGATGTGCAGAGGAAAGCTTAAAACCATAAAGTCCTCTTTTTTTCAAAGTATATAGGCTGTGAAGCAGGCAAACGGAATCTGCTCCTCCTGAAAGAGCCACGACAATATGCTTTTTATCTTTCAAAACACCGTATCTTCTGTCAGCTTCCCTTATCTTTTCCAAAACTGTTTCTGTAACGGTTTTATCTCTTTTGTTGTAAAAATCACTGTTCACGGTTTGCCTCCACAGAAGTAAATCTCATAAATTCGCCCTGCCAATGGAGTTTTACCGAGGTGGTTTCACCGTGTCTGTTCTTTGCCACAATGCACTCTCCGGAATTTCTGTCAACATCAGACTGTGCCTGAGCTTCTTTTGATTTATCCTCGTAATAGCCCTCTCTGTAAAGGAACAAAACTATATCTGCGTCCTGCTCGATAGAACCGGAATCTCTCAGGTCGGAAAGCTGAGGCTTATGCTCGGAACGCTGTTCACTGGCACGGGAAAGCTGTGAAAGAGTAATAAGAGGAACATTGATTTCCTTAGCCATAATTTTTAAATTTCTGGTTATCTCCGAAACCTCCTGAACACGGTTGTCAATTCTCCTGCCGCTGGACATAAGCTGTAGATAGTCGATTATAACCAAATCAACATTTTTAAGTCTTCTCAGCTTCGCTTTAATCTCAGGAACGGTAATACCAGGTGTGTCGTCAAGATATATTTCCGTTTTGCTCAGGACATCACCTGCGGAAATGAGTCTTTGCCATTCTTCTTCGTTAAGCTTGCCGGTTCTCAGCTTTGTTCCGCCTACCAAAGCCTCCGTTGACAAAAGACGGGAAGCAAGCTGTTCTTTTGTCATTTCCAAAGAAAAAAACGCTACTCTCTTTTTTGCGATACACGCCACATTTTTCGCGATATTCAAGGCAAAGCTTGTCTTTCCCATACCGGGACGTGCCGCAAGCAAAATAAGGTCGCTTCTGTTAAGTCCCGTAATGACCCTGTCAAGGTCTCCGATTCCCGACGGAATCGGCTTCATGCTGTCGTCCTCGTCGCTGTTCAAAAGGTCAAGCCTGTCAAAGGTTTTTAATATTACCTCGTTAAGTCTTTCAAGTCCGTCAACAGTCTTGCCTTTTCTTATATCGAATATCTTTTGTTCCGCAGAGTCCAAAAGAATAGACGGCTCGTACTCATTTCCCGAAGCCTCGTCAATAATCTCCCTTGCGGCATTTATCAGACTGCGGACATCATATTTTTCTCTTACAATATTTGCGTAAATCTCAACATTTGAAACAGCCGGACAGCTCTCCGCAAGTCTTACTATGTATGCTTTACCGCTGCTCTCGTCGAAACTTTTATCCATTCTGAGAGTTTCCATGAGAGTAACGTAATCCACTGTTTTTCCCTGAGTATACATACTCAGCATAGCGGAGTATATTGTTCGATGTAAAGAAAGATGAAAATACTCAGGCTTTGACAATATACCGACAATTCTGTTAAGACAGTCAGGCTCCATTATAATCGCACCAAGCACGGCCTGCTCCGCCTCGGGACTGTATGGCATATTTATCCCGTCAAAGCCTCCCGAAATATTCAAATCGGACATATTTTCACCTTCCCCTATTTACAATCTGAAAATTATATCAGGCTTCGCTTACCTGAACCTTTACCTTTGCCACAATACCGTTATAAAGCTTGATTTCGGCATTATAGGTACCGAAAGCCTTAATATCTGCGTCAAGAGTAATTTTTCTCTTGTCCACGTCAATACCCTTTTGTTTTTTGATTTCCGCACTGATTTCCTTTGCGGTAACGCTTCCGAACAATCTGCCGCCGTTACCTGCCTTAGCAGTCATCTTAAAGGTTTCACCCTCTAAAGCAGCCTTTGCCTCGTTTGCTTTTTTAATATCTGTTTCAATTTTATACTGCTTTGCATTCTCTGCATTTTTAAGTTCATTCATAGCCTGAGCGTTTGCTTCCTTAGCAAGTCCGTTAGGCAAAAGAAAATTTCTTGCGTATCCGTCGGAAGCCTTTACAAGCTCTCCTTTTTTTCCTAAAGCTTTAACATCTTGAAGTAAAATAACTTTCATTATATTCACCTTCCGTAAATTTATTTTTATGCAAGAAAATCATCAATAGCTTCAAAAAGCTGTTGTCTTGCACTTTCCATACTGGTATCAGGCATTTGGGTAGCCGCCATAGTCTGGTGACCGCCGCCGCCCAGCTTTTCCATAATCACCTGAACATTTATTTTTCCGTAGCTTCTTGCGGAAATATTAGCTGTGTTTCCGTTTGTCATAAAAACAACAAAGGAAGCCGAAACGTCCTGAACGCCAAGAAGCTCGTCAGCCGCCTGTGCCGCAACAAGCCTTGGGTCTTTGATTGTATCGTCGGCAAAAGCCACCGCACAGCCACGGTAAATTTCAGAAGCGGAAACAAGCTTATATTTTTCCTTATAAGTTTTGATATTTTCAGAGAAAAGCTTTTTAACCGCAACTGTATCCGCTCCTCTTCTTCTGAGAAACGCCGCAGCCTCAAAGGTTCTTGCTCCTGTTTTTACAATAAAGTTTTTCGTATCAAGCATAATGCCCGCCATAAGGGCGTCTGCCGCATAAGAAGTAAGGCATTTTTCTGCCAAATAGTTTATAATCTCGGCACACATTTCAGACGCCGAAGAAGCCGTGCTTTCGTGATAGAAAATCAATGTGTTTGATATGTAGTTGACCATCTTTCTGTGGTGGTCAATAACAATAACTTTTTCAAACTGTTTGTAAAAGCTTTCGCTTTCCAAAAAGCTGGGAGAATGTGTATCCACAATTATCAAAAGAGAATTGGGAGTTACCTTTGAGCTTGCTTCTGAAGGAGATTTGAAAACCTCTGCGTCCTCGTTCTCTTCTATCATGTCAATAAGGGATTTTGCCATGGTCTTTTCTTTGTTAATTACAACATATGCAGGCTTTTCAAGTGCCTTTGTAATCATGCAGTGAAGTCCCACGGCAGAACCCACACAGTCCAAATCCGAAAACCTATGTCCCATTATAAAAACCTTATCGCAGTTTGAAATATAGTTTCTCATTGCGTTGGCAATAACTCTGGTACGCACCTTGCTGCGTTTTTCCACGCCCTGGGAAACGCCGCCGAAAAATTCATAGCCGTCGCTTTTCATAACAGCCGCCTGGTCGCCGCCTCTTCCCAAAGCCATATCCAAAGCGGCACGAGCCATCATATCGCTTTCCTTAACAGTGGTGGCATATCTTCCCACACCTATGGAAATGGTGGCACTTAAATCGTTATATTTTATGGCTCTTATTTCGTCTAATATTTTAAATTTTTCCGCAACAAGCTTTTGAATATCTCTCTCCTGAAAGATAATCATATAACGTCCGCCTGAAAGCTTTTTATAAAGAGCCTTATAATTTGCCGCCCATTTTTGCAGAGTGTTCTCCAGAGTAAGAAGCACTCTGGCACTTTCCTCTTCGTTTTCGTTTATGAACTCTTCCCTGTTGTCAAAAGCAATAGAAGCCACAACTCCTCTGCTCTCGGAGTACTCCTCTTCAATATTCTTAAAATACGTATTGTCAAAGAAATAAAGCAAAGTGCCTTTTTTGCAGGTGTTGGCATATACCGTGTATTTTCTTTCATTACACTCTATGTCCACGCCGGCTTTTTCCAAGACATCGTCCACTCTTTTATGGCTTAAATAATTTGAAATATCCTCGCCGGATGGGTCCTCCATATTTGCCGGACTTTCCAAAAACATCTGGTTATACCAAATTATCGCTCCGTTTTCGTCCACAAGAACAACTGGAAAACGGAATCTCTCCAGATATTCACCGTCAGCATTGTGAAGACTTCTGAAAGCACTGCGTACAGTTTGATAAATTCTGTTTTTAAATTTATAGGTTTCATAAATAGTAATACCCATTGTAATTACCGATATTGAAACCTCTATATAACCCATAAGCTGACTATATTGAAAGGTGTAAAACGCCATAAACAACATAATCACAGAGAAGATTCCGAAAAACGGTATTACCGTCCAACTTTTGTTCTTCATAGCTAAACCTCTTTTTACAACGGATTACACTTCCATTAATATAGGCAAAATCATCGGACTTCTTCTTGTTCTCTGAGTAATAAGCTTTGAAACATCGTCCTTAATTTTATTTTTAATTGTTCCCCATTCATGAACTTCGTTTTTATAGCAATCCTCAAGAGCCTTAAAAGCAAGCTGTTTTACTTCGTCCAACAAGGACTCGCTTTCCCTTACATAAACAAAGCCTCTTGAAACAATATCGGGACCGCTGATAAGTCTGCCGTCATAGCTGTCAATGGACGCAACAATAATAATCAAACCGTCCTGGCCCAAATGCTTTCTGTCTCTAAGAACAATGCTTCCCACATCGCCAACGCCAAGACCGTCAACAAATATCTTTCCGGCAGGTACCGGAGCCACTTCCTTAAGGTGGTCACTTGAAAGCTCTATGCTTTTTCCAATATCGCCTATATAAATATTTTCCTTTTTCATACCCATTGACAAGGCAATGTTTGCGTGCTTAATAAGGTGCTTTTGCTCTCCGTGTACAGGTATAAAATACTGGGGTCTTACAAGACTTTGAATTATTTTAAGTTCTTCACTGCAGGCATGACCGGAAACATGAACCTCATACATTGATTCGTATACCACCTGACAGCCTCGCTTCAAAAGCTCGTCTACAACATGGCCTACTGTTCTCTCGTTTCCCGGAATTGGATTTGCGGAAATGATAATAAAATCTCCCACACCCACTTCAACTTTTCTGTGGTCGGAATAAGCCATTCTTGAAAGGGCAGACATAGGTTCGCCCTGGCTTCCTGTGGTAACAAGGACAATCTGCTCGGCAGTGTATTTGTTAAGCATATCTATATCAATAATAACGCCGTCAGGCACGCTTATATATCCAAGCTCACGTGCAACGGTAAGATAGTTTATCATGCTTCTTCCGGAAAACGCAACCTTTCTTCCGTACTTGTTAGCACAGTTAATTATCTGCTGTATTCTGCTTATGTTAGAAGCAAAGGTGGCAATGATAATTCTGTTCTTCTCCGCTCTTCTGAAAAGTCCGTCAAAGCTTTCGGAAATTTTGGTTTCTGTCGGTGTAAATCCCGGTCTTGAGGCATTGGTGCTGTCCGCCATTAAAGCTAAAACACCCTCGTCACCCAATCTTGAAAATTTAGGAAGATCTATCATATCGCCGTAAGCGGGAGTAAAATCTATTTTAAAGTCACCTGTATGAACTATAGTTCCTGCAGGAGAATGGATTGCCAGTCCCACAGCGTCAGGGATAGAATGATTAACATGGATAAACTCTACATTAAAGCAGCCAAGCTTAATATTGCTGTTTTCCTTAATCACATTAATTCCGGTAGAATGATTTATTCCGTGCTCTTTCAGCTTGTTTTCCACAAGTCCGATTGTAAGTGCCGTTCCGTAAATCGGCACATTAAGCTTTTTAAGCAGGAATGGTATACCTCCTATATGGTCTTCATGTCCGTGAGTAATTACAAGACCTCTTATTTTATCAAAATTCTGTTCAAGATATGTGAAATCAGGTATAACCAAATCCACACCAAGCATATCTCCGTCAGGAAAAGCCATTCCACAGTCTAATATAAGAATATCGTTGTTACATTCAAATACCGTGATATTCTTTCCTATCTCGTTAAGTCCTCCCAAAAAAGAAATCTTTATAACCGGAGCTTCACGCTTTACCTGCTTTACAGTATTCTTTTTCCCGCGGTATTTTCTTTCGCTTTCATTTAACAAAACATTTTCAAGTCCCATATCATCGGGTTTCTTTGTATTTCCTCTGCGTGAAACGTTACGTGACAAACCGGCATTTTGAGAAGCTTTTTTTGCCGCACCCCGTGATGTGTTTTTCTTATTATATTTATTTTTTTCTTTTATCACTTATTTTACCTCCGTAATAATTAAATATTTCTCGTTCAAATACTATATAAATAATACATCGCTAAGAGCAAAATTTCCGAACATTTATTAACGATGTTATAATCCGTAAAATATAAGGCATTGCCTTTTTACCCCAAAAATAAATTATATATCAACAATGTGACAACAAAAGGTCCTTTTGGGTATAGTTCCCGAGCATATAAATCATTACCTATATATTAACCTTTTATTTCTTTTATGTCAAGTCCCGTGAAAACACGGCATTAGTTACAGTGTTTTGATTGTTGACGTCATAGTTTTTTCGGGATATAATAAATCACAGCAAAGCTGTTCACTACAACAAATATATAAAGTATAAGGAGTTAATATGAAAGCTGTAGAAATTTTCACTGACGGAGCCTGCAAAGGAAATCCCGGCCCCGGCGGCTGGGGAGCAATTTTAAGATATAAGGACAAGGAAAAGGAAATAAGCGGAGGCGAAGCAAACACTACAAACAACCGCATGGAAATCACCGCCGTATTATCTGCTTTAAAACTTCTTAAAGAACCATGCAATGTTACTCTTTACAGTGATTCTCAATATGTGTGCAATGCCCTGAAATTAGGCTGGGCTAAAAAGTGGAAAGCTAATAACTGGATGAGAAACAAAAAGGATCCGGCACTTAACCCTGACCTTTGGGAAGAACTGCTTAAAGAATTTGATAAACATAATGTGGACATAGTTTGGGTAAAGGGACACGCAGGTCACCCTGAAAATGAACGCTGCGACCGCCTTGCTGTTGCTCAGGCTGAAAAATACAGTTAATTACAAACTTTTCATATGTACGGAGTGCTTATTGCACTCCGTTTTTCATTTTTTATCTTTTTTAACATTAAGAGAATTATTTTGAACATTCTTATCAGTCACTCCGGATTCTCTGACTACCACATCAACTATGCTCATATAATTTTCTTTTTGCTTTCTTGACGGAGCAACTTTACCCAAAGCGTGGTTTCTCTCATCGTCAATATACATATTATTGTTTATATTCATATTTAACGCACCTCTCTAATTAATTGTAACTATATTATCGGCACGTTTTTTTGTATTATTCAAATTCAAAAGGGCGTGAATATAAATCCACGCCCTTACAGATTATTTTTATTTTTCAGATAAAAGTTTGTTTAATTCTTCAAGAAATGTATTAATATCTTTAAATTGTCTGTAAACAGAAGCAAATCTTACATATGAAACCTCGTCTACTTTTTTAAGTTCTTCCATCGCGAGTTCCCCTATGTATTGAGATGTAACTTCTCTGTCCAAAGAATTTTGCAGCTTCATTTCGATGTTGTCTACCATCTTTTCCATCTGCTCTATGGAAACTTTTCTCTTTTCACAAGCTCTCAGCAAACCTGACAAAAGCTTGTTTCGGTCGAAAACCTCTCTGGATCTGTCTCTTTTTACTACTATAATAGGAACTGTTTCTATTACCTCGTGGGTTGTAAATCGTTTTCCGCAGCCAAGACATTCTCTGCGGCGTCTGATACGTTCACCATCGTCAGCAGGTCTGGAATCAATAACCTTGCTTTCCTCATAACCGCAATAGGGACACTTCATTCACAACACCTCTTTGTCAAAACAACATCATCATGTAATATATTATATCAAAACATTAAATCTATTTCAATAGTTTAAAATGCTATTTTGACGCAAAATGACTGTTTTCCCCTATAAAATAGTCATTTTTCAATATTATCTCCAGTTGGATTTGACCATCTTTTTCTTTTGTGAAAAGGAGTTATTTATATTCAAAAAGGAATATCTTCTGCATTTGAGCAACTCCTTTCTACCCTGTTCCGTTCTGGTATATATAAGAAAATATTTGCCCATATATTTCTCCACGTTTTTTCCCAAAAGTTCAACACTCTCTTTATTTCCCGCAAAAATTCCGGGACAAGAATAGCTTTTGCTGTAGCTCTTTCTTCCGCCAAGTCCTCTTTTTACAAACACATATCTGGGATTATCAATAGCAGAAAACATTTCCCCTATTGCCTGAGAAAAAATCTGTTTCTCTCTTACGGAGGCATTTTCCAAAGTACAGTAAATATATGTGTTTGTTATATCAGATGCAACTGTAACATATCCGCCATTTTGAATTTTTCCGGTTTCCATAAGAGTTTTCAAAACACTGTTTGCCAAGAACCTCAGAGCTTTTTTAGGAGAAATCATTCTGATAAATTTAAGAGTTCCTATTATGGAAACAGGTATTACCACCACAGATAAAATTGCAACCAGCATTATCCATATCGTTTCAGATAAAAACAATAATCTGCTTCCTATACGGCAAAGCAGCAAATAAAACGTTATAAACAAAAACTCACCTATAAAGTTTTTGTACATAAAACCTCTCGGGAACTTATCTTTTTCAAGTTGATTTACGTCAACAACCGTAGTATATTTACCGTTTCCCATCGATTCAAACCAGCTTTTCGCTGTTCTATCTCTCTGAGACGCCAAATACAGCATTTCGAGATTGATATTTTTTATTCCCTCTGCATTATACGGCGGTTTAATAATGCCAAGCCTTAATATTCCGCTTTCAATAACATTAACACTGTATGCAGGAGCCATAAAACAATCAAATCTCTTTTTTACCGTTTCATAGTCTGCACCAAATATTTCATCTGGTTTACCGTCAACTATTTTATTCAAAAGCTGAGAGTTTTTATCGCTGACGCCTTCCGGCAGAACCGTCACAAGATGCCATATATTTGAAACCTTATTGGGATTATTCCTGTCCACTCGAATAGCTCTTCCCCTCATCTGATTGGAAAGCATAAAGCTGCCCACAAAGCTTGCAAGAATCAAAGAGTTTATACACGGAGAATCCCAGCCCTCACCCAAAAGGGATTTAGTGCCTATGAGAATATTTATAAAGCCTTTTTCAAACATTTCCGTTAAAAGAGCGACACGTTCTTTTGATGATCCCTCAATTTCAACCTTTAAAAATCCGGTTCCGTTAATCTCAGATGCCGACACTCTTATATTATCTCTCTGAGCAATTTCTTTTAAAGGCTCAAGAATGATGCAGGGTATCACCACTAGAGTACCGGTCAAAATACACATCTTTATATCCTGGGAAATACTGCGGCGTAAAGTTTCAAATATAGGAACGGTTCCCATGGTATGGAAAGGTTCCTCACTTCCCACCAAATCCAAAAGCTCTTTTTTGATATAATCGGTCAAAATCAACATTCTTAGACCTTCATTAAGGTTATTCCATTCGCTTTTTACAATTTCAACCATACTGTTAAGTTTGCCGAGAGATGAAATCAAAAGCTTATCGGTCTCTTTGCTTTTAGTCAAAGCCACAGCATTTTTTTCAATAAGACCGTTTTTCTTTAAAACACCCTTTATTTCTTCTGAAATTTCCTTAGTGAAAATTTCCTCATGGTCGATAATAAACTGCAAAGCTGTCTGACAATAGCTTGCATTAAATTTCGGCAAACCTTTGTTTACGGTAATCAATTTAACAATTTCACCCGGAACAAGAACACCGCATTTCTCGCATGTGGTCATAAATGCTGTAAATTCCATTGGATATTCCAAAAGACAGCTTTCATCTTTTTTAAGTCCGAAAACGCCTGAAGTCTCCACGGTTCTTGCTATGAAATCTTCTGAAACAAATTTTTTGATAAATTCATCGGATTTTTTTCTGTATAAATTTATTATTTCAAACTCCTCTTTTGTGGGATAATTAAAATAAATAAAATCCTGATGAGGGCAGAGTGTTCCCTGTGCTACAAGCTGTGGAACAAAAATTTCTTCGTCAATTTCGCCGCAGGTAGAAATATACCTGTCCCACTCGGCAGGCGTGCTGTCATAAGGAGGAGTAGCTGTAAGAGAAACTACAAAAATATCATCACCCATTGATTTAATAAAAGCTTCAAGTGCTTTCTGCCACTCGCTCTTGAGGTGATGTGCTTCGTCAAGGCATATGGTTTTTATTTTCTTCTCTTTAAGTTCTGCAACCAAATCAAAATTGCTGTAATCCTCTTTTTCCGCAAATTCCGATTCCTCCGCACTTTCTACATCTTCTATTCTTTTCATAGCGGCGTGAAGTGCCTGATAGGTAACACAGGTAATGAGAGATGGATTTTTCAGAGAGTACGAAACATATCCCGAGCAGTCATTCTCCTTGACAAAATGCTGATTAAATCTTTCGCCCCACTGCTGTCTGATTGTTATTGACGGAGTCAAAACAATGGCAGCCTCATTCAGTCGTCTTATTATTTCCAATCCAAGAACCGTTTTACCGCTTCCCGGAGCGGCAACGATATGTATTCTTTTATCGTGCATATGCTTATTCAGATTATTGAGAACCGACTGCTGATAATCACGAAATTCCCCTGAAAATGCAATGTTCTTAAACTTTTCCATTATATCACCCATTGATTTTTTATTATAATACCACAAATTACATTGATTTGGCTATTGTTTATTAAAATAAAAGAACAGCCCCGCATTTCTGCGGGGCTGCCGTGTAAAGCTTATCACGAAAAAGCTTTACTATTCTTGAAAAAGAGCTTTTTAATTAGAAAACAGGGTCAGTATCGTTTGTGTAAATCTTTACATTATCAAGCTGGAATGTGTAACCGTTGCGGCACTCAAATCCAAACCAACCGCCGTCTGTAGGAATATTTCCGTTAACAGTTGTGTTCAATACCACTTCATCATCAAGTGTGAGCTTAACTGTATTGTTTCTGATTTCTGCCACAAGATGAACAGTTTTACCACTCTTAAAGTGTTCCTGACCACCGTACATGCCTGAATAGCTTGTTGCTGAACCGTTCCACCACTCCCAGAAATACTTATCGTTAGCATCGCCAACGCCAGCCCAAATTCTCTGGTTGAAGTTTGCACCGCGGAAGTTAACGCCGAATCTGATACCGTTTGCCTGCATTGCTGTAATATCAGCCTCAATACGTCCGTTCTTAACTCTGTCAAGACCCTCGCCCTGGATAAATACGTTAGCTCTGTTTCCGCCCGGGAACTTAATCTGAGCCTTGCCGTCTACAGCTGTAACCTTAACTTCACCGCCGGCATTGTCCTCAGGAGATACGAGCATTGAAACGTCGCCGTCATCAAAGTTGTATTCTGCCAAGAGACCGTCCGGGCTTACTGTGTTGAGAACAACGTCAGTATTTGTAACCTCGTTAACAGTGATAGGAGCTACTACACCGTATCTTGTTGTATAACCTTCAGCAGATGCACTTGCACCGTACTCTCTGTTTCTGAGGTTTTCAAATGTAACCATACCGTTTTCATCAGCAACGCCTGTCTGCTTTGCAATTGTATCATCATTGTAGCAGTCAAGAGCAACCTTAGCACCCGGAATTACTTCACCGTCAGTATTCTTAACTGTTACTGTGATTGTACCGTAAGCGATTTCAAGAGCCTCAGCAGCATTGATAAGAGCTTCTGTTGCAGCATCAACCTCTGCCTGCTCAGCATCAGAATTCTGGAACAATGCCTCTACATTTGCCAAAGCTTCAGCAAATACCGCCCACTGCTCAGGAGCATAGTCAACCTCGTTGAGGCCGGAATATTTCTCGTAAGCTGCCATCATTTCTGATTTGTCAGACTTACTAACCTTAATGCTTACATTATCAATTACAAGATCCTTATAACCGATGAAGGAGTCTGTATTCTCAGGAGCCTTAGATGTTGAGTAGATACCGAACCAAGTCTGTCCGCTCTCGCCGCCGATAAGGCTGAAGGAGAATGTATGCTTGCTTGTACCTTCTTCTGTGATAGCCTGCTCGTTGAGTGGGAGGAGTGAATAAGACTTGCTTGTGCTGAACTCGCCTTCTCCGTATACAACGCCGTATGTACCTGCTGTACCGATTTCATAGTCGAAGGAAATATCGTATGTTACGCCTGGCTCAAAGCGGAAGTTCTGAGGAATTGTCTGCATAACCATATTATTTCTCTGAACAAGTCCATTAACCTTAATTGACCAGTCGCCTTCGATAACGTCATCGAGCTTCTTGATATCCCAGCCAGCCTGTGTGTAAGGCTTGTGGAGCTCAGAAAGGTGAGTTCTGTTATCCTCAACGCCTTCGATTCCGCCGATTACGAATGGATAAACACCCTGAACGTTCTTCTCGAAATCATTGTAGAAGCTTACTACATTGCCTTCTTCATCGTACTCAAAGAAGGAAGCGTCGCTCTCTGTGATTCTGATATCGTCAAAGTATACATTGCCTTCGCCTGTCTGTGCAAGCTGGAGATAGTATTTCTCGCCCTCAACAGGTGTGAAGAACACATACATATTCTGGAAGTAACTTGAGCCGTCTACTGTAGCACTTGAGTTACTGTGTGTATAAGCCTTAATGTAGTTTTTAGCTATAGATCTGTTTGTATAGTTTTCTGCTACAACATTGCCCTTAGAATCAAGAATTCTTACATAAGCGTTGCTGTCGCTTCTGTTGTCGACACCGAGATATACTGCATACTGCTGTCCTGCTGTAAGATCTGTGATCTCCTGCTTTGCACTGATTTCACCGTTGAGAACCAACATTGGGTTGCTGTACTGGCTCTTCTGAACTGTTGCTGTTCCTTCGCCCTCTGTAGCCCAAAGTGAGAGAATGTTCTCAATACCGCTGTTAAAGCCAGCGTCTACAATGTGCATACCCTCTGACCATACGATCTCGAGTTTCTTAGCGTCACCCTTCTTAACGATGTAAGGAGTTTCAGCGTCTGCTTTAATTGTAATCTGACGGTTTTCATCTACCTTGATAATTTCTTCTTCTACTGCACCGAGGTCAGTCAGCTTGTAGTACTTAACTTCGTCAACATCATTCCAAGATTCAGGAAGTGTCCAAGTTGTTGTGCCGCCTGCTGTATTCCAGTGATAGAGTTTCTCGTCCTTAGAATCAAGGAAGTCACCTGTTGAAGAATCCCAAAGCCACGGAATGAGATATGTCTGGTTACCCTTTACGTTATCATTGTCACCGCGGTTTTCAGAACCGTCAAGAACTGTAATACCGTTGAACTTGATAACTCTCTCTCTGAAGAGAGGATCTGAAGGATCGCCTGATTTTCTTTCTACTGTTACTACATTTCCTTTTTCATCACGGAGCTCTGCAAATACTGACGGAGTCCAGTTTGCTGATGTAGGAACTGTATCATTTGCATCATTTGCATACTTCCAGGATACTACCTCAAAGTGCTGCAAGAACTTAGTTGAAAGGTTGTGTGTATAAAGGTTTCTTATCCAAGCATCGTAGTCGTTTCTACCCTGCCAGCCTTCGAAGTCCTTCATGTTCATACCACCGAGGAGAGGAGCCTGAGCCTCACCGCCGTATGACGGATAGTCACCAACCCATACGTCCTTCTGATGGTTTCTGATAAATCTGATAAGTGTGGAGTTAACACCCTTAAGGTCAGCTCCGCCGTATGTAAGGTCTGTTGACCAGTGAGTAAATGTAGCATCCCAATCGTTTGCTGCACCCCACTCGTTAGCCATTCTCCAGCCGTTTTCTGTGATTTCCTTTGAAATCACTCTTGTTCCCCATGTGCCGTCTGAAGGAGTCTGTCCGTTGCCCCAAACGTCAACATAGATAAAGTCAAGATTGTCGCCTACTAATTCTTTAAGCATATCAAAACGAGCTTCTCTGTAGAGTTCATCATGCACAGCATCCGGATCATGGTTTGCCATATCGTACCAGCCGTTCATGTTGATACCCTGGTCAATCCAGTTCCAGCCATATGCAGGTGTGCCTGATGCATTCCACTTAATACGCTCTTCGCAGAAAGCGTCTGCCTCAGGATAGAACTCGGAAGCGTTTACGTGAATACCGAATACTGCACCGTATTCCTTTCCTTTTTCAAGGAGTGTATTCATATCTTCTGCTCCGCCGATTCTCTCACCTATGTTGTAATAGTCAGGGTGACCGGAGTCGTGACCTTCACTTGCATAACCCTTGAGAAGGATTGACTGTCCGAGACCGTCTGTATGTGCTGCAACTCTCTTAACGTTGTCAAGAGTTGTGAGGAACGGGTTCTGAGCCTGTCCGCCGAAGTTCATGGAAATACGATATCCAACCAATTCAGGAACCTCGTCTGACTTTGCGATTTCGTGAGAAATATCACGGAATGCAATAGCACCGTCATTCCAGTTAACAGCACCGTCGCCGTTTTCATCACCTGTGATTACAACTTTTACATATGGGAGCTCAATTGGATTATAAACATATGTTGTGTTAGGTGTACCGCCGCCAACATTTGTTGTTACTCTGTACTGATAGTCCCAAACATTGCTGTAAAGACCGAGAGTCTTAACTGTAACAAATGGGTCATCAGCAGGAGCTTCTTCCAATTTTGCAGAAATCTTCTGGATAGAAGTTGCATCGTTTACTGTAACTTCGCCGTCAAGATCAACATCGGCTGCCGCCTTGTCAATTTCTCTGTCCTTATATACCAAATAAATTTGAACGAGAGTTGCATCAATAACATTGATCTTGCCGTCACCGTTTACATCACCGTAATTGATAAACTTCTCATTTTCTATAGCACCGTCGTAAATTTCGGACACAATTCTTGTGTTATTCGCACCGGCACCTCCGAAACCTATAGCACTGCCGTCTATAGTTGAGTTTGATTCCATTGAAGCACTTATCTTAGAATCGGAGATAACTGCGTATGCGTAAGCAGTTGTCTTATTACCAGATGTGCTTGTAAGTTCAAAGTATTCGTCACCGTCAGTTTTTGTCTGAGAAGAGCTGACTGCACCGAAAATATTTGATTTCTCATCACTTGAATTTACTGATACCAAGCTGTGCTGTGGAATGTAAATCTTCAAGATTGGGTTAACATGAGAATCAAGATTGTTTACAATCTCTATGATATTGAATGACAATGTGTTATTCTCAATAGAAATAGTGCTTGTCATTACCATATCAATGTTGTTCTCTTCTGATTTAAGAGGAAATTTATACTCAATCTTATCAGGAGTATGAGTTGATACTACATCATCAGGATTAACCTTGATATCAACATTGTTAATTCTGATTGTGTCAAGAGTTTTTGTCTGACCGTAAACAACATTTCCGTTTGCAAGGTCATACTTGATAACTCTTGGGAACTTAGCATCAACAGTAACGCTCATAGCGTCATTTGTAAGAACAACTGTTTCTCTGTCAGGATCTACAGGAACCTCAGGAGTTTCTGTTGACTCTGTAGGCTCTGTTGTAGGCTGCTCTTCCTTATGCTCTCTTACATAAACTTCTGTAAGCTCCATACCATTTGTGCCATTGTAAGAACCGCACTTGACAGCAAGCTTGTTGCCTGTTGCATACTCAAAGTCAGGAATACTTCCCTCAAAGAGGAGCTCGCCATTAACTGTTGCTTGAATAAAAGAACTATCTGTCCAAGCAAGCTGAAGTCTAACTGTTTCTCCTGCATTTGGTCCCTTTACTCTTGTACCATTGTACCATGTTTCACCTGTTGCACCGTAGTTCTGCCAGAACCAGCCCTGTGCATCATAGCCGATAAACATACCGTTATTAGTATCTGAATATTTAAGCCAAATACCAAAACGTGTCTGAGCCGCATCGTTAACTGCTTTAATATCCCAATCCAAAGTACCCATTTCACCGATCTCTATTGTGTCATTAACAAAGGTAGCTGGGTTTTTGGTCGGGCTTGGATTGTTTCCGTTGTTAGGACCGGATTTAAAATGCCACCAACCGTCTTCAGTCAGCTCATTGATAACGCCGGTAGTGTCGGATTTTTCCTGAGTCCATCCGGAACCTTCGCCTTCTGCGAATACCATAGTGGGAACTATGGACAACAGCATACAAATGCTGAGTATCACAGAAATAACTTTTTTGAACTGTTTGTTTTCTGTTCTCATATTAAATCTCCTTTCAAAAATTCCCGAAAAAGTCCGCATACTGACCTTTACGGGTTGTGGCAGTAGACACCGCCTCTTGTCCTAATTATATCATGACGTAAAAAAAAGTCAACATTCCGCAAGCCTTTTCTTTATCATAAATCAACTTAAAAATTTTATTTATAATAAAATGAATGTATAAATTGCACAAATTATTTGTAATATAAAATGATTTTAAAATAATAAAAAGAAAAAAGATTAATAAAACGAATAAATTTAGTATTAATAAAATCGCAATATATTAATAAATGTAAAATACCTTTGTTTCTCTATGTATATATTACACAAAAAATGACACTTGTAAAAAAAAATTATACCTTTTAATTTTTTATCTTGTGAATATAAACAAAAATACAGCGACAAAAGCCGCTGCATTTCATATAAATATTTATATAATTTTCAACTAAAAAGCAGAAAAGTATAATCCTTACACTTTAACAGACTTTGCCCATTTCTCAAAATCAGCTTTTACCGAGTCGTACTTTTCCTTAGTTGTTCCGAAATTTACAAACCAAAAAGCATCGTCTGCTTTGAAACAAGCACCCATATAACTGTATTCAACTCCACTTACGGTTGAAGTATACTCAAAATACGGTATCTCTGTTCCGGAAATTGTTGTAACATCGTCTCCGCTGTAACCGTTTACCTCTGCAACCAAAACAGCATAATCCAAAACAACCGCATCTTCCGCCAGTCCCAAAGACGCCAAAGAGCTTTTGCTTTCTTCAATTGCCGCAACAACAATATCACCGCCCACCTGATATGCTGCGGTATATCCGAGGCTTTCACTCATTTCTTTTGCATTTCCCGGGAGAGTGATCGAAAAACCATTTGAGGAAAATTCCTTATCACTCGAACCGCAGCCGGCAAAAACCGCAACAAATAATGCAAAAGCCATTACCAAAGATATGATTTTTGTTGTTTTTTTCATTGTTATTACTCCTCCAACAATATATTTCTCACTCAGCTATTTTTATCTACCTGATGAAATTTCTTTAAATTACCTTTTTTAGCACTTCTCTTGTCAAGCTCTGCCATAACTTCTTCAAGAGTTATACCCTGCTGAACCATCATCACCATAAGATGATACATAAGGTCGGAAATTTCCAATACAGTTTCGCTGTTATCACCGTTTTTAGCGGCGATTATTGTTTCACTGCATTCCTCACCTACTTTTTTCAATATTTTATCAAGTCCTTTTTCAAACAGATAGCAGGTATATGAACCCTCTTCGTTGTTAGCCTTTCTGTCAAGGACTGTTTCATATAAATCCTTTAATACTGAATCTGACATTTTATATTACCCCGTTTTCTTATTTTATCTTTGTATAAAAACAGCTGTGGTTGCCGGTATGACAGGCTGCTCCGGTCTGTTCAACTGTAATCAGCAATGTGTCATCATCACAATCGGAAAAAATCTCGCATACTTTTTGATAATGACCTGAGGTTGCACCCTTATTCCAAAGCTCCTGCCTGCTTCTGCTGTAAAACCATGTATAACCTGTTTCAAATGTCTTTTCCATAGACTCACGGTTCATATATGCAAGCATCAGCACTTCACCGGTAGATTTTTCCTGTATAATCGCAGGTATTAACTCCTGCTTTTTAAAATATTTATCAAAATCCATTTTTCTCTCCGCTCTTTAATTTTAAAAACCGTATACTATTTATATATGTACAAAAGTCAATCATACTTTACCGCAAATTTGAATAGCCTGACGCAAATCCAAATCACCTGTATATATAGCCTTGCCGCAGATTGCACCGTATATTTCGATTTCTGCCAGATTTATAATATCTTTCAGATTAGCCACGCCGCCGCTTGCTATTATATCGCATGAAACCGCATGAGTCAGCTTATCCAAGTCGTTAAGATTGGGACCTGCAAGAGTACCGTCCTGGTCAATATCAGTATATATTATTGTCTTAACTCCGAAGGATTCCATTCTTTTAGCAAGCTCAATATAGTGGATTTCAGAAGAGTCTATCCAACCCTCAGCCTTTACCATTCCATCCTTAGCGTCAATTCCGGCAACAATTTTGTCCCCGTAAATTTTCACAGCTTCTTTTACAAAGTCAGGATTCTTAACGGCAACCGAACCTAAAATCACCCTTGAAATTCCGTTAGAAAGGTAGTATTCAATGGACTCCATATCCCTTATACCGCCGCCAAGCTCTATTTTTAAATCGGTATTTTTTGCAACGTCAAGAAAAATTTGTGAATTGACCCTTTTTCCGTCCTTTGCACCGTCAAGGTCAACCATATGAATCCACGTTGCTCCGGCATTTTGGAACTCAATGGCTGTCTGTACCGCATTTTCAGCCACCTTATGTACCGTAGAATAATCGCCTTTAAATAATCTGACGCAGTTTCCGTCTTTAATATCAATAGCCGGAATTACTATCATTTATAAAACTCCTTTCGCAGATAATACTTCTTTGCTTCCTCTTTGTTTTACGGCGAGCCTTAAAGCATGAGCCGCCGCCTTAAACATTGCCTCTACCATATGGTGAGAATTTTTTCCGTACTTCGCCGAAATATGAAGAGTTATCCCCCCGTTAAAAGCGAAGGCTCTGAAAAATTCCTCTGTCATACAGCAGTCATAATCTCCGCATCTGTCCTGGGGAAAATCCCCCTCAAAGACCAAATAAGGTCTGCCACTTATATCAACGGCGGCAAAAGCCAAGGCTTCGTCCATTGGGACATAAAAATTTCCGAATCTTTCTATTCCGCCCTTATCTCCCAGTGCCTTGGAAAAAGCAGAACCCAGCACAATTCCTACGTCTTCAACGGTGTGGTGACAGTCAACCTGCAAATCACCCTCCGCCTTGACAGTAAGGCCGAATCCCCCGTGAATGGCAAAGGAATTGAGCATATGGTCAAAAAAGCCAACCCCTGTATCAACGGAAATTTCTCCGCCGTCAAGGTTTAAAGAAAGATTTATCTTTGTTTCCTTGGTATTTCTTTGTATCTGTGCGGTTCTCATAATTAATTCTCCCAAAGTCTATATCAGTAACAGTTATTTATTCCCTTTTTTTTAAATAGCTTTCTATCTCGGCAACAACAACAGAGGTTTCCCGGTCTGTGCCGGCAGAAATTCTCAGATATTCTCCCATATATCTCACGGCAACCGATTTAGAAAGAAGATACTTCCAAATATCAAAAGCCATGCTTGTTTTTATAAATACAAAATTGGTGACCGTAGCATAAACTTTAAAATCATCACACATACAGCCACAATTTCTCAGTCCATTATACAGCAAATCCCTGTTGTATACAATAGATTCAAGGGATTTTCTGAAATAATCCTTTTCACTGTATACTATAGCACCTATTTTCTGAGAAACAGAGTTTACATTATAAGGAGATTTAACCGCCTTTAAAGCTTTGGTTATTTTCTCGTTGGCAACAGCAAATCCAAGTCTTAAAGCCGCAGAGCCAAAGGCCTTTGAAGCGGTTCTCAAAACAATAAGATTGTCGTATTTTTCCGTTTCACCAATCATAGACTGGTTCCAAAAATCCATGTAGGCTTCATCATCTACCACCAAAGCGTCTACAGAAGAAAGTATTTTTCTTACATCTTCTCTTCCAAGTCCCTGTCCTGTAGGATTGCAGGGATTGGAAAAAATAACGCATTTTGCACCGCTGTCCTTTATGGCTTTGATTATTTCATCAGCGGTGATTTCAAGCTCCGCATTTTTATTTACCTGGACACACTCAGCCTCGCATATGGAGCTGTAGAACTTATACATAGAAAAATCAGGAGCAATAAAAAGAAGCTTTTCTCCTTTCATTAAAAAAGCGGTTTCAATAATGCTTATAAGCTCGTCAGAACCGTTGGCGGCAGTTACAAGATTTTTGTCAATTTCATAAAATTCCGCAAAAGCACCGCAGAGCTCTCCTGCCATTGGGTCAGGATATCTGTTATAGTCAATAGTTTTTACCGCCTCGGCAATTTTTTCTTTGATTTCATCTGTATATGAAAAAGGACTTTCATTGGCGTCCAATCTTATTTTATATGTACCGCTTATAGGCTCGTAGGGTTCAAGGTCTTTTATTTTCTGATTAAGACTATATGCCATTTATATCACCTTCGTATTTTTTGAATGTCGCTTCTATTGAATAAAAAGAAACCCGGCAGGAAAAACACTTTCCAAAGCAACTGCCTGCCGGGATAAATTTAAAATCAATCTTCAAATCTGACTGTAATGCTGTTTGCGTGAGCGGTAAGTCCCTCTTTTTTCGCAAATTCCTCTATAAGCTCGGCGTCTTTTTTCAGAGCGTCCTCTGTGTAGTAAATAAAGCTTGACTTTTTAACAAAGCTGTCAACGGAAAGGGGTGAGAAAAATCTTGCCGTTCCGCTGGTGGGAAGCACGTGGTTAGGGCCTGCAAAATAATCACCCAAAGGCTCGGGACTGTAATTTCCCAAAAATACCGAACCTGCATTGTGAAGCTTGCCCACATACTCCATTGGATTTTCACAGCAAACCTCCAAGTGCTCCGGTGCAAGCTCGTTTGCAAAGTCAACAGCCTGAGCCATATCGCTGCAAACAATTATAGCTCCGAAGTTTGAAAGGGAATATTCGATAATATCCTTTCTGGAAAGCTTCTGAACCTGTCTTAAAACCTCTTTTTCAGTTTCAACAGCAATTTCATCGCTGGTTGTAAGAAGGATTGAGGAAGCAAGTCTGTCGTGTTCCGCCTGGCTCATAAGGTCTGCGGCAAGGAATTTCGGATTTGCGGTTTTGTCAGCCACAATCAGAATTTCACTTGGTCCTGCAATCATGTCTATATCAACAACTCCGTAAAAAAGCTTCTTTGCAGTGGCTACAAAAATATTTCCCGGACCAACAATTTTGTCAACCTTTGGTACTGTTTCCGTACCGTAAGCCAAAGCCGCCACTGCCTGGGCACCGCCCATAAGGAAAATTCTGTCAACTCCTGCGATTTTTGCCGCCGCCATTATGTTGGGGTTTGGCTTGCCGTCCTTGCAGGGAGGAGTAACCATTATAACCTCCTCAACTCCCGCAAGCTTTGCAGGAATTGCATTCATAAGGACAGAGGACGGATAAGCCGCTGTGCCGCCCGGAACATAAATTCCCACTCTTTTAAGTCCTCTCACTCGCTGACCCATAATAACCCCGTTTTCCTTGGTGGTAAGCCAGCTTTGCTGAACCTGCCTTGCGTGGAAATCCTTAATATTTTCCGCCGCCTTTGTAATAGCTTCCAAAAATTTAGGCTCGCAGTCCTTGATAAGCTCTTCTATTTCTTCTCTTGTAATCTCAGTTTTTTCAGGGGCTTTTCCGTCAAACTTTACGGTGTAATCGTATACCGCCTTGTCGCCCTTTTCTCTTACATTATTTATAATTTCCGAAACTACAGGCACAACGTCCTTGTCGGAATTTTCCGACCTCAGCTTCAGTTCTTTTATAAAGTCATATTCCTTTTTGCCGTCGGCAATGACCTTTGGTATCATTTGGAAATCTCCTCCTTTATCCTGTCAACAAGACCTTCTATCTCCTGTTTTCTAAGCTTTAAACTTGCAATATTCGCAATAAGCCTTGCGGAAACAGGAACAACGTCCTCAATAACCTCAAGTCCGTTTTCCTTAAGTGTAGAGCCTGTTTCAACTATATCCACAATTCCGTCGGAAAGTCCAACAAGGGGAGCAAGCTCCACGGAACCCTCTATTTTTATAATTCTTACGTCCATGCCCTTTTTCTCAAAAAAGCTTTTTGTAACGTTTGGATATTTAGTGGCTATGGTCTTTTCCGCATAGCCGTGGTAAAAATCCTTTCCCTTCGGTGCGGCAAGAGCAAAACGGCATTTTCCGAAGCCTAAATCAAGAAGCTCGTAAAAAATTCTGCCCTGCTCCAAAATTGTATCTTTTCCCACAACGCCCAAATCGCATACGCCGTGTTCAACATATGTAATTACGTCTGCCGCCTTTGCCAAAACAACCTCAATTTCTCCGTTTCCTATAGGAAGAATAAGGCGTCTGCCTTTATTTATAACCTGTGAGCAGTCGTATCCGATAGCTTCAAAAAGAGCTATGGTTGATTTTTCAAGTCTGCCCTTTGTAAGTGCAATTCTAAGTGGTTTCATTATTTAATCTCCGTTATATCTTCGCTTACTTTTATTACTTTTCCGATGTTTCCTGCCTTGGCGTATTTAACCGCCTCTTCCTCTTTCTCAAAAGCGGAAAGCTCTGCCTTTACTCCTGTTTTTCTCAGGGAACGGGCATATTTAACCGCTTCAACCTCATATCCCTTCTCAGCAAAAACAAGAACCTGAGATGGCATTGACGGCTCGAAAAATCCGGACTTGAACTTAACCTGTGCCATTTCGTCAATATTTAACGCAAAACCTGCGGCACCCATGGGAACTGAGAAATTATCAAGCAGTGTGTCATATCTGCCGCCGGAAAGGATAGCCGCTCCGCTTCCGTCCACATATCCGGAAAAAACTATTCCGCTGTAGTAATCGTTTCTCTGAACAAGTCCCAAATCTATTGTAATTTTATCGCCGTAGCCCAGTTCGCAAAGACCGCGGTACAAATCCATTATGTAATTCAGCTCTTCTTTTGCCGGAGATAACTCCTCCATTTCCAGAGCCTGCTCCAAAACCTCAATGCCTCCGAAAAGCTTGGGTAAAATTCTCATAGCCTTTACGCTGAGGCTGTCCTCAAGTCCGTCAAGAATATCGTTAAGTGCGGGATAATTTTTGCTTTCAATGGCAATTCTTATATCCTCTCTGATTTCCTCTGAAACATTGAGATTGTCGGAAAGTACCTTAAACAGTCCCGCATGACCTATTTCAATTCTGAAATCCTCAAATACAGAAGAAAGGCTCTCCACCGCCGCAGAAATAATGTCCAAATCAGCACATTTTCCCACTGCTCCCAAAAGCTCCACACCCATCTGCAAAACCTCGCAGCTTTTTCCCATAAGTGAGGGCTTGTTCTGATAAATCGCCTGTCTGTAATAAAGCCTTACAGGCAAAGTATGGTTTTTAAGTCTTGTTGCCGCCATTCTCGCAATAGGCAAAGTTGAATCCGGACGCATAACAAGAATTCTTCCCTTGCTGTCGGCAGCTTTAAACATATCCTCCTGAGGAATACCCCAGCTTTCCGAGGAAAACAAATCGAAAAACTCAACGCCGGGAGTTATAACCTTTCTGTAGCCGAAATCCTCAAAAACGTTTTGAATTTTGTCGCAAATACCGTCAAACACATTACATTCTTCAAAAAGAAAATCCTTAGTTCCCTCGGGAGTTATCATCATATATTTTTTCATATACCTTCTCCTGAATATTTATTAATCTATTATCAAATTGAAAGACAACACAATAAGCTGTTATCACTTTAGCGTGCTAACATGATATCATAAAAAATTATCTTTGTCAACGATTTATTTAATTATTTTTCTTTATTGTTTTTATCCTGGCTTTCTTTTTCCAGTCCTCTGTTTACAACCATATTTTTCAGCCTGTATTTTACGTTTTTGCCCAAAAGGTCATAGATTACCGCAAAAACGGGAACGCCAAGAATCATTCCCGGCACACCGAAAAGTCCTCCGCCCACCAAAACGCTGAACATAATCCAAAATCCGGAAATACCAATTTGATTTCCCAAAATTTTCGGACCGATTACATTTCCGTCAAGCTGCTGCAAAACTATAATAAATATTACAAACCAGAAGCACTGAACCGGGTCAACAAGCAAAAGCAGAAAAGCACTGGGTATAGCTCCTATAAAAGGACCGAAAACAGGAATTACATTTGTAAAGCCTACAATAACGCTTATAAGAGGAGCATATTCAAACCTGAAAATACTCATGCCTATAAAACATAAAATTCCTATAATTATAGAGTCCACAATTTTTCCTATTAAAAATCTTCCGCACATATTGTTGGACACATTGACAATTTCAATAGACTTACGCAGAACCTTTTCCGGCATATAGGCATAGGAAATTGCTTTTATCTGCTTGCAAAGCCTTTCCTTGCAGGCAAGGAAATATACCGATACGATTATAGCTATAAACCAGTTGTAAATATTTGAAGCCGTACTGATAGCGGCTGGGAAAATCATATCGAAAATCTGTTTATAGAATCCCTTAATATCACTGCCGGTAAACAGTGAAACCACATTTTCAATAAATTTGTTAATTTGATTTTCAGAAATGAGATTAAGCCCAAAAGTGTTGTCAAGAAATTTTAGAACTTCGTTAAGAGTTTCCTCAGCACCTTTCAGGTAGTCCTTCATATTTAAATATAGAGACTCAAAGCTTTTTGACACCTGAGGTGCCAAAATAGCCACAAGAAAAGTCACTATGCCAAAAGCCACAAGATATGTACAAATAAGGGAAACAGATTTTTGAAGACCTCTAAGACTCCTGTTCTTTTCTCCGATTTTACAAAATACCTTTGACTGAAAAAACACCATAATAAAATTTAAAATATACGCCAGCAAAAAGCCGTATATAAAAGGCGTCATTATGGAAAACAGTTTAGTTGCTATGGCCCAAACCGTACCAAAATTAAGCATTATAAATAAAAGCAATACCGCATATGTTATCCATAAAATAACATTTTTAAACTTTTTATCCTTCAATTGTAACAACTCCATATAAGAAACTATTCTTTCTCTATGATATTACATAAACCCTTACAATTCAAGGCTTTATATACATTTTCTCGTTTAAGTTCATATAAATACGGACAAGATAAATGTATTTACTAAAATTATTAATTCAACATTCTCTCACCTTTTGTTTTTTTCTCCGTCACAGAAAAAGCATAAAATTTTTGTGTTTAAATAATAATAGTTCCTATGCTGAAGAGAGCAATTTTTACATATTATTTCAAAATATTTGTATTTTATTACTTACCTATTTTCATTTTTACTAATTTGATGTATAATAAAGGGTAATAACATTTTGCCGGAGGACAGGGATTATATGACGGAACATTATCTTGACAACAGTGCTACCACTGCTGTTTGCCGTGAAGCGGCAGAAAAAACACTTGAAATGATGACAGTTAAATACGGCAACCCCTCATCTTTACACAACAAAGGAATGGAAGCCGAAGAAGAAACAGAAAAAGCGAGAGATATTATTGCAAAATCCTTAGGCGTTTCACCCGAGGAAATTTTCTTTACAAGCGGAGGAACCGAAGCAAACAACACAGCCATAATCGGTGCTGCACGTGCCGCAAAACGCAAAGGAAACAAAATAGTCATCTCTGCCGTTGAACACAGTTCTGTTTTGGAAACTGCACAAAGCCTTGAAAAAGATGGCTTTGAAATTGTAAAAATCTTTCCCGACGCCGAAGGACACATAAATATAAAAGATATTGATGAAGCTATAGACGAAAAAACAATCCTTGTTTCTGTAATGACTGTAAACAATGAAACCGGAGCCATTTTTCCAACCGACAGGATAGCAAAAATTATCAAGCGTAAAAAATCCCCTGCTCTTTTTCACACCGACTGCGTACAGGCATACGGCAAAATCCCTGTTAAAGCATCAAAGCTTGGTGCGGATATGATAACCGTCAGTGCCCACAAGGTACACGGACCAAAGGGCGTGGGAGCCTTATACATAAGAAAAGGCGTAAGAATTCTCCCCTTAATTCACGGAGGAGAACAGCAGAAAAAAATCCGCCCGGGTACGGAGGCTGTTCCGCTGATCTGCGGATTCGGAGCGGCTGTTTCAATGTTTGAAATAGATGATAATTATAATAAAGTCGTTGCCCTGCGAAATTATACCTTGGAAAATCTTTTAAAAGTTGACGGTGTTGAGGTTAATTCCCCGAAGGATTGTTTGCCCTACATAATAAATCTTTCAGTTTTGGGAATAAAAAGCGAAACAATGCTTCATTTTTTAGCTTCAACCGGAGTTTATGTTTCAAGCTCAAGTGCCTGTGCAAAGGGTCAGAAAAGCTATGTTTTAAAGGCAATGAGGCTATCCGACCAAAGAATTGACAGTGCATTGAGAATAAGTTTTTCAAAATACAGCACAAAAGAAGACGCAGACGCTCTTATACAGGGTATAATATCCGGCTGTAATTCTCTCGTAAGAAAAAAATAATCCAAAATATATTATAAAACAAAGAAAAGGAAAAGAGTATGAAAGAAATTATTTTGATTAAATTAGGTGAAATCACCTTAAAAGGTTTAAACAGACGAACATTTGAGGATATACTCAAAAAAAATATTAAAAACAATCTCCGTGACCTTGGTGCTTTTAAAATCTCATCGGCTCAGTCAACACTGTACGTTGAACCGATTTACGATGATGTGGATTTAGACGAGGTAAGCTCAAGAATAGAAAAAATCTTCGGTATTGTTGCTTTTTCACGTGCCTGTGTATGTGAGAAAAACATGGATGATATTGTTTCAAAGGCTTTGGAATATCTTGAGGAGGAACTTGAGGACGCTTCCACCTTTAAGGTAGAAGCAAAGCGTTCTGACAAAAAATTTCCACTCAAATCACCGGAAATATGTGCTTTCACCGGTGAAAAGATTTTGGAGAAATTTCCTCATCTTACCGTTGACGTACATAACCCCGACATCACCGTAACAGTTGAAGTTCGTGACTTTGCGGCATATGTAAGAGGTTCCGTAATAAGAGGTGCCGGCGGTATTCCGGTGGGAACAGGCGGAAACGCCGCTATTCTCATAAGCGGAGGAATAGACTCCCCGGTAGCCGCATGGATGATGGCAAAAAGAGGAATAAAGCTTACCGCAATTCACTTTGCAAGCCCTCCCTACACCAGTGAAAGAGCAGAACAAAAGGTTGTAAAGCTTTTGAAAAAGGTAAGCCTTTACAGCGGAAGAATGACAATGTATACCGTTCCTTTCACGGAAATTCAGGAGGTTATTCAGAGCAGTTGTCCCGAAGAACTTTTCACAATAATAATGAGAAGAATGATGATGAAAATTTCTTCAAAAATTGCCGAGGCTAACGACTGTACCGCTCTTATAACAGGAGAAAGCTTAGGACAAGTGGCAAGCCAGACAATACACGCCCTTGCCTGCACAGACGAAGCGGCGGATATGCTGGTATTCCGCCCTCTTATCGGTATGGACAAGGAAGAGATAATCACAATTTCCAGAAAAATAGATACCTTTGAAACCTCTATCGAGCCTTACGAGGATTGCTGTACCGTATTTACTCCAAAGCACCCCCGTACCCGCCCGGTTTTGAAATACATTAAGCAGGCGGAAGAAAAGGCAGATTTTGATTCTATGATTGAAAAGGCTTTGTCCGACCTTAAGGTTACAGTTATAGAGCCTTAAAAAACCCAAACATGAAAAGGAGGAATATTTAATACATGAACTGTGAATTATTTTCAATTCGGGGAGATAATGAAGAAATACGCCGCCTTAATGAAAATCTCGGAAACATTGTACGCAATCTTGCAAAGCTTGATATTCATCTTACGTATAAAACAGAGGTTGACAGAAGCACCTCAAAAATTGAAGAGGCAATTTTATACAGCGTAAACGATCCGGCTTCTCCTGAACTTATAATAATCGCAAACGCTTTGGACACCACCTGCGGTGCTTATTTTTCGACGGTTTTCTCAAAAATTCTTATGAACTGGGAAACTCGGTACAAAAACTCTCTGCCGGTGGAAGACCGACAGCAAAAATTCCATGTAAAGGTATTTTCTATTGATAATTTAGGCTGCGGTCATTCGGGCTTTTGCTTCACAATTTACAATACCAGAATTGTGGTTCTGCCAAGAGAAACCTTAGTACAAAAAGATATAGCAACCCTTATTTACGAAGCCGTTACCTGTGCTTTAGGCAAATTCCGCGGAAGCAATTTTCTTTTTCCAAACGGCTTTGCTTACGAGAACACACAAAATGTGAAAGCAAATGTTGATTTTATTGAAGAAACTGCCGTTGCTGAAAATCCTATGGAAGAAAACGAAAACGCGGAAATCACCGAGAAGAAAAAAAAGAAACAAGGTTTTTTCCGCAGAAATATTCCATGGAAGGGCGACCGCCCCGGGGAGGTTATAAGAAAATCAGTTATTTTGGTTGCATTGGCAACAATCGTTGTATGTGTTTCAATGATTGTAAACGAGCTTGTTATTATGCCTGCACAAAATGCAAAACGTCAAAACATTATTCAGGATATTTTCTACAACCGTCCCACTTCAACCACTTCTCAGGACAGCACCGAGGAAGAAAGCACCGAACCATATTACAACTGGGAAGCTCTTAAAGAGGTAAACGACGAGATTATCGGTTGGATTTCCATAGATAATACAGTTATTGACTACCCTGTTCTTTGTCACCCCGATGACCCTGCGGGAACCACCAATCCTTATTATTTAAACCACAACTATGAAGGACAGTGGGACAGCTATGGTTCCATTTTTACCGACCCGACTTCCTATGCCGGACTCGACACAAAAAACATTACACTTCACGGACATCACATGAATGACGGAAGTATGTTCGGCAATCTTGCAAATTACGGTACAGGCTTTGCCGACGGCAGCGGTACGCCTTATGTAAACTTAGATTTTTACAAATCCGCACCGGTAATTCATTTTAACACCCCTGAATGGAATGCAGACTGGAAAATAATAGCTGTAATTCATACCAACGCTTTGGAAAGTCACGGCGAATTTTTCAATTATCTTACAGGCAGCTTTAATACCGATGAGGAATTTCTCGATTTTGTCTACGATGTGAGAGAACGCTCAATAATCGACACACCTGTAACCGTAAACGAGGACGACCAGCTGATAACACTTTCTACCTGTACCTACGAATTTGAGAACTTCAGAACCGCGGTAATCGCCCGAAAGGTTCGACCCGGCGAGGATTCAACGGTTGATGTTGACAGTGCCTCTGCAAACAGCGATATGCTGTGGCCCGACGTTTATTACCGTACCTACGGCGGAACAAAGCCTGAGGATAAGAGCTTTGCACAGGCCTATGAGAACGGCGAGATTAGCTGGTATGACGGCGACCTTTTTAGCAATGAGGCTTAACGGTGGTAAATATGAAATGTTACTTGATATATTATTGCTCGAAAAAAACAGCCCTTTGTGAAAAGGCTGTAAAAACAGAGCTTAAATCCTGCGGTATAGAGATAATGAAAACACTGGGTGCCGCAGACCCTCAGTATTTGGGAAATATGCTTACAGACGGTCTTAATCACTGCGGAGTTGTTATAACAATCGGCGGGCTTAATTCTTTTAAAACCGACTCTTTGGAACAAATACTTTCCTCTGCTATAGAAAAATCGGGAGGAACCATTGAAAATGTGAGAAAGCTTCCCTTTGGAATTGAGCAGGATAAGTTCGGATATTTAATTGAAAAGGGTACTCAGTGTATTGTATCGCTTCCTGACAGTCCCGAGGGAATATCTGAACTTTTTGAAAATCCTTTGGCAAAATATTTTGAAGATAAAATAAAGACTGCTGAACAAAAAAGTTAATTTTTAGGTTCTATAGCAATTTGCGGCAAAAATTTGGGGATTCCAAAGGGACAATTGTTCCTTTGGCAGGTGGTTTGGAGGACAGAGTCCTCCAAGGTATTAAAATGCGTAAAAACACTGGATTGAGCAAAAAACAATCCGTGGAACTGCTTTTGCTGTGACCTCACATCTGTATTCACGGTAATCCTTTTGAAAAAACAATTTTAACTAACCAATAAACAAATCAGGGCTGCGGAGTTAATCTGCAGCCCTTGTTGTTTTTCAATATTATTTTTAAAAGACAAATCAATAATCAAGCCTTAGGAAGACCGATAACAAGCTCAGGAGCCTTTTCAATAATCATTGAAAGAGCAGCCTCGTCAGCAACGATTGTTACGTCTGCATGAAGTCTGAGAATTGAAGCAGGAACATCAGGCTTAACCTCTCCGCAAGCTGTCTTGTAAAGAATTTCTGCCTTATCCTTTCCGGAAGCAACCATCAAAATTCTCTTTGCTTTCATGATTGTGCCGATACCCATTGTGTAAGCCTCGGTAGGAACATCCTCTTTACGTGCAAAGAATCTCTTATTTGCTTCGATTGTCATATCTGTAAGCTTTACGCAGTGTGTGCCTACAGGGAAGTTGTCGTCAGGCTCGTTAAATCCGATATGACCGTCATGACCGATACCCAAAAGCTGAATATCAACGCCGCCCAAATCTTCAACAACCTTGTCATATCTCTTGCACTCTGCCTCTGCGTCAGGGTTAGAGCCGTCAGGAATATTTGTCTTGTCCATATTGATGTTTACATACTTGAAAAGATTATTGTACATGAAATAAGCATAGCTCTGGTCATTATCCTTTGTAAGACCTCTGTACTCGTCCAGGTTTGCAGTATAGCAGCCGTCGAAACAAAGGTCGCCCTGCTCGTACTTCTTGATAAGCTCTTTGTATGTTCCGATTGGGCTTGAACCTGTTGCAAGGCCAAGAACGCTGTTGTGCTTGAGAGTAATCTGAGAAGCGATAATGTTAGCTGCCTTGCGGCTCATCTCATCGTAATCTTTTGCAAATAAAATTTTCATTTCAATTATCCCCTTTGTCCAAATTTTGTTTATTTTTAATATTTATAACCAACATAGTAAATATAACCCTCTATCAGGCTTTGTAAATAATATTTCCGCCTCTTATAATCATCTTAGGAACCAAATCCTCGCCCATGATAAGGATATCGGCAGCCTTGCCCTCTTCGATGCTTCCGCAAACATCGTCAATTCCTGCAGCCTGTGCAGGATTGATTGTTGCAGCCTTGAGAGCGGAAGCCATAGGAACACCGAACTTAACGGCTCTTCTTACGCACTCTGCAAGACAGGTTGCACTTCCTGCGATTGTTCCGTTTTCAAGAGTAGCTTTTCCCGCCTTAACAAGAACCTTCTGACCGCCCAGTGAATACTCGCCGTCGTGAAGTCCGCAGGCTCTCATAGAGTCGCTGATAAGGCAAACCTTATCGTCACCGAAAAGCTTGAACACACTTCTTACTACGGCAGGGTGAATATGGATACCGTCACAGATAAGCTCAACGTGCTCTGCATAGTCGGAGGCAGCTCCCACAACGCCGGGGTCTCTGTGTGTAAACGGAGGCATAGCGTTGAAAAGATGAGTAATATGGGAAACGCCGTGATTGAAAGCCTCAACCGCAGTATCATAATCCGCCTCAGTATGTGCAATACTTACTCTGCACTCCTTTGAAACCTTGTCGATAAAATCCATTGCACCGTTAAGCTCTGGAGCAACATCAACAAGCTTAATCATATTGCCGGACTCGTCGTTAACTCTTCTGTAGAAATCATAGTCAGGGTCGATAATATATTTATCGCTCTGAGCACCCTTCTTAGCTTTCGAGAAGAACGGGCCTTCCATGTTTATACCTCTGAGAGCGGCACCCTCGCAGTTATCTTCCTGTGCAAATTCCTTTGCAGCATGAGCAACCTGAGTAAGAGTACCTTCATCAAAGGACATTGTTGCGGCAACAAAAGTGGTAACACCCTGCTGTCCTAAATATTTTGAAATAGTAGCGATGTTTTCCTTGTATCCGTCGCAGAAGTCGCTTCCGTCGGCACCGTGAATGTGTATATCCACGTATCCGGGAACAACATACATTCCCTGTGCGTCAATGGCATCGTCAGCAGGAGCAAAATCGCCCACTGAGCTTATTTTGCCGTTCTCGATGTCAATATTTACTTCATTAAAACTTCCGTCTTTAAAAAAGACTTTGCCATTCTTTATTTGCATCGCAAAACACCTCTCTTTTAAAATTTAATTTATGAAAAATCATCATAAATTACCTATATTAAAATTATATCATAAAATAAAAAAAAATCCATAAAATTATGGAAAATTAACAGAATTTTTTTATATTCTTTTAAATTTCAATAAAAAATAAAAAACTAACCTTATTGCATAAAATAAATGAAAATATTATGTTAAAATACACAACGCCTTTGAATTTCTCCTGATTTTTTCCCTTTTTCGATTGTTATTTCAGACTTTTGGTGATATACTTCTCTAAAATAATAAACAGACAAAATAATTGAAATATACGAGAAAGGAGTCAAAACAATGTCATCATCTGTTGCTAAGAGATATTCACTGGGAGAAGAAATATTTAATTCCGTTACCCACGGCGTGGGAAGCCTTCTTTCAATTGCAGGAACAGTGGTTCTGATAGTATTTTCCGCCATAAACAGCGACGCTTTTGCCGTTGTTTCTTCGGCAATTTACGGTGCTTCGCTTATTATACTTTACACCATGAGTACCCTCTACCACTCTATTACAAATGTAAAGGCTAAAAAATTCTTCAGAATAATGGATCATAACACAATTTTCTTCCTTATTGCCGGTACCTACACTCCGTATACCTTGGCGGTTTTGCGAAGCCCCTTGGGATGGACGCTTTTCGGCGTTGTTTGGGGTGCGGCGATAATAGGAATTGTCCTGAACTCAATAAATCTTGAAAAATTTTCAAAAATATCCGTGGTTTGTTATATAGCTATGGGCTGGGTTATAATTATAGCTTTTAAGCCTCTGACAAATTCTATGCCTTTTGCAAGTCTTGTGCTTTTGATTGCCGGAGGAGTTTTTTATACCTTAGGAGTTATATTTTACGCCATAAAAAAAGTAAAATATTTTCATTCAGTATGGCATATTTTTACTGTTATAGGAAGTACCCTCCATTATTTTTCCGTTTTCACGGCAATTGCTCTTCCTGCCCCTTGAAAAATACAGCTATAACAAAAAACAACCGCATGAAGATCGTTTTATCGACCCCATACGGTTGTTATTTTTTATATCTGAAAAATCAGATTTAATTTTTATTATTTAAAATATGACTCAATTACATCAGCAGCCTTTTTATTTTCTGCATCGTAAGCGGTTCTCATAGCTTCCTCGTTTTCCTCATCAAGATTTTCCGGATAACCTAAAACGAATACAAAGCCGTAATCACCGTGAACTATTACCTGAGTGCTTTGAACCTTAACCTGGTTTGCAGGGTAGAATGCAGAAGCTATAATTGCTTCCTTTGCCTTTTCAAGAGCAGTTTTCATTTCTTCAGCCTTGCCTTCCTTTGCCTTAAGAGCAATAAAGAAGTCAGTCTGAGCAGAAATCATAGCTGTCTCAGCAATGCACTCATCATAAAGGTCCTCGGAAATTCCGTAGGTTGCAGCCAAAGTTTCAGCATCAATCGGCATATTGGCAGTGTAGCCCTCTCCGTATGCAGCCTTTACGTCCTCGTGAAGCTTTTGAAGGTCGATTTCCTTAGTTTCCTGCTGATTGCCGCCGCAGCCTGCAAAACTGAAAGCAAGAGCCGCAGTCATCAAAACAGCAAGCATTACAGAAAATACCTTTTTCATAGAATTTTCTCCTTTCATAACTTTATTTTCCGCCGTTTCCGACGGATCCTGACCGTAAAAAAGCCATGGTCAAAAGCCATGGCTTTGGAGCTGGAGATGGGACTTGAACCCACGAACCTGCTGATTACGAATCAGCTGCTCTACCAACTGAGCTACTCCAGCACATAACAATTAACTCAGTGCTTAAAACTAATATAACAGCTTGTCTGGTGTATTATACTACATATTTTACAAAATTTCAAGTCTTGGACAAGGATTTTTTTGTAGGCGAAGCTTTTCCACACAAACATAAAACACTTTCAAAATAACCAAATAAAAAATTCAAAATAACATATAGTGATAATTTTTCACGGTGACTATTTGTCACAAAACCAAACATAATTATTTAAATAAGGTATAATTTCAATTGATATGTGAAAAACAAATACATATTAATTTTTTATATAAACAGATACACTAATTTTGACGAAAGGAGATACTGCAATGGGTAGAAAGGCTAAAACCAATATTTACATTCCTAACCTTAAATTTTACAGACAAAACAGCGGACTTACTCAAAAACAGGTTGCCGACGCTCTTCATATTGAAAGAACCACATACACTTATTATGAAACAGGAAAAACCCTTCCCAGTATATTTACCCTGATGAAGCTTGCCAAAATATACAACGTACCTGTAGAGCAGCTTATGCCAAACGACACAGAAAAACAGCTTGAAGTAAGCGACTCGGATTTTTCCGAAGCACAGCGTGAGGAAAACTTACCGTCCTGTGCCGTAAAAAAACCTAACAACGAGAAAATATACAGCCTGAGCAACGAAGAACAGAATTTAATTATCAGCTACAGAATATTGCCTGATGAAGTAAAAAAGGAATTTTTACAAACAATAGAAAATCTGACAGAAAAATACAAGGACAGCGAAGCTTGATTTAATATGCCTTATTAAGTAAAAAATACGTAATTTGTTCTTTACATTAAAGGAAAATTATGATATACTTTTTTGATGTAAGCCGGTTCCACGGATAAGGGTGCAAGCCGCAATGCGGATTTTCACCAATCCCTTACCTGTGAATTTCGGTTAAATATTTTAAGTTAAAGGTGGAATAAAAATGCTTAAAGAAGAAAAGCTTGCAATTATGCAGGAGTACGCAACACACGAAGGCGACACAGGTTCTCCTGAGGTTCAGATCGCTCTTCTCACAAAGAGAATCAACGACCTTACCGAGCACCTCAAGGTTCACAAGAAGGACCACCACAGCCGCAGAGGTCTTCTCCAGATGGTTGGTAAGAGAAGAAACCTTCTCAACTACCTCATCAAGGTTGATATTGAAAGATACCGTTCAATTATCGCAAGACTTGGTATCCGTAAATAATTGCAAAATCAGGGCAAGCGGTTTTCCGTTTGCCCTATGTATTATGACAGCTTTTTTGCAAATCTTAACTATGAAAAACAGAAGAAGAATTTATTGAATTTTAGCGGTAACACGAAAGAAAAAATTTGTTTTTCCTTGGTGTTATTGCTAAATCAATAATATTCTTCTGCTTTTCTCAAAATTTAAAGGAGGATATATTTTGGTTAAAGAATTTAACAATTTCAGAGTATTTGAAACAGAATTTGCCGGCAGACCGCTTGTTGTTGAAACAGGCAAGATGACCCAGCTTGCAAACGGTGCCTGCCTTGTAAGATACGGCGACACAGTTGTACACGTTGCAGCTACAGCCGCAGCAAAACCAAGAGACGGAATAGACTTCTTCCCTCTCTCAGTTGACTTTGAGGAAAAGCTCTATTCAGTAGGTAAAATTCCGGGAAGCTATCTCAAAAGAGAAGGCAGACCTTCCGACAAGGCTATACTTGTAAGCCGCGTTATCGACAGACCTATTCGCCCTCTCTTCCCTAAGGATATGAGAAACGACGTTTCTATTGTCTGCACAGTTATGAGCGTTGACAACGACTGTATGCCTGAAATCGCAGCAATGGTGGGAACATCAATTGCCCTCTCAATATCCGATATTCCGTGGAACGGCCCAATTTCCGGCGTTTCCGTTGGATATGTTGACGGCGAATTCGTTATAAATCCAACAGCAGAGCAGAGAGCCGTTTCCAAAATGGCAACAACAGTTGCGTCCACTGACAGCAGAATCGCAATGATTGAAGCAGGTGCAGACTGCGTAAGCGACGAGGTTATGTACAACGCCATTATGGCAGGCCACGAAGCTAACCAGAAGATTATCGAGTTCATCAAAGGAATTCAGGCAGAAATTGGTAAGCCTAAGTTTGAATACCCAAGCAACGAGCCTGACCATGATATGTTCGAGGCTATTAAATCATTCTCAGAAGAGGACATCAAGGTTGCCCTTGACACAGACGACAAAACAGTTCGTGACGAAAGACTCAAACCTATTTACGAGGCTGTTCACGAGAAATTCGATGAGATATATCCTGAGTGCGAGGCAAAAATCGACGAGTGCCTCTACAAAACTCAGAAAACAGTAGTTAGACGCTGGCTTTTGGACGAGCAGAAGCGTGTTGACGGCAGAGGCATGGACGATATCAGACCTTTGGCTTCCGAAGTTGGACTTCTCCCGAGAGTTCACGGTTCAGGTATGTTTACAAGAGGTCAGACACAGGTTCTCACAATCGCAACACTTGGCCCTGTATCCGACCAGCAGCTTCTTGACGGCATTGACGACGAGGAAAGCAAGAGATATATGCACCACTACAATTTCCCAAGCTACTCCGTTGGCGAAACAAAGCCAAGCAGAGGCCCGGGCAGACGTGAAATCGGTCACGGTGCATTGGCAGAAAGAGCTTTGGTTCCTGTTATCCCGTCAGTTGAGGAATTCCCATATGCATTAAGACTTGTTTCCGAGGTTCTCTCCTCTAACGGTTCAACATCACAGGGTTCCGTATGCGGTTCAACACTTGCTCTTATGGACGCAGGTGTTCCGATTAAGGCTCCTGTTGCTGGTATCTCCTGCGGACTTATCACCGAGGGCGAAAGATGGATGACAATGGTTGATATACAGGGTCTTGAGGACTTCTTTGGCGATATGGACTTCAAGGTTGCAGGTACGCACGACGGTATCACAGCAATTCAGATGGACCTTAAAATCAGCGGTCTTACACCTGACATGGTTAAGGAAGCTTTGGCAAAGACACACAAGGCAAGAAACTATATTCTTGACGAGATTATGCTGAAGGCTATTCCTGAGCCAAGAGCAGAGCTTTCACCATACGCTCCTAAGATGTTTACAACAACAATCCCGGCTGATAAGATAAGCGAAGTTATCGGCAAGGGCGGCAAGGTTATCAAGGAAATTCAGGCAGAGTGCCAGTGCAAAATCGACATCGAGGAAGACGGCGATTTTGGCAAGGTATTCGTTTCTGGTACAGACACAGCAATGTGCCAGAGAGCCGTTGAGATTGTAAATACAATAGCGGTTGACCCGGAGCCGGGTGCAATGTTCCTTGGTAAGGTTACAAGAATCATGGACTTCGGTGCATTCGTAGAGATTGCACCGGGCAAAGAGGGACTTGTACACATTTCCCAGCTTGACGTTAAGAGAACAGAGAAGGTTACAGACGTTGTAAACGTAGGCGACATCATTAGAGTTAAGGTTCTCGATATTGACGATAAAGGCAGACTCAACCTTTCAAGACGTGACGTTCTCATCGAGGTAGACGGCCTTGTTCCGGAAAACGACCCGGCAGACCATAAAGGCGGCAGAGGCAGCCGTGAAAGAAACGACCGCCGCGGCGGCCACAACAGAAACAATAGAAAATAATTTCTTTGAGCTGTAAAATTCAATATTATAAAAATCACACCCCGGCGAAAATCCGCCGGGGTGATTTTCTACATACCTTTATAGTCTTTTAATTTTTAATACTATGTAGTTATATTTTTTCTTTGTTTTTTAAAACTTTAACACCTTTTTCATATTGCCAGCAAATATATTCTTTATCAGGATATTTTTCCACTAATCCCCTGAGATTTGCAATATTTTTTCGATTAGATTATTTATACAATTCTTATAATGAATTTGAATATCTTTTAAATGTGGGTATTTTTCTGATAAATTCTTAACTTTCTTCATAATTTTGACAATTTCGGATATTCATTTCTACAGCTTAAGCTATATAGTGCATATGCATAATCAATTTGAATACTTTCTATATTTCGATTTCTTTCAGCTAAAATTTCAAGTTTTTCTATTGTTTTCTCAGTTTCCGGATAAATCTGCTGTTCTATCAACTCACACAGAGCGTTTGAATATCCAACTTGTATTCTTTCATCTTTAGAGTTTTCTGTACAAAGTTCTTCCAAATCATCTATCTCTTTCTCATTTAAAGCATAATTTTTATCAAGAACGAACTCTCCAAATATTTCTAAGTACAATTCTCTAAATTCATTTTGCTCCGGATATTTATTGCAAAGATTTTTCAGATTTTCTGATAAATTATATGTTTCCTCCTCTGATTGGTAATCTATCATGCTTGCAATGATATAACTGTACAGCACAGCATTTCCTTCATCCTTTGGCTCAAATATTTCCATACCATTTGCAAATATTTTTTTGAATTTTTTCCGTTTGCGATAATTCTGAGAACAGCGATACAAAAACCACCAGAAATTTTCTCCCTTTGTCCAGCATAGTTTTGAAAATTCTGATACATAGTCCTCATCATAGTTTTCTATTTTGTTTCTGAGAAATTCCAAAACAAAAAATTCCCCAATCAAATCTGGTTCAAATGGTGACCAAATACCGTCACTTTTGTCTTTTTCACAAATACTGCGTAAAAATAAGTTTTTATCATCAACTTTTTTTAAAAATAAATCTATAGCACTTTTAATTGGCTCGCCTATTTCTTTATTTCTCAAATTCCATCCACCAATTGCAGTCGCCTAGGCTGTTATTTCCTTGACGGCTTCGAAAAGATCTTCATCTCCTTTGCAGATGACATTTTTCCAATGGTCCTCATATCTTTTTATTACATATTCCACCAGTTTGCTTAAATCCCAGTTTTTTGCCTCATTGCCGTCGGCTACTGCGTCGGCGACAAACAGCAAAATCAAAGGTCTTACCCCTGTTTTCCTATCATCTATTTCATGAGCCTTTTCTATAACTGTATTTATTTCCTTATCTGACAAAGATTTCTTTTTTTTCTGTAAGGTAATCTTTTACTATAAGCCTAAAATCTTTATCATCCATTGTCTTTAATTTCATAGAGTTGTTTTTACCATATGCCGCACTGTCTATATAATGATTTCTGCTTAAATCTCCCCTAAAACTTTTGTACCACATCGGTTTCAAAAATTCTTCGCAGTCCTGTACAAATCCCTCACGTTCCAAAATTACAAGCCTTATTTTTTCATTGAATGTGCCGTTAAAGGTACAAAGCCTTTCTATAAAATCTCCCAGCTTTTCTGCAAACTGACCGCCGTAGTCACAAACAAATAAAAGGTTTATAGGATATTCAAATTTATCTTTTGTCATTATGCTTTTAAGACTTTCTTTCCCAAGCCATATCACTTTCCAGCAGTCATGGCTTTCAAGCTTTTTGGTCATGTGATACATGAGCTTGCTTTTTCCGGAACCTCCGTCGCCTGTAATAGCCATCCATAGCAATTTCCTTTCATCATCAAGGAAATTGTAAACCTCTTTTTGCTCCTCTTCTCTTCCTTGAAATGTGATTATGTCGTTGCAATAATGAAAAGGACTTTTATTTACTGGATTAGACAAAATATTATCAATGACGCTGGCAAATGAATCTTTATATATAAAATTTGCATTTAATTTTTCAAAATTGATTTCAATATCCTTAATTCTCTTATTTATGTTTTTAGATATATTATCGACACAGATGCTAGCTAAAACTTTTTCTTTTTTGCTGTATTCATCACAATAAAAATCTTTTAAAAATTTGAGTACCTCTTTTGCATATGAACAAACTGTTCTTTTTTTCTCTGGTATATCTGCCCCAGCTACATTAATACATGATTTTAAAAAATAACTATTAGAAAAAGATTTATAAGCATTTTCTTCCAGAAACAATTCATCCTTGATTTGATTAAAAATATTTTTAGAAATAAATTTATTAAGCGAATGAAAGTCAATTTCTTCTTTCAAATCATTATACTTAATTTTATCATTAAAGTATCTATCGGAAAATTCTACGAATTTTTTTCTAAACTTTCTCTCAACTAATATTATCTCTAATATATTGTTGCACTTATTAAAGGCAAAATCTTTAAATACATCAAAAATTATTTTTACTAATCTAATTATATGTATTCCCTCCCTTTTACATTCTTTGTCAACATATTTTATAAAATTACAAATATATTGTACCTCATGGTTTTTATAAAGTCAACAAACCTATTACATATACAAAAATCCAAAAGCGATTAAAAAATATCGCTTCTGGCTTTTTTGTTTATACTGATTTTTAGGTTTGTTATTATCAAGATTATTATAAAAACTATCCCCGTCATAACCGCCATACTTCCCGAAATCGACACATCTAAGGACACTGCAAGCTTATAGCCCCACACAGCACTGATTCCGCCCAAGGCACAGCTTAAAGCCAAAACCACCGACAGACGTTTTGTCAAAAGCAAAGCGGCGGCGGGTGGAGCTATCATAAACGCCACCACAAGCACAGAGCCTACCCACTGGAAAGCCACAACTGCCGTTACGGAAGCACAGGTTACAAGGGCATAATGAAGAACGTTTGAATGAAAGCCTCCGATTTGTGCTGTTGTTTTATCAAAAGAAGAAAATTTCAGTTCCTTATAAAAAACAAGAATAAAAATCAAATTCTGCGCAAAGAGAAGCATTGAAAAATAAAGGCTTTTTGCTCCTAAATCCGCACCGAAAACAATCAGCCTGTCAAATGGGACAAACGCCAATTCACCAAGCAGAACGGAATCGGTATCCAGGTGCACAGAATCCGCACACAATGTTATCAGTATAACTCCCACAGAAAACAACACAGGAAAAACCAGTCCGTTGGAAGCGTCGCTGTCCACAAGTCCCGTATTATCAAGGGTTTGGGTAAACCACACGGTGAAAACTCCCACAATTCCCGCTCCGATTATTAAAATAGGAGAATTTAAATCGCCTGTTATCAAAAATCCCAAGACAATTCCCAGCAAAACGGTATGGGTTATTGCGTCGGAGGTCATAGCCATATTTCTCACCGCAAGAAAAGCTCCGGGCAAAGCACAGGCGGCAGACATAAAAACAGCCGTTATCAATATTTCAAGCTGAGGATTTATTTTCGCTCACCCTTTCAGAAAGTTTTCTTCTGTTGCTGTTTCTTTTTATAATCTTCCACAGCACCCCTCTTCTCGGGGCAAACAAAATCGAAATCACGGCAATAGTCCCAAGGCAAAGAACTATTACCGGTCCGGTGGGAACGGACTCAAAGGAAGAACTTATTGCAGTGCCTGAAACACTTCCCAAAACTCCGAAAAAAGCCGAGAGAACAGCCATTGTTTCAAGACGACTGACCCACTGTCTTGCCGCTGCTGCCGGAGCCGCCAGCATAGCACTCATAAGAATAACTCCAACGGTTTTTATTCCCACAACAGAAGCCACAGTCACAAAAAATGACAGGACAAAGTCGACTATCCAGACCTTTATTCCAACCACTCGAGAAAACACCTTGTCAAAGGTCACAAGCTTAAAGGGTTTCCAAAACACCGCCACTGTCACCAGCACAACAGCCGTGGAAATTAAAACAATAAAAATATCTTTTTGTGTCATAGCAGACGCTTGACCGTAGATAAATGTTTTTAGTCCTGCCTGTGAGGAATTTGGAAGCTTTTGGGCAAAGGTCAACAGCACAAGTCCCAGTCCGAACATTACAGAAAGAACCAATGCCAAAGCACTGTCGAATTTTGTTTTTGAAAGCCTTGTTATTAATGCGATAAGTCCGATTGAGACAACTCCCCCTGCCAAGGCTCCCAAAAGCAAAACCCTTTCATCTTTATTTAAAGTCAAAAGAAAAGCCAGACATATTCCCGGCAATGCTCCGTGGGAAATTCCGTCCCCTAAAAGGCTTTGCTTTCGCAGCACCGCAAAGCACCCAAGCACTCCGCATAAAATCCCAAGCAATGCTGAACCGAGAGAAACTATACAAAAGGTGTAATCCGAAAACAGACTGAAAAAATCAACCATAAATATTCTCCCTTTCGGGGAAAATATCCGTGTTAAAGGTTTTTGCAACGTTTTTTTCGTTGAAACAGCTTTCGGTATCTCCCCAGCACACAAGACTTTTGTTAATCATTATCACGCTGTCAAAATACTTTTTTACAGTATTTAAGTCGTGGTGAACCACAACCACCGTTCCGCCCTGATTTTTTATTTCTCTGAGCATATCCACGATTATTTTTTCTGTAGCGGCGTCCACACCCTTAAAAGGCTCGTCAAGAAAATAAAGGGTCGCCTGCTGTGCCAAGGCTCGGGCTAAAAACACCCTCTGCTCCTGACCTCCCGACAATGTGCCTATCTGACGGTTTTTAAATTTATCCATTCCCACCTTTTTAAGCATATTTAAGGCTATTTCCTTATCTCTTTTTTGAGGTCTTCTAAACCAGCCTAAATGGGGGTATCTTCCCATCAAAACCACGTCAAAAACAGTCACCGGAAAATCCCTGTCTGTACTTCCCGTTTGAGGAACATAGGCAATTTTAGTCTTTTTCTCCTTATTTTCAAAACCAAATGTCACTTCACCGAAAAGAGGCTTTAAAAGTCCCATAATTGTTTTTAAAAATGTTGTTTTTCCTGCACCGTTGGGGCCTATTACGGCGGTAAGACTTCCCTTTTGGATTTTTCCGCTTATGTTATCCAAAACAGGACTTCCGTCGTAAGCGACTGTTAAATTTTTTACCGTCAATACCGAGTCCATCATCAGCTCAACTCCCTGACTATGGTATCCACATTGCTTTTAAATGCTTTGATATATGTTTCTCCGCCGTTTTCCTTATCGCCCAGGGAATCGGAATAGAGCTGTCCTCCTATATTTGTTTCAAAACCTTTATTTTTTACCGCTTCGTACAGAGCGTTTATTGTGGCTTTAGGCAGGGAATTTTCCGCAAACACGGCTTTTATTTTGTTATCCGCAATAAATTTTGCCATAAGGCTTATATCCTTTGTTCCCGTCTGTGCGTCGGTGCTTATGCCCTGCAAACCTTTAACCTGAAAGCCGTATGCTTTTCCGAAATAGCCGAAAGCGTCGTGAGCGGTTACAAGTATTCTTTTTTCCTTTGGCAATTCTTTTAATTTATCATCTATATAACTTTCAAGACTTTCCAGTTCTTTAATATAATTTCTAAGGTTTTCCTCGTAATATCCGCTGTTTTTTGGGTCGGCAGTACAAAGACTTTTACCCACATACACTGCGGCTTCTTTCCAAACAGACACATCAAACCAAATATGAGGGTCATATACAGCAGATGAAGCTTCCGTTTCAATGAGTTTTGATTTATCCACACCGCCGGATGCACAAATGACAGTTTTCCCCATAGAGTTCAAATCTTTAAAAATGTCCCCCATTTTACCCTCAAGGTGCAAACCGTTGTATATTACAACATCGCTGTTTTCCATTATGGTAACATCCCCTGCCCCTGCCTGATACAAATGAGGGTCAACTCCGCTTCCCATAAGTCCCGTAACCTCAGCTTTATCCCCAGCAATATTTTTTACCATATCACAGAGCATGGTGGTTGTTGTCACTATCTTTATTTTATCGCTTTCTTCCCTTTCCTCTCCTGTGCCGAAAACCGCATAGCAAAAGGAAAAGAGAAAAACCGCAAAAACCACAATTAATGTGGGAATTTCCTTTTTGAAAATTTTTGAAATATTTTTATTCAAAGCTTTCGCCCCTTTTAATTCTCTATGTCAATATATGACGGAGGGTTAAAAGGTGTTAATGTTATTTTGCAAAGATATATGTATAACATTTGAGGTTTCCAAAGGAGCAATGCTCCTTTGGCAGGTAGTTTGAAGGACAGCGTCCTTCAAGTTTTTTCTTTTATGCCGTAGTATACGGATACAAATTATGTTATACTATGTCCGGAACAACAAATAGATCGTATAAAGCAGGTGCAGTATGGAACTTGATTATAAAGCAATAGGAAAACGTATTAAGATTGCCCGTATAAATGCTGATTTAACTCAGGAAAAGTTATCCGAAACAGTGGGAATCTCTCCTACTCATTTAAGCAATATTGAAACAGGAACTACCCGTGTCAGCCTTTGCACTCTCATAAGCATTGCAAATGCTTTAAATGTGACAAGCGACGACCTTCTTTGCGACAACATAATAAAATCAAAAGTGCAGTTTGAGAAAGATATTGCCCTCATACTTAAAGACTGTGATGAATATGAAATTCGTGTAATTCGTGATATTGCAGAGGCAGTAAAAGAAAGCCTGCGGCGTGATGCACATCTCCGCAAGCTTTCTAAGTAAGTTTTTTAATCGTATAAAACAACAACCGTGGTTCAAATTTACGAGCCACGGTTGTTGTTTTATGATGAAATTATGCCTGTTTACAGATAAGTAAAAAACTGGTTCTTTATCAATAGTTGTGTAAAAAGTTAATTAAGAAAAATTATACAGTTCACCGGACTGTTTTTTGCTCACTCCTGCGTTTTTTGCAGCATTTTAAGACCTTGGAGGACACTGTCCTCCAAACCGCCAGCCAAAGGGACAGTAGTCCCTTTGGAATCCCAAAATTTTTGCCAAACATTTGCAATACAACCAAAAAACTCTGCCACAAACTTAATTGTGACAGAGCCATTGTGATTTTTAAAACTAAAGTTTCGCCCGGCGTGTTATTACGCCTATTTCATAATGAAGCATTTGGACGCCGAAAAAAAAACAAAGGTCTCGCCCGGCGTGTAATGACGTTTATTTCTTACAGTCAGCCTTGCACGCCGGAGATAAAAAATTTTTGACGAACATTTTCAAAGTAGAGCTTGTCGCAGACGGCAATCTTGCGGATAATATTTTTTATTGTTACCTCAAGACTGCTGTTTTCTGAGTAATCAGCAGGGAAAATATAGTCAACTCTTCCCCGCTTTAACAGCTCTCTGACCTTTGGATTGTCATTTTGATAAACCGCAATCGCCTGCCCGCCGTAGGACTTCATCATCTTCATGCATGGCACATCGGAAAGTCCGTCACCTATATAAACCATATTGGTAAAGGGAATTCTTTTTACGCTGTCGGGCATTGAACGGTTTAAGTCCTCGTCGTTTGAAACGTCCAGCACACCTTTATTTATCCTGTATACAAACTGGGTTTTGTTTGTGTAGTTTACAGCAGTAATAGGCCATACCGCCTCTTTTGTTTCGTCGTCGTAATAAAATTCGCAGGCGTATATCTTCTTAAATCTTTCGCTTATTTTTGTACCCTCTATTATCTCTTTAAGACCTGAAGATATTACATAATGTTCAACCTGAACACCCTGAGTTTCCCCGAAAGAATTTATCCTGTCAAACCAAGTATCCAAACCATTAAAAAGCTCCACACTTTTCCCCTGCTCTACAAGAGTATCCCTGAAAATTGGAACCTTTTTTCTTTTTGACTCCCTTATCATGGTATACATATAGGCAAGGACGCTGTCCATCTGTTTATCTCTTCCGAATATATTGGCTTTTTTCCAAAATTCGGCTGAAGTCATGCCAAGGCTGGGGATAAACTGATAGTCCTGCATATCCCTTGTGCAGAGAGTCTTGTCAAAATCGTACATTATAGCCGCAATGGTTTTTTCGGACATAATATTCACCCGCACTCAAATTTTGAAAAATTATCCCTGATATGTGGTTATCTCAACAGATGTTACAATAACATCATCAAAAGGCTTGTTTGTGCTTTCATCTGTTTCAACTGCCGCAATGGCATCTACAACGTCCATACCATCAAATACCTGTGCAAAAACAGTGTGTCCTCTGTCAACTGCATTAAAAGCACCGTCAAGTGTAGGATTGCCGCCGTACTCGTCATACAAGTCCTTTATTTCCTGAGGAACCACATCGGTATTATAGCAGTAAGAACCGTACATACCGGAGAAGTAGTCTGCAAGACCCTCGGCATGGTACATTGAAAGACCCTCGTACATATACTCCCACTGTGATTCAAGAGAAGCCCAGTCGATTTTGCCCGGCTTCGCCTGATTAATAAAGAACTGGCTTCCGTTTGTATCTCTGCCTGAGTTTGCCATGGAAACGGCACCTCTCAGGTTTAAGAGTGTATCGCAAAACTCATCTTCAAGCTTTTCGCCGTTGTAGGTTTTGCCGCCTGTTCCGTCGCTGTTTTCAAAATCTCCGCCCTGAATCATAAAATCGTTTATAACTCTGTGGAAAATGGTGTTGTCGTATTTACCTGCTTTTGCAAGCTCGATAAAGTTATTCACTGTATTTGGAGCATTTTCAGGGAAAAATCTCATGTAAATATCGCCCATAGAGGTATGCATAATTGCAATTTCCTCGCCGATTTCGGGCATTTCAAGCTGATATCCTGCTTCATGCTCTGTATCATGCTTATAGGATTTTCCTACAGTTTCAGCCACCTCGTCAAGGTCGGCAGGCTCAACTTCCGCAGTTGTTTCCTGAGTTTCGCCGTCCTGTGCAGTTGTGCTCTCTGTGGAGTCATTGGTAGCTGATGTTGTTTCTGTAGTTTCACCGGAACAGCCTGCCATTGAAAAAGCAGAAGCAGCCGCAATAATAAGTGCAAGCAAAATGCTTGTAATTTTCTTGGAATTTTTCATTATAGTCTTTCCTTTCGCCATACTTAATTATATTTATTTTGCTTAATAAGTCTGCTCATATATTTTATTATAAAATCGCAGCAAATTCAAGAGAACTTATATTTTATATTTGAAAATTCAAAAAAGCGTCACATAGGTTATATTAGGAAAAATTTTCTCATAGTATATTGAGAAAAGATAACAAAACGGAGGCGTTAAAATGACAGCATATTTACCGGAAGGAAATCTTATAAACAGTGAAGAAAACCGAAACAGCCTTAGAAATCTTCAATCCCTTACTGACGCAATGAAAGAGGAAAAAATACTGGAGGCGGTGGCGGTAGTCTGCGACGCAAAGCATAACCTTATTGTTGACCTTGGTGAAATAAAAGGTATAATTCCCCGTGAAGAAGGAGCAATAGGAATACGTGAGGGTACGGTGAGAGATATAGCCGTTATATCAAGGGTGAACCGTCCCGTATGCTTTGTAGTTACGGAAATAACCCAAGACGAAAACGGAACCCGTTATGCCAAGCTTTCAAGAGAAAAAGCACAGAGAAAATGCTCGGAAAACTATGTAAGCCGCCTTGAAAAGGGCGATGTTATACCTGCAAAAATTACCCATTTGGAGCAGTTCGGAGCTTTTGCCGACATAGGCTGCGGAATAATCGCCCTGCTGCCCATCGACTCAATTTCCGTATCAAGAATAGAACACCCTAAGGAGCGGTTTTATACAGGCATGGACATAAAAGCCGTAGTCAAATCAATTGAAAACGGCAGAATATCCCTAAGCCACAAAGAGCTTTTGGGAACCTGGGAAGAAAACGCCCAAAGGTTTACTCCCGGAGAAACAGTAACCGGAATAATACGTTCCGTTGAAAATTACGGAGCTTTTGTAGAGCTTTCACCAAACCTTGCGGGACTTGCGGAAACAAAAGAGGGAGTAAAAATCGGACAGCAGGCAAGCGTATACATAAAAAGCATTATCCCCTCCAAAATGAAGATTAAGCTTATTATAATAGATACATTCCCCTACAGCTACAGTCCACAGCCGCCGGAATACTTCTTTGAGGGCGACAAAATGGAAAAGTTTGTTTATTCACCAAAGGACTGTGAGAAAGCAATTTTCACCGATTTTACTTAACGATACGGTAAAACAACTGTAATTGACATCGAACATTTGTTGTGGTATTATCATCTCATAACAGATTTACGGGGTGATAATATGGATAATATATTGGTATGGATATTGGCTGCGGCAGTGGTAATTCTTGCCGCAGCTCTTGTCCTTTTATTAATCGGCAGACAAAAAAACTCCTCAGGGGGAATATCCGAAAACAAGCTTGCTGAAATGCTGTCAAAGAACAATCAGTCACTTAGACAGGAAATGCAGCACACCACCCAGCAAAGCATTGCTTCCATGGGAAATATGCTTTCCTCCTCCCAAACAGAAAAGCTTCTGCAAATGGAACAGCGTTTGGGTACTTTCTCGTCGGACAACCAGCAAAAGTTAGAGCAAATCCGACAGACAGTGGAAAAACGTCTTGAAGCCATAAGAGAAGAAAACGGTCAAAAGCTGGAACAGATGAGGACAACCGTAGACGAAAAGCTGCAAAAAACCTTAGAGGAAAAAATGACTCGCTCCTTTTCCCTTGTAACCGAAAGACTGGAACAGGTTCACAAGGGCTTGGGAGAAATGCAGACTCTTGCCGCAGGTGTGGGAGATTTAAAAAAAGTGCTTTCCAACGTAAAAACAAGAGGAATTTTAGGAGAGCTTCAGCTTTCCGCTATTCTTAAAGAAATACTTTCACCGGAACAGTACTGTGAAAACATTGTTACCGTTCCAAAGTCAAAAAATCCGGTGGAGTTTGCTGTAAAGCTTCCCGCCGACGACAACGGTTTTACCTATCTGCCGATAGACTCAAAATTTCCGGGAGATACCTACACCGCATTGGTTCAAGCCTACGAAGAGGGCGACAAAACTAAAATAGACGAAGCCGCCAAGGCTCTTGTGGCAAGGCTTAAAAGCGAAGCAAAGGATATACACGAAAAATATGTATGTCCCCCCTATACCACTGACTTTGCCATACTTTTTTTGCCTTTTGAGGGACTGTATGCTGAGGCGGTAAACCGCGGAATGGTGGAAATTCTTCAGCGTGACTATAAAATAAACTTAGCAGGTCCCAGCACAATGGGTGCAATGCTTAACAGCCTGCAAATGGGTTTTAAAACTCTTGCGGTACAAAAAAGAAGCACACAGGTCTGGGAAGTGCTGAACTCGGTAAAAAGCGAATTTGACAAATTTGCGGACGTTCTTGAAAGCACCCAGCAAAGACTGGAACAGGCTAACAGCGAGCTTGACAAGCTTGTGGGCGTAAGAACAAGGCAAATACAAAGAAAGCTTGAAAAGCTTCAAACCGACGACGGAAATTTAAAAAAATAATTTTTTTAAGCTAAATTTATCATCAAAATATTGTCCGTTAAATGTTGAAAAATCTCTTGTTTTTTTCATGGAAAAGGTGTATCATTTGAGTGTAAATAAAGGTTTTGAGGCCTTAATAAAAGGAGAGATTTTAAATGAACATTTTATTGACAGGCGGTGCCGGTTACATCGGTACTCATACTTGCATTGAACTCTACAAGGCCGGTCATACTGCTGTTATCGTAGATAACTTCTGCAACAGCAGCCCTGAGTCTGTAAAAAGAGTTGAAGAGCTTATCGGACAGAAAGTTCCTCTTTACAATGTTGATGTATGCGACTTCGAACCTCTTGACAAAGTTTTTGAGGAAAACAAGATTGACGCTGTTATTCACTTCGCAGGTCTTAAAGCCGTTGGCGAAAGCGTTTCTATTCCGATAAAATATTACAGAAACAATATAGACTCCACCCTTACACTTCTTGACGTTATGAAGAAACACGGAGTTCATAACATTGTGTTCAGTTCTTCCGCAACAGTTTACGGTATTCCTGAAACAGTTCCCCTTGTAGAAACAATGCCTACAAGCTGCACCAACCCATACGGCTGGACAAAACTCATGATAGAGCAAATTCTCAAGGACGCCTGCGTTGCAGATCCTGACCTTTCAGTTGTACTTCTCAGATACTTCAACCCAATCGGTGCTCACGAAAGCGGAAGAATCGGTGAAAATCCAAACGGTATTCCAAACAACCTTATGCCTTACATAACACAGGTTGCTGTAGGCAAGCTTAAATGTTTGGGCGTGTTCGGAAACGATTATCCGACACACGACGGCACAGGTGTTCGTGACTTTATCCACGTTGTTGACCTTGCTAAGGGTCACGTTAAGGCAATCGACTATGCAGACGCTCATAAGGGTGCAGAGGTATTTAACCTTGGTACAGGCACAGGCTACAGCGTTCTTGATATTGTTAAAGCATTTGAAAAGGTTAACGGCGTTGAAATTCCTTACGAAATCAAGCCACGCCGCCCCGGCGATATTGCTGAGTGCTATGCAGACCCCAAAAAGGCTTACGAGGGACTTGGCTGGAAAGCAGAAAAGACACTTGAAGATATGTGCCGTGATTCATGGCACTGGCAGTCAAGCAATCCAAACGGTTATGAAGCCTGATTAAATTTGAATTAAATAACTGTCTGTGAAAACAGGAAGGTCATCAAATATGGCCTTCCTGTTCTTTTGCAAAATTTATATTTTTTGACGGAGACGCTCCCAGCTCAAAGAAATCAGATACACGCTGTATCAGGTGGTCTCTTTTCAGCATAAGCACGGTAAAAAACAGCAATACGCCAATGGACAGCAGAATAAAAATATATCCCTCCTGCCAGAAATTAAGCATAATAACTGCGTCTTCCTTTTCCGTATAAATTCCAAATCTCCAAAGCAAGGCGGACACAAAGGAAATTCCGAGTGAAAGAAAGGACATAAAGCGGAAAAAGAAGCAGAAAAACCACAAATAAAAATTTCTTCGAAACTTTAGTATTGCGGAAAAAATAAAGGCTAAAATCATTCCGCCTCCTCCTATAAAGGCAATCTCCCAATCACTTAAATCAGTAACAGAGCAAAGCACACAGGGAACGGGAAATATATTTATATTTTTTACTTCTCCTCCTGCAAGAAGAGTAAAAAAAGCGTGTCCCGTCTCGTGAATTACGGGGAAAACAAGAAAAATTGTCAAAAGTGCAACCAATAAAATTTTAACGCATTTAATTAAATCACGGGTCATTAACTCACCTCTGAGTTATTATCGGCAATTTTTTCCCCATTATTAATTTGATTTTAAAAAATGACAGAGTAATATGATTAAAGGACAGCCGCCTTTACCCATAATAATTTAAAATGTTGTTGCTTTAATTTTATTCCTATGCTAATATAGATATGTTGAAATTTTTGTTAAAGATTAAAGAAGATGATATATTGATTAAAGATTTTCATACTCATACAAACAACTCTGACGGAACAAAAACTCCCGAAGAACTCATAGACTTAGCGGTATCAAGAGGTATAAAGTCCCTTGCTGTAACAGACCACGACAGTATAAAAGGACTGAAATCCGCCGTAAGCTACGCACAGGGAAAGCTTAGCTTTACCCCTGGAGTGGAATTTACCACCAGAGACGAAAAATTTCCTCAGACAGACGGGAAATATTGTCTGCATATTTTAGGCTACGGTTTTGATATTTACAATGACCGCCTTAATTTTGCTTTAGACGACAGGGCAAAACGTGTTAAAAAATCCTATGATGTCCTTATCAGGAATCTTGAAAAATACGGTATGTATTTTGATTATTCTCAGGTAAAAATAAGCTACGGAATCGTTATGCAGATGTGCGACATTGCCGCATACGTTGAGGAACACTATAAGGATAATCCCAAGTTAAAAAATGCCATAGAAGAAATTTACGGCTATGCAGAAAACCTTGACTTTGAAAATTTTTCTTTAGGCGACTGCATAGAGCTTATACATAACGCAGGGGGAAAAGCCGTTTGGGCTCATCCTTTTAATGTTTACAGAAATTTTTCAAAACAGATTATCGGAGAAGAACAGGTTGAATATATTTTAAAAGCCGCCGTTTCCTTAGGAATTGACGGTATAGAGGCTCTGTATGGTGATTTTACACATGAAGAGCGGCTTGCTCTTTGCAGTATTGCAAAGAAAAACGGATTGTTTGTAACCTGCGGAAGTGATTACCACGGCTTTAAAAACAAAAGAAACCGTTTTATTGAGTTTGACACAGATATATATTCTGACTTTGAAATATTATAAGGGGTGATAAATTTTTGGATAATCAAAAACTGTTTTTTAAACGTCTTGGATTTATTGTAGGCGGAGGAATAATTTTTTATTGGGCCTTAAACAATTTAAGCTCCATTTTCAATTTCTTAGGCGTTGTTATGGGATTTATTTTCCCGTTTATATTGGGTGGATTTATAGCTTTTCTTTTGAATATTCCCATGCGTTTTATCGAACGCCAGCTTACAAAGCTTGTGAGATTCATAAGAAAGCGTGAACCTAAAAAAGAAAAATCAATGGTGATAAGACTTATAAGCCTTGTTTTGTCCATTGTATTAATTTTAGCTTTCATTGTAGGAGCCGCTTTTATTGTCGCTCCTCAGGTAGGAGAAACCGTTTCCTCTCTTACATCGGAAATTCCGAACTTTATGCGTGAATGTCAAAAGTTCTTCCAATCGGTTTCCCAATCCCTGCCGGGATATCTTTCTTTCCTTGAAAATATACAAGTAGACTGGAATAATATAGGAAAACAGATAACGGAATTTTTAAGCGGATTCGGAACTCAGGTTGTTTCCTCGTCCATTTCCGCCGCAACAGCCGTTTTCAGCGGAATAGGCACTTTCTTTATGTCCTTTATCTTCGCAATTTATATTTTGCTGGGAAAAGAAAGTCTTGCAAGACAGTTTAAAATTTTGCTCAGGTCATATCTTCCTAAAAAAGCATACAAAAGATTTTTTGATGTTACAACACTTATTGACTCTGTATTCTCGGGATTTTTCTCCGGTCAATGCCTTGAAGCATTGATACTTGGTTCTCTTTGCTTTATAGGTATGAGTATTTTCGGCTTCCCCTATGCCGCAATGATTTCTGTACTTATCGCCATACTTTCATTTATACCGATTATCGGTGCCTTTACAGGCTGCTTTATAGGTGCGTTTTTCATACTCATTCAAAACCCGATACAGGCTATTTGGTTTGTGGTTTATTTCCTTGTATTGCAGCAGATAGAAGGAAACTTCATATATCCGAGAGTTGTGGGAAGTTCTATAGGACTTCCGCCAATGTGGGTGCTTGCCGCTGTTTCTTTAGGAGGAAGCATATTCGGAATAGCCGGAATGATACTCTTTATTCCTTTAACCTCCGTTATTTACGCCCTTATTAAACAGACTGTAAAAAAACGTGTTAAAAAACAAAGGCTTGCAAAGCTTCAGGCAGAGGAAGCGAAAGCAAAGGCCGAAAGAAAAACAGCCTCACCGGAAAAAAATGTTTCGGTGAAAACTCAAAGAGAAACGCCGCAAACCAGAGAAAGGCACTTTGTATCCTCTGAGAAAAAAAGCGACACAAAGGTTAAAAACACTTTATTTAAGAAATCAGATTCCGCCGAAAAAACGATGACCAAAAAAGATTTAAACATCGACATAGATTTGGAATCTGAGGAATACCTCAAAAGAGAAGATAAAAAATAAGCAAACCCCTTCGATACTTTTTCGTATCGAAGGGGTTGTTTTATGGTTCGAGATTTTCTTCATTGAAAAGGGCCGAATTGAAAAAGGTTTTAAGGTCGATTCCAAAACCCTGGCACAATTCGTGGATGACCCTGAGCTTTACAGACTCATAAGAACAGTTTATTATATTTCCTATTGTAGATTTTGAAACGCCGCTTTTCATATAAAGCTGATACTGCGTCATATTTTTCTCTTTTAACAGTTCAAGCAACCGGCATCTTACCGCCTCGCTAAGCTTCATTCCTCCACCACCTTTAAAGATATTTTTGTTATATGATAGTACAGTCTGTCACCATTGGAAAAAGTACCTCGCAAATTTGCCATTTTAAAAAGAAATCAGTTTGTTTCTAAAAATCTTTTTTGTCTGCCTTAAGGGTGTTTTTGTACCATACGTACAATTTGGGATAGTAAATTTTGCCCAAGAAATCTCTTTATTTTATTTTTTTTAGAATATACGGCAAAAAACTGATAATCGTGATTATCAAAATAATAACTATAGTCTCTTTTCTTATTTCAATGTTTGTAAAAAAATACATCGCAACCAAACCGATAAAAGAAAGGCACACAATAATCCTTAAAATAAACATGACCTTGTCTAACGTAATCTTCATTAAGACACCTCCTGATATTGAGAAAATCCCCTCAAAACTCCAATACTGTGTAAGATATTATATATTCTTTTTGCTAACTTATAAATTATATTTTTTATATTTTAGTGTTGATTTTTTAGTAAAAAACAAAAAAAGTGTTACATTGCAATGACCATATACAATCCGTCCATAAGCAATATAACACTTTTATTTAATTTTTCCCTTTAACTTTCCCTAAGCTTTATTATCTTTCCTTTTCTCAGACTTCCGGGGTTTTCAAGGTTGTTGATGTCTATAAGCACGTTTACAGGCACCGAGTTTTCACGGGAAATTTTCCACAATGTATCTCCCTCTTTCACCCTGTAAAACATAGGACTCTTTGTCCCCTTTAAAGGTATTTTTATAACCTCTCCGGGACAGGCTCTCCTTGGATTTTCTATGGAGTTTTTACGAAATATTTCTTCTGTCGATACTCCGAAATTTTCTCCGATTTTCCAAAAGGTATCGCCTTTTTTCACTCTGTATAAAAAATAGTCTTTCATTTTTATCACCGTTTCCTTTGCATATATTACATAATATGCCGAAAAAGGCTGACGGTGATTGATTTAAACTGCCGCCTCGGTTTCTTCGCCCAAGGCTATGGAATAAATCAGGCAATGGCTGACTTGCAGTCCCATGCTTTGCTCTACGGCGTTTTTATACAAAGAAAGCTGTTTTCCGTATTCCTGTGCCAAAGCATTTACATCTTTCACCCTGTCTGTTTTATAGTCTACAATAACAAGGCTTCCCTTTTCCTCAAAAACAAGGTCAACCGCTCCCTGCAAAATTATCTTTTCATCTGTAAGATTTTCCGATATATGGGGATTTACAAAGGATACAGGAATTTCAACGGAGAACCTGTATTCTTTCAAAACATTTTCAGACATCATCACCCTTTTATAAAGGGAAGTTTCGGTGAACTTTTTTATAAGACTTATATCAAGAGCCTGTGCCTGCAATGAGCTTAAAGTGCCGTTGTCTGTCAGTCTTTCTATTTCCTTTTCTATATTTTCTGTTAAGGAATTAAAGTTGCAGTTTTGCAAAAACAAATGCATGGCAGTTCCCTTTTGTGCGGGAGTAAGCTTTTCTTCAGATAAAAATCCAGGCGGCATAAGCTTTTTAAAATACAAATGCTTTTCCTTTTCGTTTAAGGAAGACGCCGTAACCTTTACGGGAATATCCGTAAGCTCACGGTAAGGATAAATATAATTCTTTCTGGCAGTAAGAATATCATAAATCCTCTTTTCTTCTTCCTCCAGCAGAGAAACGTCAACTGCGGTTTCTCTGAGAATTTCCTCATCTTCCTCATTTTCATATTTGAATATTTCCGTTTTCCACAATTCCCTTTGATTATTTTCGGCTCTGTAAATATCCTCACAGTCAGCAAGCTTTCGCAGTTCTCCGCAGGAGGGGTGCAAAAGACTGCACATAGTTATCCATTTTCCCGGAGATTTGGCTTCTCTCACAAAGTGCGAGGGGATTTTTCCGACACCTGTAATTCCTGCTCCCACTGCTTTAAGCTCTTTTTCCACATCGGTTGAGGAACAAAGCATTATAAGCTTTTCTTTTGCCCTTGTCATGGCAACATACAAAACCCTAAGTTCTTCGGATTTTTCACTTCGCTTCATCTCTATAGCCAAAGCCTCTCTGGGCATTGTGCTTCTTCTGCACATAAGCTCCGGGTATGTTCTTTTCATGGCAACGCCCAGCTTGGAATTTATCAGAACATTTTGAGATGTGTCGGAAACAAATTTCTTTGACATAGCGGCAACAAAGCAAACGGGAAACTCAAGTCCTTTGCTCTTGTGTATACTCATTATTTTAACCGAGTTCGCACCCTGGGACTGAGTATTTACCGCACCGTTTAAATCAGAGCCGTATTCAAAAAGTCTGTCCACATATCTTATAAAGCCTGAAAGTCCTTTGTCTGAATTTTTCTCGTAATCAGACGCATACTCCCTGAGTCTTCTCAGGTTGTTTACTGCGGTTTCGCCTTTATCGGCGGCACTTACCACCGCTTCTATGCCTGTCACGTCATAGACCTTGCTTATAAGCTCCTGAGCCGACATAACGGCAGCCATTGACCTGAAATCTGCTATTTCCTCGGTAAACTTTTTAAATCTCAAAACAACAGATTTAGGCGGTGCTTTTTCATTGTCTTTTTCCATATTTTCATACTTTGAAATTATATCAAGCAATGCTCCGTAAAGTCTTGGGGAATCGGAAAAAATCCTGAGCATGGACATATCGTCGGCGGAAAATCCGTAAACGGGACTCATCATAACGGATAAAAGAGATATATCCTGAACGGGATTATCAATAATCCTCAGAATATTCATCGCCAAAGCCACTTCTTTGTTTTTAAGAAATCCCTCTGTCTTTTCGTAAACCGCAGGTATGCCGTATCTTTCCAGCTCCTTTATGTATATAGGGAAAAATGAATTGGCGTTTCTCAAAAGTATGGCAATATCGCTGAAATCGGGAGAAACCTGCTGTCCGTCCCGGGTTATTTTCATTTTAGCACGAAGCTTTCTTATTTCCTCCGCAATGTGTCTTGCCTCTGTAACGCACATATCCCCACCCTGAGGATACTGAACAAAGTGGACCTCCACTCCTGCCTCGGTGGTTTCGGGATAGGACGCTCCGGACACCAGCTTCTCGTCCTCGTTGTACTCCATGTCGCCCACTTCCTTTGACATAAGAAGTTCAAAGGCAAAGTTTACCCCGTCGGTAACAGTGTTTCGGCTTCTGAAATTCTTTTCGAGAATTATTTTTGCAGGATAGTTATCCTTTTCTCTGTCATATCTTTCGCAGCTTTCTCTTCTTCTGAGAAAAATCTCCGGCATTGCCTGACGGAAGCCGTAAATGCTCTGTTTAACGTCGCCTACAACAAAAAGATTTTTCTCCCGGCTTATGGCTTTAAAAATCAGGTCCTGAACCTCGTTGGCGTCCTGATACTCGTCCACCATAACCTCGTCAAATCTTTCTGAAATTCTGTCCGCTTCCTCGGTAAAGAAAATCTCCCCATTTTCACGCTTAACAAGAATTTGCAGAGTATAATGCTCCAGGTCGCTGTAATCCACAATGTTTTTGTTTTCTTTAAGCTTTGAAAAATTCTCTCCGAATTCCTTTATACATAAAAACATCTGTTCAACAACAGGCCGGAGATAGTCTATATCTTCAAGGCACTCCTGCTCATTTTGGGCGAAAAGCTTTTGCATTTCCTCAACTGTGCTTTTAATTATCTCCCTGTTTTGTTTCAGCTTTACCGCCAAAGGGTGATCCTTATAGCCTTTAGGGGTTCTGAATGTTCCTTTTTCAAAGGAAGAAAGCTTTTCCTTTATCTTGTCCCATGTGCCGTTTTCCAAGACTTCTCCAATGCTTTTAAAGAAAGCCAAACCAGAAGAAAGCAAAAGGCTTATTGCCTTGTATATTTTTTCCTCTTCCTGAGAAATTTCCATTGATATTTGAGCCACCGACAAGCCGTACTGAGCCGCCCCCACACAATAATCTCGGATAATTTTTCCCCATACGGTTTTGGAAATTTCCTGTCTCTCTTTATAAAAACTCAGCTTTTCTTCAAGCCAGCTGTCGGCAAAAGGGTGGGAACGCAGAAAATCATAAAGTCTGAAAATAATATTTCGCAGGGTAACGTCATCACGTCCCGAGGAAAAAGCGGAAGCAAGGCGGTTAAAATATATATTGTTTTCAGTGTAAAATTTTCCCAAGGTGATGTCCATGGCTTCGTTACGCAAAACCATCAGTTCTCCGTCCTCACCTATTCTTGCGTCTGATGAAATATCCAAAGATGAGGAAAACTCTCTTATAAGGCGGGAACAGAAGCTGTGTATTGTGGAAATATCCGCCTTTGCTAAAAGATTTTGCTGACGTCTTAAAGCCTGATTTAAGGGGTCATTTTCCAAAAGCTCTGAAATTCTGTCGTTAATTCTCTGGAGCATTTCCGATGCCGCCGCCCTTGTATATGTCACCACAAGAAGCCTGTCTGCATCACAGGGCTTTTCCCTGTCGGTAATTCTCTCAATAACCCTCTGCACAAGCACAGCCGTTTTTCCCGAGCCTGCGGCTGCGGAAACTATAAGTGAACCGCCTCTGGCGGAAATAGCGTCCTTTTGATTTTCCGTCCACTGTCTGCCCATCACGCTTCCTCCTCTCCCTTTTCATTTTCCTTATTTAAAAGCTCCAATACCTCTGACTTGCTTATTTTCCGCACTTCCCTGTTTTCCATTCCGTCCTCATATCCGCAAACCTGCCAATATGGACACCATGCACAGGCGTCCACCGTACCCTTTGCGGGAATTTGATGAATATTACCCTTTAACAATTCCTTTACCATGTTTTTAAGTATGGAATTTATTTTATCAAAGATTTTTTTAATCTCCGCGGCATTTACAAGGCTTTCTGTTCCAGAGTATTTGTCGCCGCTTTTATTAAGCTTTATAGGAAGATAAACTCCCCCCACGTTTTTTTCCATTCCCTGTATTACGGTGTCGTTATCAAGAATAAGACCGCTCATTCTCCGTTTTTTATCTATATCCCTATTAATTTCAGCCCTGTCCATGGCAAAATCCGAGTCAACAAAAACACTGCCCGAGGGCATATAAAGAATACCCGCAGGTATGGGATTTTTGCCGCTGTATTTTCCTATTCCCTTGCATAGAGCTTCCATATATATTAACATCTGCATATTCAGTCCGAAAAGAATGTCCGAAAGCTTAAATTCCTTTTTTCCTGTTTTATAGTCGATAATTCTTACATAGGTTTCGCCGTTTTTTTCCATAACATCGACCCTGTCGATAACTCCGTATACGGAAATGCTTGCTCCGTCCTCGGTTTCTATTTTATAAGGCTCGATATCTTTGCCGATGCTGAGTTCAAAATTTTTAGGCACAAATTCGCTTTGGGAAAGCTCAATGCTTATCCTTTCAATAAGGCTTGCGGCATTATCGCAAAGCTTTTCAAGCAAAAACATAAGGGCATGATTTTCACGGGCTTCCCTGCCCAAATATTTTTCACCGTACTGCTCCAAAAGTGACCGGACCTTTTCTTTTATTTCATCTTTTGAAAGGACTGTTTCCGAATTATAATCTTTAAAATAATTTTCCAAAACATAATGTATTATTGTGCCGTATTCTCCGGCGGTCATTTTTGCGGTTTTCCGCTCCTGAGCTTTCAGACCGTAGGTGCAAAAATAGCTGAAAGGGCACAGGTGATATTTTTCCGCCTGAGAAGCGGTCATAGAAAATCTTTTTCCGAAAAGTGCCGCGGCTGTTTCCGGATTTTCTATTGAGGAATGTTTTCGGCTTACGGCTCTGTCAAGGGCTTTAAGTCTGTTTTTGTACTCCGTTGATTTTTCAAAATATTTTGCAAGACCATAGGCAAAGGCGGTATGGTTTCTTTCCGCATACTCCCTTGCACAAAGCTCAAAGGCAGGCTTTTCCGCCCACAAAACATCTTCAGCATCTAAAAATCCGCCGTTATCCACATTATTTATCATTGGAAAAACCCTTAAAATTTCACGGACAATAACAGAAGGCTCGTTTTCGTCTCCTGAAAGAGCGGTTCTGTACCAGGACACAAAAACCTTTTGACTTGCGGCTGAAAGCACATAATAAGCGATAAATTTTTCCTTATTCAAAACATCTTCAAAAAAATCCGAGGCAGGCAAGCCTATATTAACCATTTCCTTTTTTTCTCTGTCGCTGAAAATTCCCTCCTCAACTGGAACAGTGGGAAACTGTCCTTCAATTGCCCCCACAATAAAGACGGTCTTTGCACCGTTTAGTCTTATTCTGTCAGCCTGTCCCATAGTCACTCTGTCCAAACCCTCGGGGATAAAGGCAATAGTGGCGGCTTGAAACTGCAAATCAAGAAGCTGGGCATATCTTTTTAAGGAAATACGGCTGTCCCCCAAAATCAAAACCATTTTATCAAATATACCCATAACCATCTCCCAAAGTCTTAACTGCTCTTCGCTTTGAGCGGTAAGCCCCATTTTAGAAAGTCTGCGGTACATTGCTTCCACCATTTCCTCTGTATTAAGCTCTTTTAAAAGCTGATACAAGGCTTTTGTAATTTCCTTACAGCCTGCGTTTTCACAGCTTTCCTTAAAATTCATCAGAGGAATTATTATTTTGCATCGTATGCTTTCAAGCTCCATAAGCTCCGCCTGTTCCTTTTCGCCCATTTCAACGCCGAAGCCTGAGGGATTGGCGGTAAAGCTTTCGGTCAACGCTTTTCCCGTAACCGACCACATAAGCAAATAGTTTTCAAACACCGAGGTTTCGTAGTCAGAAACATTTACAAGTCCCGTTTTCATAACCCGAAAAACCTCTTCACGGTCAAAGTTTGAGGTGACAGCGGAAATACAGCCCCTTACAAGCCTTATCAAAGGTTTTACGGTTATATCCTCCGGCACATCGCAGAAATAGGGTATACCATACTTATCAAACAAAGTTTTAAGTACGGGAGCGTAGCTTTCCCCATGGCGGAAAACTACGGAAATATCCTTATATCTGAAATTTTCCTCAATAACCAGTTTTTTTATTTGGCAGGCGACTTTTTCCGCCTCGGCATAAATACTTGGAAGCTGAGACACAATGATATTTTCGGTTTTATCCTCAAAAGTTTCACCGCTTCCCGACAGAAATCCCCTTTCCAAATAGAGCAGCTCGTCGTTTTCAAAGCGATTATTTAAAGACAGTACAATAGGCTTTGCAATTTCAATACCCCTGTCCTTAGCTTCCCTTTCAAAAATTCTCCTGTTGGCTCTTGTAGAGGCAAACAGTCCCGAGCCGTCAAAAAAAGACGGATCGTCGGTGACGGTTATATAAAACTCGGAACACCTGCCCATTATCTCCGAAAGCAGCTTTGTTTGCCTTACGGTAAAATCTCTGAAAGAGTCAACCGCAACAACCATGTTTTTAAAAAGTTCCGTGCCTGCCAAGCGGTCAACGGCTGTTTCCGTCATATCAAAGGGATCTATTTTATTTTCTCTGTCCGCCAAAAGTATAGCGTCATAGGCTCCGTACACAACCGCAGTTTCACACAGCTTTGTTTTAAGCATTTTATCCTGAGTTTTCAAAGAAGCTTCCTCAAGCATCTTAGGGGTTATTCCCCACTTTTTGTAGTCGGTGATTGTCTGCAAAAGAGTTTTTATGTACTCTCCCCGCCTTTTTTCCGAGGAGAACAAAGTAAGGTTTTGTGACGTTTCTTCCAAAGCCAAACACATAATGAGCTGTCTGTCCCCGTCATCTATACTGACAGGAATTTTACCTTCGGTATTTTCAAAAATATACCGGCAAAGTCTTGTAAATCCCAAAACAAGGACATTTCCCGCAAGCTTAGGCCCTAACATCTGCAAAAACATTTTTTCGTTTTCAAAAGTGCTTTGGTCGGGGACAATCATTATACACTTTTCCCCTTTTGCGGCTATTTCTCCCAAAATTCCGGCAATCTTTTCCGTTTTTCCGCAGCCGCTTCGTCCTGTTATTATATTAAGCATAGCATCACCTCTGTTAACCTTTATTTTAAGATTATATCACAATCTATGCTCCATAAAAAGGACATTTTTAAAATCCGAAAAACTTGAAAATATCTGAAACAGCTTCTACAATTTTAAACTTAAATTCATACTTATTTCCCGAAGAAACAACATCGCTTTCCGAGGGAGAAAGCTCCTCTGTAAAGCTTTCGTAATCTGCAGATGTTCCCACGCATAAGGACGGATATAATACGCACCACCAGTTTTCACCATTCGCCTCACCTATTTTTATCTGCAAGGCGGTATACTTGCCAGCCGGCATGGTAATACTTCCGTAATATCTTGTATTGAAATATTCCTTGCAAAGATTAACCGACACGCTGTAGTCTTTTCCCTGCTCTCTTATTACATTTTCCGCAGTTGATTTCAGCCTGTCCATATTTTGTAAGGTAAGTTTTTTTGCCTCTTCCAAAGAATCAGCACCTGAAAATATATCCTTACATTCCTTTGTAATCTCATCTCTCACCAAAAGCTTCAGCTTCTGGTCAACTGCGGTATTGGAATTTGCAAGTATATGTAATCTCAGCACATCTCGGGTAAGATTTTCACATACTGTCTGAAAAGGTAAAAAAGAAAATATAACAGTCAGCACAAAAGCCACACACATGGATTTAAATAAAGTTTTCATAAAAAAAGCCTGCCCTTCACATTTTTCTTAAGGTGATTATAGGCAGACTTTTTTCATGTATTCACTTTTTCTTTAATATTTTACATAAGCAAAATATAGGGATTTTTATTCTTATCGAGCTTTTCCAAATAATTTAATACGTCACTTTCACTTACGGCAATACAGCCTGCCGTGGGTTCCGTTCCGCAGTGGAAGAAAATAGCCGAGCCTCTGCCCGGAACAACAGGGTTCATATTAAAGTTCACCACAAAGCCGTATCTGTAACTGTAATAATAGCTTATCATATGTTCGGCACTGTTCCAGTCCTTGTTTTCCGTACCCTCTACCCTTTGATTGTAAAATTCTGACGACGGGTCATCAACCCAGTAGGTATTTTCCGTAACCTTAAAAGTATCAAGACCTGTTGCAGGCTCATCGTCTATATAAAAAGCTTCTCCGATTGAATACAGTCCCGAGGGCGTTTTATAATCTCCCTCCTGGGACTTTTCGTCCACTCCGTTTGAGCCGACCCACCCTGAAACAGTAAGTCCCCCGCTTTGCCATATTCCGTTTTCCTGCTTTTCATAGAAATAAACCACTGCACTGTTTCCCTGTGACTCAACAATCACAAGCTGTCCGCAGGACAAAGCATTTACATCATATCCGGCTTTTGACAAAAGAGCTGTAAATTCATCCGGATGTGACAAATCCGTATTCGAGAAGTTTTCCTCAACGGTTGCTTCCTCTGTGGAAATTTCTGATTCATCGGTATTTTCCGATTCCTGTATATCTGTTGCCTCGGTAAATTGTGTTTCCGAATTGCCGCTTGAATTTGCCGTACTCGTTGTCTCTTCCGTGTTTAAAGACACACTGCTTTCAGTTTTGTCACCGTCAAAATCATCTTGAAAGGATTTTACCGCGAACATAGTAATAAACAGAGATAAGCAATACACCAATACCACAGACAGTATTTTTAAAACAATCTTACCTTTCATCTTAACTCCTATATCTATTAAGAAATGATTATTACCGGAGATTGACTTTCGTCAAGATACGAAAGCAAAGTTTTCATATCGCTTGAACTGATGTCAATACAGCCGAAAGTAGAATTCAAAGAACCTGTTCTTCCGCATATTGTAATTACCGAACCCATGTAAGGAACAGCCGTACCTGTTGTTTCACCGTCTCCGTTATGCTCGATAAAAATACAGGTAGAGTAATAGTTGTTAACAGCAAACTGGTTATAGGTATTTTCATAACTGGTGTCGCCTGAAATCAAGCTTTTATCTATAAGCATATTGTAATAAGGCGACGACGGGTCGTCTACAAATACACTGGAGGGCGTAAGTGCTTTAAATTCAAGCCCTGTATCAGGTCTTGTCAAGCCGTAACAGAATCCCAAATTAAACGTACCCTTAGGCGTTGTCTTTTTGCCTTCTCCGTAATCATAGCTGGCACCGTTTTCCCCTATTCTCACATTTGAAGTATAGAACTGGCTTTCCCACTCACGTCCGTTCCATGTAAACAATTCCATTGTAGCATAAGAGCCGTTTGTTTTTACCTCTACTTTTTGACTGTAGTACTCGGGAGACGGTTTAATTTCCGGACCCTTTGATACAACAAGCTTTACTCTTGTACCGGTATAAGCTTCTTTTCCGCCCTGTGGCGACTGGGAAATAACACGACCTTCTTCAACTGTATCGCTGTAGTCATATGAAATATCATAAAGAAAATCATTATCTGCAAGCTTATCTTTAGCGTCGTCAATTTTTTTGTCAACCACATCGGGAACCGTATCCTTATCAACAGACAAATCCTCCGTAGCTTGGGTATTCTTTTCCTTGTCCTTATTTCCTCCTGATTCATTTTCCTCTGATGTGTTAACACTGTTGTCGGTTATTGCAAACTCATTTTCGTTCTTTACAAAGCTGTTTGTAAGCAGTCCCGGATAGAAAAACAAGACCACAATAATAACCGAAAGCAACGCAGCCGCTCCTGCCACAGAGCCTATAATAATTCCAGCCTTGCTTTTCTTTCGGTTTACATTATTAATGCTGTTTTGAAAGTTGTTATGGTTCTGATAGGCATTGTATACATTTTCGTTGATTGCAACCGTCTGCTGACTGTTATCGATTTCTTCAAGAACGCCTGTCAACGCTCTTTTCATTGCAGAAGGAGACTGCCACCTGTTTTCGGGTCTGTACTGACAGGCGGTAAGCACTATTCTTGCAAGGGTTTCATTGGAACAGTTCGAGGGGTACGGCAGAGGTTCTCCCGCCATTCTTTTTGCGGAAGCCGTATTATTCTCATCGTGGGTAATTGGTCCTGCTTTCTGAGGAGCAAAGGGCGGTCTGTTATTATTAAGAAGTCTGTACAGTACCAAACCGAGAGAATATATATCCGCTGTTTTGTCAACGCTGACGCCGTGCATTATTTCAGGCGGCATATATGATATTGTTCCCTTTATTGAAACGCCGTTCATGGTTCTGTCCAGTGTTTTGGCAATTCCAAAATCCCCCAGCTTATATACTCCCATATTGTTCACAAAAATATTGGCAGGCTTTATATCCCTGTGGACAATATTTCTTGCTTCAAGAACCTCCAAAGCACTGCACATATCTATGCCAAGCTTTATAATTTCCCTTTCGTTAAGTCCGCCGTTTTGCCTTATAATATCCGACAAACTTCTGAGAAATTCCATTCTTATGTAAATTTTATATCCGTAACTGTTCTCATTTTTCTTTACAAGGTGATCCTCATAGCAAACAATATTTGTATTGCCTTTAAGCTCATAGTTTGTGTTAATTTCGTTGAGTATATCACGCATTATACCGTCGTAATAGCTGCCAACTGAGCCTTCATCTACCGCAAAGCCCTCGGTGTATGCGTCTTCAACTTCATTTTCGTTTTTCGGAATTGAGATATATTTTACCGCCGCATAGTAAACCTTGTCATATTCTTTCCTTGAAACAAGGTACACCTTTGCAAAGGAACCTTCCCCTATCAATCTTTCAATTTTCCATGCTCCCCATTCGGGAGGAAGAGTAAACAAATCAGACATTATTAATCCCCCTTAAAACAAGTAAAAGAAATCAAATATATGTTAACACCCGTCAGTTATCTCTAAATCACGGACTGCTGCAACACCGCGGTAATAGGGAAGCTCTGAATCTATAAACAAAACCTCCACATACTCGGAATCAAGTATATTTACAATATATACCAGCTCATCTTCCTTCAAATTATCTTCGACTTTTCCTTTTCCGTCATAAATAACTGTATTCTTCTTTACAATATGTATAAATCTGTTTTTCGGATAAAAAAACTCTTTTACGGAGGAATTCTTTGCTTCCTCCTTTGCAGCCTCTCTGCTGTAACAGATATATTTTGTATTAACGTATCCCACATCCTTTGTAGCGTCAACTGAAACTAAAAGCATACCGTTTACGGGAGTTTCGTTTAATATTGTCATAGAGGTGAGGGGAGGAACAAAAACTATCGCCTGAGAAGTGCTGTCTGCCTCCATTCTCACCGTCAAAAACCGTTTTACGTCGGCAAAACACACTTTACTGCTCTTTTCCTCGGCAGGTTCAGTTTTTTCCTCAATATGGGGTACTGTAGGTTTTTCCGTCGGCGTATAAAAGTCTGAATTATGATTATCTGAAAACACGGTTTTTTCACTGCTTTCTTCCGTCACATCATTTTTCCCTTCTGTTTTTTCAGAGAAGCTTTCGGAAGAGTTCTCATGTGTAAAATCCCGGTCAATATAATTATTTGAACCGCTGTTTAAATTCAGATTCATTATAAGCACAGCAGAAATTATAACAACAACACATACCGCCGCCACTCCTGAAAGTATAAGCTTTAAATACGAGCTGTTATTTCCGTTTTTTCCGTTGACAGCGTTTTTTCTGCTCCAATCGTTTTCCATATATTCTCTGTAAGCATCATACTGCTGATAGGGCGAATAGTCAGGATTAACCCCTAAAACAGGTCTTAAATATCCTGCGTTGTTAACGCCGCCATTTTTAACAAACAGCAAAGCCTCTTTCATTTCAGAAGCTGTCTGCCACCTGTTTTCCGGTCTGTAATCACAGGCTTTCATTATTACATCAACCAATCCTCTGTCCGAGCAGTCCATAGGATATGGTATTTGTTCTCCTCCAACTCTTCTGTGAAAAGAAGCGGAATTATCATCGTGGGTAACTCCGTTTTTATTTGTATCAACAAAGGGCGGTTTATTGTTGTTGAGCAGCCTGTAAAGCACCAATCCCAAAGAATAAATATCCGACCTTTTATCCACCTTATCGCTTAGGAAAATTTCCGGTGCCATATATGATACCGTGCCCTTTATTGACATTCCGCTGGCAGTTTTATCAAGCACCTTGGCAACGCCGAAATCACCAAGCTTATATACTCCCTCACTGTTTACGAAAATATTTCCCGGTTTTATATCCCTGTGAATAATATTTTTTGCTCCCAGCACCTCCAAGGCACTGCACATATCAATGCCGATACGCAAAACCTCAGCTGTGGTTAAAACGCCTCTTTCGCTGATAACAGAGGACAGACTCTTTAAATATTCCATCATTATGTAGACGTCATATCCAGAGCCGTCTGCTTTTTCCTCTACAACGTGGTCGCTGTAGCAAACTATATTTGAATTTCCTCTTACTTCATAGTTGGTTTTTATCTCATGTATCAGGTCAGATTTTATCTGACCGCAGTATTTGCTCACGTCATTTGCATTTCCGGCAATGCCCTCAGCAAACAGTTCTAAATTTTCCTGCTTTCTGTTTGATATGGAGATATGCTTAATTGCACAAAGAAATCTTTCACCGTATTCAATTTTTTCCGCAAGATAGACCTTAGCAAAAGAACCGCTTCCAAGCAGTCTCACTACTTTCCAGCCGCTCCATTGTTTCGGTAAAACAATGAGTTCTCCCATATCTCAATCCCCCAAAATAATCACGGTCAATGGTTGTATTATTAACTATGACAAAAGCAAACCTGTAACGATTCCCGCAGCAGCCGCAAGCAAAAGCAAACCGCCCCAAATCAAATTTCTAAGCCTTTTTCCTCTTGCCGTATCAACTATACTAACAACCAATGCAGTTATATTATCTCCGGCGTTTTTATCCAACGCTTTAAAAACAATATCATTTGCAATTCTTTTACTGCTGCCCTTTCCGGATAAAACACCTGCAATTTCACCCTCATTTAAGGCATCTGTGACGCCGTCGCTGCAAAGGAGCAACCTGTCTCCTCCTTTTAAAGCAATTTCAGGGCTTCTGTAAACCGACAAAAGCATTTCTTCCTGAGAGAGTCCCATATGCTGTGTAAGCTGATGCTTTCTGCTGTCATTTTCAGCCTCCACGGGACTTAAAACATTCATAGCCACAAGCTCCGCTGCCAAAGTATGGTCCTTTGACAGCTGTGAAAGCTTTCCTTTTCTGTATAGATAACATCTGCTGTCGCCGATATTGTACACTCTTGCCTTGTCCTTTTCAATTGACAGCACAACAAGAGTAGTTCCTATTCTTGTTCCTGTTTTTGCCGCATGGGAACATAATTCTTCATTTGCCGCATAAATATATTCTTCAATTCTGCTGTCGACCTTTAAATCTTTTTTAAAAAAATAATTTCTAAGAAAGCTCATGGCAGTCCTGGAGGCATATTCCCCAAAGCTCTGACCGCCCATTCCGTCAGCCACAGCAAACAGAGCATATCTTTTGAAGGATATTTTTTTTGAAATAAAACTTTCCTTTTTATCGCTGTCAAAAATGCCGTCCAGATAAAAATTATCCTGATTATCCTGCCGTCCGTTTCCTACATCGCTGCACACGGCGGCATTATTCAAACGGTTTCTCATAAGCACCCTTCTTTGCGACATTATATATTATGATTATACATTTTACCATCTTTTGCACAATTTTTCAATATATCACATATTATTAAGGCAAAATAAATCTAATATATTGAAAAATTATGTAAATATATATTTACGACACTTCTCAAATAAGAAACCGGGAACCATTTACGGAATCCCGGTTTCTCTGTGTAAGCTGAAACTATCAGCTTTATTCGTTGATTTTATTGATTAAAAGCTTCACTTTACATTTAAATTTTATTCTCTTATCCAAGAGTACATTATCCAACTTTAAATTCAAAAATTTCATTAGACATTTTAATTTCTGTACCGTTACGGATCTCTACCTCGGCATTGCTTGCAATCAATCTGCCGTCAACATAAGTATGGTTTGTTGTTCCATGGTCGATAATGTAGTAAGCTCCGTTTCTGGAAATAATTGTAGCATGGAGTCGGCTTACAGAAGAATTGTTTACACAATAATCTACTCTTCCTCTTTCTTTACCGATTCTGAAATTACTCTTGGTAATGCTGATTTTTTCTCCTGTATTCTTTCTGATAAGGCAGGCGAGCGGGCTTTCCTGTCCCAAAATCATTGTGCCCTCAGATGAGGAATCCTGAGTAAGAACAGTTGTCTGTTCGCTTGCAGGTGCCTGACCGTAGTTCGGAGGATTATATCCACGCGGACTTTGAGGCATAGCCTCATTCTGAACCGGAGGTCTTCTAACCGGTACATTCTGTCTGCTTGAAGCCTGTTTCTTCTTTTTGCCGCTAATTACAACTATGATAATAATTACAATAACAATAACCAAAACAGCAGCAGCGGAAATGATTATAATAATCATCATGCTATTGCCGTCAGCAGCTTTAAGTGCAGATTTTGCCTGCTGAAGATTGCTTAATGCTGTATCTACATCTTCCTGAGATGCTTTGCTGTCGCTCAAAACATTGTTAGCTTCTGTCAAAGCTTTTTCAAAAGACTGCCAGCTTCCCTCATCATAAGCAGTTTTGTCTAACTTCTCACATTCGGAAATTAAAGTTTCAAGCTCTTTTGTGTTTGCCTTATCTTCATCGCCTGTATTTTCTGATGTTTTTTCTTCTGAAGGCTTAGATGTAGGATCTTCGTCATCAGTTGACGGAGCTGTAGGATTACCTGAAGACTTTTGATAAGGTATACCCAAAGCATCCAAAATGCTTGTTACTTCCGAAATTCTTGTTGACCAGCTGTCACCGGAATATGACCATGTGTTAACTCCGATTACTACACCGTCAGCTGTTACCAAAGGACCGCCGGAGTTGCCGCCTGAAATTGTAGCCTGATGCATGAATATAGGAACATTCTTATTGTTAATAAGCTTTGTTGTTACTCCGGAAATTGAGCCATGAGTAATTGTGATATCCTCTTCTGTGTATGTAGCGTCATGCTGATGGAAATCATCGGCTCTGCCCGGGAATCCGAGAGCGTAAACGTCAGCTGTTGTTGCAATTCCGTCAAGATATTCGTTAGTTGCCAAAGTAAGAGGCTGTTTTCCTGATATGGACTGGCTGAGATTAAGAATTGCAAAATCCATTTCACGGCTGAAATTATTTACTGTAGCGTCAATCATAACGTCGTTTCTTACAACAACCTTGATTTCTTTTATATTAATGTCTGTAACACCGAAAGACATAAGCTCCGGGTCTGTAAGAATCATTTCTTTATCAACAACGTGAGCATTTGTTATAATGGTGTTCTCGTTAACAATAAAACTGGTTCCGCTTGTATACATTTCTACAACCGAGCCGTCAATGAGAGTTACGTCCATGTAGGTTCTAACCTGCATAACGCCGCTTCTTGCATTCAATACACTTTCGTTTGCGTCTACCGCTCCTGCATTAGAGAAAACCATCAAGCCAAGTAAGCAAACTGTCATGAAAACTGTAATGATTTTATTAATTTTTTTCATGTTCTTTCTCCTTTTCCATATTTTGATAATAGGACAATAACGTTTAAATACAGTTACCCCTAAACAAATAATCGAATAAGATAAATTTTTGCAGAGCTAATATAAACCAATTAAATCAACCTTTATTTCCATATACGAAATTTACCGGGCAGAGGAACTTTTTAAGTTCCTCTGCCATTTAGAAAAATCATGTAATTTTTCCGTATACAAAATTATAATTGTGAATTACTCTTCCTGTTCTCTCTTTCTTCTGTAAATGAAGAATACTATTCCTCCTACAAGAAGAACTGCAACAGCAATTGAACTCCAGAACAGCACCTTATTTGCATACCATCTAACAAAGAAATTAGTTGAAACTGTGATTGACTTTACAAAGGAAAGTTCTGTTGCAAACTCATCTGAATCAGTATCCAAAATATTTCCTGCCATATCCTCTGCAACAATTCTTATGCTTTGGTCGGCACCTTCACCTATTGCAAATTCGCCAACAAAGTTAATCATGTTTTCACTTGCGTCTAAGGTTGCTACTTTCTCTCCGGAAATATAAATATCTACCTTTTTGAGTCCTATTGCGTCAAACATACTGAATGTTACGTCAACACCTGTTGAGTTAACGATGGCCTCTTCAAGTCCCTTAATATCTGTAAGCTCAGGTTTTACTGTGTCTACTCTGAACAAAACCTCTAAGTCATCAAAATTGATGGTTTCAGGCATATTTCCTGCCTCGTCGGCGGAAGAAATAACCAAGCTGTAAACGCCGTCCTTTTCAAAGTTGCTTGCGTCAATTACATATTCATACTGATACCAGCCGCTTTCACCTACAGTTACGGCGTCATTTACAAGTGGGTTAACCCTGTAGTTTACTGTGCTCAAAGGAGAACTGTCGTGTGTAACCTGAATATTTACTGAATTTTCCAAAAGTTTATCCGGGTTGTATTCTGTAATAACAAGGTCGTCGCTTACCTTCTGAACATAAGCGTCCTGCAAGGAGATAAGATAATCGCCGAATACATATACAGAACCAAATCTGTTTACTGAGAACATAACCTCACTTGTGGCTGTGTTACCTGCAAGGTCGTTCATTGTAACTTCAAGTCTGTAAATACCGTCGTTTTCTCTTATTCTTTCAAAAGTATCAAATACTCCAGATCCTCCGTTGCCGTCCTCAGAAACAAGACCTCCAATAAACTGATCTGTTACATCAACATCAATTTCGTTCATTCTTGTACGTGTAAGCTTAATGCTATAGTCGCTGTAGTTAATATCACTGAAGCTTACCTCAGGAATTACGGTCTCCTTATAAGGCATTCCGTTTTCAACTCCTGCAATAGCAGGTTCTTCAATTGTAGTATCAACAGTAAACTCCTGTGCAGCAACTGAAGATCCGTAGTTTACACCGTCAATTTTATTTGCGGCAAGGTCAGCCATATCAAAGTCGAAGGTATAATCGCCGTCGGCAGTATAAGCGATATAGGCTGTGTGAGTATCTCCGCTGTGACTCCAGGAAAGCTGCGGAACTGAAATTCCCTGTCCCTCCAGGGAAGCTGTAATTGTTGATGTTACAAACTGAAGGTCAAAGTTATGCTCAACAACGGTAACTGTTGCATTTCTTACTTCCTTGAAATACTTGCCGTTTTGTGCAGAGTTGTTGTCATATCCTACAGAAACAACCGGCTTTGTCATATCAACTGTAAAGCTGTCAGGATTTGTTGTACCCTGTGCAAATTCTGTTCCCTTGTCTGTATTTCCTGCCATATCTGAGGCCTTAACATCAAAGGTATAATCGCCGTCTGCATTATAGAATACAGTCATTGTGTGTGTGGTGTTATCACCGTTTCCTGTTCCCTGAGTCTTTACCCACTGGGAATATACAGGAGCTGTTCCGTCAGTGTTGGTTACGGTAATATCTACATCATTATAATCAAGGTTTCTCTCGGTAACAACGATGGTTGCTGTTCTTGTATTACTATAGAAATGATCGTTTACAGGACTGTTGTTATCGTAGCTTACATAGATTGTCGGATCTGTTACATCTATCTTAATTTTGCCCGCTTCAATAACATATTTAGTTTCATTTCCTGCTTTATCTTTTGCATACAATGTAATCTCAATATTATTGGAGTTACATTCAGCCTTATCCAGAGTGATTGTTACGTCTTCTCTCTCGGTTATTGATCCGCTTTGTGTATTATCCACAAGACTTACATTTTCTTTAATAATTTCTCCGTCAACCTTAAGTGTGTAAGTCAAAGAGTCAACACCTGAGCAAGAACCGTTGGTGTTAGGAATATTACCGATATATTTGTGGTCTATTACAGTAACATCAACATTTACACTGTCTGTGTAGAAGCCTGTAGCTGTAGCAGGTACGGAATAGCTTATTTCCGGTCTTGAATAGTCCACACCTACAGGAGGCTTGTTGTCAACAACTATCGGTCTTGATGACTTCTGGGTTGTGTTTCCTGCATTATCAGTAACTTTAACGTAAAGAACAAAAGCATTGTTTGCCATAACCTTAGGCTTGCTGTTTTCTTCATAATTTGACCAAGAAACTTCTTCAGGATTTTGGTTCTTATAAACAATCTTGTACTGGACTGCTCCTATACCGCTTCCTATGAAGGAATTATTCTCCTGCAGACCGTCTACAGCGTTTATTGTAATTTCAACGCTGTCTTTGAAGAAATAATATCCGCTTTGTTCGTCCATATCTTTTATGACGCCGTTAAGTAACACGTCAAACTCAGGCGGAACAGAGTCATATTTAATGGTTACAGGAACATCGTCGCTTCTTCTTTCAGCTTCGTCATAGGCATATGCTGTAATCTCATATTCTCCGTTCAGTTTAATTACAGGTTTGGTTTCGTCGTCCTCTTTATCAAACAGCACATAATCTGAGTTTTTCCATTTCCACTTAACAAACTCTAATGTGCCGTTCGCATCCTCTTCATGACTGATATTAATTACAGGCGCCGTACCTTTAAACCACTCATTGTCACCGTTGTGTGTACCTGTAACTTGTATAGTCGGCTCTCCCGGATTTTCTCCGTCAGTACCGAATTTATAATACATACAATACAAATAACCTATGTTATCCGTTACCTTAACAATCAATGCCTGGTCGTGATAGTTATAATCGAAAGCACCTTTTTTGATGGTATACTCTTTTTGTGTATCTATTCCAAAACCAGAAACACTGCCATTTGATATTAAGTTCTCCGTGCCTATCTGTGTAAATGTTTCATTTTCAGCATTTCCGCAGTAGGTATAGAACTGAATATCTTTTATACCCGCAAAATTATCTGTTAATGTAACTTTAAACATTTCATTCATTTCTGAAACATCAGCATAAATGTCACGGTTGTTTTCGCCATTCTGCGGAACCTCATAAACCATCACATTTTCAGCTCCGCCGAATACTTCATTTATCATTTCATCCGGAACAAACTGAGAAGCTTTAGTTGTATTATAAATATCTGTTTCGGGCTTTGTAAGACTTCCGTCCTTTTGGTTGTTAGGTGCCGCATCGGCAACTATTATACCTACAGAACTCATGTCTTTTCTATCGTTGCTTGGATTTCCGGCTCCATCGAAAGCAGTTAAAACTATCCAGCCCTTAAAGTTGTTACCCACATCAATAGTACAGGTATTCTTATTTCCTTCTTTTACAGTATCAACAGTTTTTGCTTCAACAACTGAATTGTCTGTTCCTATAAGACGGTAAGAAACCTTAATGCCTTCTGAGGAAAAAACAGTACCGTCTCGTGTATCGTCAACAGTGACCTTAAATTTTCCTGATTCATCCGAACCATTTGCAAAATATACAAAGTTGTTTTTATTGTTTTCATCATAGTTACCTTGAACAAGAAGGTTCTTTCCGGCATTTTTGACAGGAGCTATACTTTTGATTTCAGGCGGAGTAGAATCACCGTATACGTAAAATATTTGCTCAGATACCAGCGTAGCGTTATTACAAACCCTAACTGTAATTTTTGTCTTCCCCTGTATAGGATAAGGCTTTAAATTTTCAATAGTATAACTATCTTCTTTATCAAGCTGTTGATAAATCTTTGGAAAATTAATTTCCTTACCATTTTCTTCGTCTTTCAATGTAACTTCAATTGAACCTATTCCGCTTACATTATCGGAAACATCTACCGTCATATTAAACTCTTTTCTGACAGTAATTGTGGCATCCTCATCAGGTATAACATTCTCGAATACGTTTTCATCATCAATGCTTTTCTGTGAGAATATCACCGAATTAATAACAGGGTCAGTTAAATCCACTGTTAAATCAACGGAAATGGTTTCGTCAGGATTTTCTGTGTCAAACTGAACATTGGAATTTTTGTTTGTCATTTCCACATAGTCAGAGGTTTGACCGTTAAATCCGATTGCTCTTGCCTTTATTGTTCCTGAAAAATTGTCAGGGAAGTCTACTACAGCAGTCCTGTTTTCTGAAACCTCGACTATAACCGTGTTATCTTCACCAAAACAAAATTCTACAAATTCAGCGGACTCAAAAGAATTACCTATCTGCTTTTGCGGTACTGTAGCGGCAATTTTAACTTCCTCTCCGCAGAACACACCAAAGGTTAAAATATTTATTATTGTTGGGAATGTATCTTCATTTGTCTTATAAAGATTAAAGAAGGTAACTTTATTAAATGTGTCCTCATTATTTATAGCAAAATTTCCAAGCACAAAAGCTTCCGAAATTTCATTTGTTACATCATTTTTGAATCTTACCGTAAAGTTTTCGTAAGAACCAAACTCTGTAACTGTAACATCTTCCTGCCAGCTTGTCAGCTCAATTTCTTCTGTACCTGTACTTCCGGTAAAATCAACGCTTTCAAGTCTTACCGTCCATCCGGCGGGAGGAGTAACCGTAAGCTTCTCCTTGTAAAAATCAAATCCGCCATTATTGGTATACGGAGTATCAAACACATTCCAATCCGGCGGTACCGGGAGATAGTTGACGTTTAAAGTATAGGTTGCCTCTTTATTTTCTCCTGCGGTGTAATTAATACCGTCACTTTCAATAAATTTAGCCTTAACTGTAATTGCTCCCGGTCCGGTGTAGGTTACTTCACCGGTTGTCTTGTCAATCACCGCAGCTGCAGTGGTTGAGCTGTCCAAAGAATACTCTATTGTACCCTGGGGAAGCTTATCTTCGTTTTCAACCTTATAGGTAAACTTATTGTTTTCATTGTATGCAATATCTGTAGGAACACCCGAAAACTTCATTTCAAAATTTGCCTTTGCTACTGTTATTGCACGGTCTGTTTCAAAATACTTTTCAGCATAATTTGCTGTTTCAGGCATTCTGATGCTTAAAGTATAAGTACCCGCATTATTTACATTTGGAATTACATTTGAAAATTCACCGCCGTTAAGTGAATACTCAATCTGTGCTTCACCTTTGCCAACAACAGCGTTGGTTACAAGGGGAATACTTGTTGTTTCATTGTAAACAGCGTTTTCATTAAGCACATAAGCAATCTGTGGTTCAGCTTTTTTAACTGTTATCGATGCTGTGGTTACATATTCATCGTATCCATCAGCAGTAATCTTTACATCATAATCATAAGTGCCGGCATATTGAACCATAGGAATATTACCTGTATAGCTTGTGTCCGGTTCACCCTGTGGCTTAAACATAATTGACAAATTTGTATAATTTCCGGCAGTATACTGAACGTCAAATGCCTGCTGAGCAGTAGCATTGTATGTAATATCTTTAGGAATAATTTTTATATCGTCTCCAAAAGCCAAACTGCTGATAGACGCAGTTTTTGTAAAAGTATACTCCTCATATAACACCACGTCGGTTGGAGTTACTTTAATTTCAACCTCATAACTTCCCGCGTCTTTTCTTACTGGAATATTAGGTGTAAAATCTGCGTCTCCGGTAACTCTATAAGACAAGGTTGCCAAACTGCTGTCGTATACAGGCTCACCCAGCAAGCTTATTTCTGCACCGGTGTATGGAGTATTAACAGGCACAACTTCAACCGGTACTCTGCCTTTTGACATACTTGCAGTTACATTTTTAAGAAGCTCTCTGTATCCGTTTTTGGTCACTCTTACTGTAATCTCCATAGGAGCTGCTGTAGGAGCATCAAGCATAGGCTTCACGAGCGTAAAGGAAGCTCCGTCTACGCTGTATTCCACAGTGCAATCCTCAGCACCTGTCACAGTGACAGCCTCTACAGCAGATCCCTGATAAGATGTGGAAACACCTTCAACAGTAACACCTGTTATTTCCGGAAGACCCGGCTCAGCCTGAGGAACATAAGCCTTATCGGAAAGCTTAATTCCCACCCAGCCGCTTTCGGTTGTAAGCCATTACTTTTGAACGCTTAATGTATTGGCAGAATTGTCAACCACAATTCTTCCTGCAGCGTCAGTGATAACTCCGTTTACATACAATTCCTGTGACAGATTATTGGCACCGAAATACTGTATGATGACATTATCGGGATCGGTATCGCTTTGAAGTTCAGCGGTATCGACACCGAACAAGTAGATATTTTTGCCGTTATACTCTACAGTCGCACTTCGCAAATCCCACATAACAGCGTCTGCAATAGTGCTCATAGGCATAATGCCCACGACCATAACAAGTATGAGCAGCAACGAAACAAAGGTCTTGAATTTTCTCATAATTCCAGTCTTCATTTCTTAATCCTCCTTCTTTCCCTAAATAATTTCTGAATATATTTGAAATTCTCTCCGTTAAGCATAAAATGTGCATTGGCAGAGAAGAAAAACAACGAAATAACGAAAAAGTGAAAAAAGTTTGCTTTTTCCGCAGTAACAATTACCGCTATAGTTCCCGCAAGACAAATGAGAAAAACCACATCGGCAACAGCGGCATATTTATTGCTGAAAAACCTCAAAAACTTTATAATGCCTGAATTTTTTGAAGTATTTTCCTTATAAACTGACTTTCTTTTTTTATTTGTAATAAAAAACATCAAATATCCCAATACCGCAAAGGTATAAAAAAGAACCGCAACTGTAATTCTGCCTGTCTGAGCTTCCTCCGGAATAAAAAAGCTCATTGCAAAAATACACGCTGATGACAGCAAAAGGAAAACAAAGGACAGAGAATATGTAACTCTCAAATTCACTGTATTCACCTCTTAAATCACCTCATCTGTATGAACAATAGTAACAGAACGAACGATTACAGCGGGCATTTCTTCTGATAAAACAGATGTTCCCTCAGGTTCAACTGAACCATAATCCGATGAGTTACCTACAAGAACTTCCGTTTCTCCGAATTCCTGAATATTCTCATCAGCCTTGTAAGATTCGGAATAACCAATAGGTGCAGGTGACAAAATCTCTGTACCCTCTTCAGCTGCCGGCATATTTATATTATTATCTCCGAAGTTATCAGCTCCCAGCTTTTCCGTGCCGTAGGAATCATCAAACTGTTGGAAAGCCGTTTCTCCCGTCTGTTTTACGGAAAAATCGGGATTTCTAAAGCTTTCAGATCTTGCGGTACTACCTGTCATTGTTCCGCTTCTTCCGGTCTTTTGTGATGAACCGGTAACGGCAATTCGACCTGTGGTTGTTCTGCCTGTTCTTCTGCTTCGTCCGGCATTGCTCATTTTATTATAGTCAACAGCTCTGTTGCTGTAATCGGAAACCTGCTTGGAATTCTTTTCACGCATTTCTTCTATTGATCTTCTTGCATTTCTGCCGGACAAGTCACCGATTATTTTGGGTATATTGAATTTAATCCAGAAGAAAACCGAAAGGATTAAACAAACCGCGGATATACCGAAGGCAACCATTGAAATAATTCTGTATATCTCTGACATAATCACTCAGCCTCTCCTAAATTATTATAAGTTCTTTCAATGTTATCTCTATAAGCATCACAGTTTTTCAAAATATTTTCTCTCAACTCAACCGATACATCTCGTGTAACAACAAGGTCTTCGGTCTTTTTTTCTATAATGTCAATAACTTTCAATATATCATCCTGAGGAACACCGGAAGCTGCAAATTCTTTTCTGCGGTCATTAATAAGATTTATTATTTCCTGAAACATTGTAAGGCTTGTATAGGCTGAATCACTGCTTTCGTAATCCTCCAAATTTTCAATACACACCATAAACGAATCAAGAAGCTGTTCAACGGAATCTCTCGTAACCTCATTAACACCCGTGGAGCTTACCACAAAGTCGTTATAAAACTTTCCTATTATGTAGTAACTTTCCGCAATACTTTTTTTATCAAAGCTGTCATCTGCTGAGTTTACCACATCAGAAAAATAAGGATATGATTTCAGCACTCTTGTTCTGAAGGTGTTATCTCCGCCCGAGTAAAAATAAAAATAAAGAGTACCTATATCATAGTTCAATGAAAGAAAATCATTTGTTTTTTCCCTGAGTTTTCCGCTGTTCTGATTATAAAGAGCGGTAAATTCATTGCTTTCCTTGTCACCAAACTCTCCGTTTTCCTGATAAGCCTGTAAAAGCTTCTGATAGGCTCTTACATCGTTTCCTATAAGTCCTATTGCGTCCTTATAGGACTGGACTTTAGTTGCATAATCGGTGGAAGAAGCAATACTTATTTTACTTTCGTACTGCTGATTTGTTTCATTGTTAGCAAGCACCAAGCCTGTAACCCCTCCTATCGCCGTCAGCAGACACAGGGAAGCAGTTACAATAAAGCCTTTAAGTTTATTTTTCTGCTTGCTGCGGAAAACCTCGTCCACTTCCTCGTAATGCTCCAAATCATACAAAAGCTCGTCACAGCTTTGATATCTGTTTTCCGGATTTCTCTGGGTACAGTTCATTATAATTCTTTCCAAACCGCCGGAAAGCATGGGATTAAACTCTGTTATTGGTATAAGCTCATAGGGATATTCCTCAGGATATTTTCCCGTTAAAAGATGATGCAAGGTAACTCCGAGACAATATATATCCGTTCTTTGGTCAGTCTGACCCTTGCCCTCATACTGCTCAGGTGCTGCATATCCTCTTGTTCCCAAATTTGTGGTATCTTTAAGGCTGTCTATTTTATATTCTCTGGCAATTCCGAAATCAATAACCTTTAAAGTACCCTCAGGCTTCAGCATTACATTAGCCGGCTTCATATCTCTGTAAATAATAGGAGGGTTCTGATTATGTAAATATCCCAGCACCATACATAACTGCTTTGCCCAGTCAATAACAACTTCCTCAGGCTGAGGACCGTAAAGCTGAACTATTTTTTCAAGGGATTCTCCTTCTATATAATCCATTACAACAAAAAGAGTTTCCCCTGTTTCTATAATGTCAACTATTCTCGGCAGGTTTGGGTGGTCAAGCTTTTTCATAAGGTTTGCTTCCGCCAAAAGGCTGTTGACAACAACGTCGTTTTTTGCGTCGTTTGCCACTCTTTTAACTTCTTTAACCGCCCACTGCTTATTAAGATTTTTGTCCATTGCCAAATATACAACAGACATTCCGCCTTTGCCGATTACTTTGAGAATTTCATATTTTCCGCCGACAATCGAACCTATCTCTAACGCCATATATATTTCCCCCAACACTAAAAAGATTTATCTTTTGCTCTCACCTGATTTATGCCCCGCTTTCAAGAAGGACACAAACAACAAATAAAGTATTCATTAATCAAACTTTATAAGCACCGCAGTAATATTATCTCTTTCCTTTCGGCTTTTTACCGTTTCTATAAGGGATCTTATATTGCACTTCATACTGCCGTCGTCATAGCTTACAACAGGACTAAGCATAGAAGAAATTTCCTGAGGAGTAATTACGTGTCTAAAGCCGTCGGAGCATATTACGTAATTGCTGTCGGCTTGAACTCTTCCGAATTTTATTTCAGGGACAACTGTTCTTGAAGCTCCCACACATTGGAGTAATATATTTCTTCTCGGATCGCTTTCCACCTGCTCGGGAGCAAGACGGCCGGCTTTAACCTCTCTCCATACAAGAGTCTGATCCTCTGTAAGCTGTTCAATTTCATCATCGCTGACACGGTATACCCTCGAGTCGCCAACATGAAAAATCATATATTCATCGTTGATTGAAATTAAAGCTGTCACAGTAGTTCCAAGCTGAACATGGTTTCTTTCTCCGTATTCGGATATTTTTTCATTTATTTCCTTTATTTTATCGTTCCAAAAATCGGAAAGTCTTGAAAAGCTCCATGTGGCAATTGACTTAATAAAATCATTTTCAAACCATGCGGCAAATTCCCTTACTACAGTAGCACTTGCAAGCTCTCCCTTTGAAAGACCTCCCATACCGTCGCAAACAACCACCATAGCCACATGACCTATTTTGGTATCCGCTGTACGGATACACAAACTGTCCTGATTTGTTTTCTTTACTATTCCCACATCTGTATCAGCTACAACAATGGTTTTCATAGACACTCCCCTATTCTATCTCAAAAATGAACTCTTCATCAGCAAGCTTAACCGTGTCTCCGCTGTGAATTTCATATTCTTTCTTTTTCTCTACAAGACAATCGTTTACATATGTTCCGTTTGTGGATTTCTCATCATATATGTAATACTTTTCATCTTTTTTAATAATGTCCGCATGGGTACGGCTTACGGCTCTGTTATCGGTAACTATATAATCAACCAAATTCCTGCTTGTACCAACACGGAAAATATTCTTATCAATAATTGTCTTTTCTCCTGTTTTTTTCCTTGTAAGAGTTGCAATAGTTATGCTTTCATTTAAAAGAATTGTTCCTTCGTAATCATTGAGCAAAACTGTTCCCTCGTCATCATCAAGCAGAACAGTACCTCCCATATCATCATCGTATTCATTTTCTCCATATGGGAAAACATTATCAACAGCACTATCTGTCTGCGGAGCTTTCCACTGCGAAAATTCGTCCTTATCCGAAACACTGTTTAATGGTGCCTGCTGTGTACTCTGCATATTGCTGTACTGCACAGGATTCTGCTGAACAGGAACGCTCATAGGACTTCCCACCGGTTGACACTGAGAGTTTGTACCGTTTATATTGATCTCCCCGTATCCGTTTACAAAAGGAGACTGCTGAACCGGCATCCTCTGAACATTATCAGGAACCACATTCTTTGGTTCGTTATTCATTGCAGGTTTTACATTTGTTTCCGCTGCCTGCTGATATCCGGCGTACGGAACAGCAACTGCCGCTCCGCTGTTCTGATAGGAAGGTTTTGCCGCAAACACTGGCTCTGCATGTTGTAAATTAGGTGCCGTATCCTTTCTGCCCTGCAAAACACCGCTTACCCTTTGTCCCTGAGCCACTCCGAAAGCATAGGGGATATTGTTTTTAATAAACTCATTGATTCTGTTTATATCAAGTCTTTCCATACCAGAAAGCAATTGACAAAACTTTCCCAAAAGACTGCTGTCTTCGCCCGGCTTCAGCACGGCGGTATATATAACGGCATTCATAAAATCGAAAAGATTTATTCTGAAAGTTGTGTTTATCAATGGCTGATAAATAAACAGAACCTCTCTCGATGACGGTCTGTAAAAAACATAATTTAAATCCAAAATCAAATTGCAAAGATACAGTTTCATTGCCTCTGTCTTTTTTATCGTTTCTAAAAACTGAGCGATAATAACGAATATATCTTCGGTTTTAACTCCTGATTTTAAAAATCCAAAAAGACTTTCGCTGTTCTGAATATCATATCTAAGCTTTCTGCTATTCTCCGCAACAGGGTTAACAAAACCTCTCGTCAGTCTGTTTGAAAAAAAAGACATTTCATTTTCATTTATAAGTTCTTGATTTTGAAGCTTTACAGTCACTTCATATCCTATGTTGTTTCTTTTAATTTTAAGCTTAGCCATTCTCTCACTCAACCTTCCGACACATAATTTGCAATGTAATATTATACACTTAACTTACACACCATGTATTTATATACAAAACATACTTTTCTGTGCATTCGCTTTTAGATAAATTTGACAGCAATACATTAAAATTACCAGCAGAGCTATTTTAATATATCTTATTTGCATTTTTATCTTAATATGAATTTCATATGCAATTTTTTAATATTATTCCTTTATAGAACTATAATCCATATTTTTACTATAACTCCTATATAATATAACATATCACCAAAATAATATCAATATTTTTTGAATATTTTTTAGTCCAATGAAAATTAGTCACTATTAAAACACCTTATGTTCACATTAAACACCGACTATATATAAATATTGTAACACACATAATAAAAACAAAAAGTACAATTTAATTATATTGAAATTGTACTTTTTTAAATAGATTTATATATTTTATCAATAATCATTTTTAAAGATTAATTCAATGCAATAAACAAATACAAGTAGACGGTCACCGTATCGTCCAAGGTCTTGAACTGGATATATTCGTCTTGCTCCATGAGGCAGGTGGGATCGGCTTGCTTGAACATCCGCAGTAGCTGGTTGACGGTGACGTTCACATCCTGGTGCGGTGCTTCAGACCTCGTCCATGCACTGGCGAGGATTTGGGACATATCTTCTCTTGAGAGATGGGGCATTGCGAATTTCAGAAAGGTCAGCGCGTAGGGCTTGGTGACCATCATATATATTGCGTAGGCATTATCTGCCTTATCGATCTGCCGTGCCATAGACTGTCGCCACCTGAGCTGTGCATCATCTTCTGTGAGATCGATCATCTCCACGCCACCTTTGCCATCGGGGATAGCACTTACTCCGGTGTCGGCGAAGGGGTGCTTAACGATCATCGGCGAGTATGGTGTTTCATTGATCTCTGTGGAGAGCAGAGCAAGGGCGGTTAGTTTGACCTCGGCCAAGTTCGTTTGCTTTCGCATCGTTTTCCTCCTTTCAGCGGAAATCAGAACCACCAGTTGAACTGGTGGTTTGCTCATGCCCTATAAGGGCATATTACCTGTGGTAGCCCCCTAAAGG
>CALWIW010000001.1 GCA_944380855.1 uncultured Clostridia bacterium | reverse complement strand
AATAGTACCCGGAGATATTGTCTTCTTGGAAGCCGGAGATATGGTGGTTGCTGACGGACGTATTTTAGAAAATTTTTCTTTAAAGGTTAATGAAAGTTCTCTTACCGGTGAGAGCGAGGGAGTAGAGAAAACAACAGAGGTTATAAACTCTGAAAAGGTTGCATTAGGAGATCAGAAAAACATGGTATTTTCCGGTTCTCTTGTAACATACGGACGGGCTACTGTATTGGTAACAGGTACAGGAATGAACACAGAGCTTGGTAAAATTGCTACTCTTATGAATCAGACTCAGCAGAGAAAAACTCCTTTGCAGGAAAGTCTTGATAAATTCAGTGCTAAGCTTGCCATAATTATTATGATTATTTCCGCAGTGGTGTTTGCACTTTCTGTTTTCAGAAGCGGAATGAGCATTTTGGATTCCCTTATGTTTGCAGTGGCTTTAGCTGTTGCCGCTATACCGGAGGCTTTGTCTTCAATAGTTACAATAGTTTTGGCAATGGGAACGCAGAAAATGGCACAGCAGAATGCCATTATGAAAGATTTAAAGGCTGTGGAAAGTCTCGGTTGCGTTTCTGTTATTTGTTCGGATAAAACAGGAACTCTTACCCAAAATAAAATGACTCCGCAGAAAATATATGCAGACGGAATGTTAATTGACGGAGAGAAGCTTGAACTTGCCAATGATGTACAAAGACTTCTTTTAAAATCTGCATTGCTTGCAAGTGACGCAACCCATGACCTTGAAAAAGATACTTCTATAGGTGATCCTACAGAGGTTGCTTTGGTTATGCTGGGAGAGCATTTCGGCGTAGACGAGGAAACATATCGTGATCAGCACCCTCGTCTTGGAGAAATCGCATTTGATTCTGACAGAAAACTTATGAGTACCCTTCATGATATTGAAGGTGTGCCGACAATAATAACTAAAGGTGCAATGGACGTGCTTTTGGATCGTTCAAAGTGGCTTATGACAAGCAAGGGTAAGGTTCCTATGACGGAAGAACGCAGAAAGGAAATTGCACGCATTAATATGGAGCTTTCAGAGCAGGGACTCAGAGTTTTGGCTTTTGCAGTAAGAGAAATTGAAAACGTCAGACCTCTTACCTTGGAAGATGAAAAGGAGTTTACTTTCCTTGGCTTGATTTCTATGATTGACCCGCCAAGACCTGAAGCTATCCAGGCGGTTGCCGACGCCCGCCGCGGCGGTATTCGTACAATTATGATAACAGGCGACCATAAGGTTACAGCTACCGCAATTGCAAAACAGCTCGGTATTTTCCGAGAGGGAGACAGGGCTCTTTCCGGAGTTGAGCTTGACGCCATGAGCGAAGAAGAACTTGACGCCTGTCTTGCAAGCGTTTCTGTTTACGCACGTGTATCCCCTGAGCATAAAATACGTATAGTAAATGCTTGGCAGAAAAAAGGAAACATTGTTTCAATGACCGGTGACGGAGTTAACGACGCTCCCGCATTGAAGAAAGCGGATATCGGAGTTGCCATGGGTATTACGGGTACAGAGGTATCCAAGGACGCAGCTTCTATGATTTTGTCGGACGATAATTTCGCAACTATTGTAAAAGCTGTTGTAAACGGAAGAAATGTTTATTCAAATATCAAAAATGCTATAGGATTTTTGCTTTCAGGAAATACGGCAGGCATTTTCTCAGTGGTTTATGCGGCTTTGCTTGCACTTCCTGCACCTTTTGAGGCGGTTCATCTGTTGTTTATCAACCTTTTGACTGACTCTCTGCCTGCTATTGCCATAGGTATGGAGCCTGCCCGTGACGGACTTTTGGATCAAAAGCCCCGTGACCCTAAAGAACCAATTTTAAACAGATCATTTATAAGCAAAATAGCGGTGCAGGGTTTATTGATTGCTATCGTTACCATGGCTGCTTTCTATATAGGATATCAAAACGGGGACGCTGCTTTGGCTTCAACAATGGCTTTTGCAACTCTTACCTTATCACGTCTTTTCCACGGCTTTAACTGCCGCGGCAGAGAATCTATATTCAGACTTAAATTTTCAACCAATATGTATTCAAACCTTGCTTTTATAGGCGGCGTTGTGCTGCTGTTGCTGGTACTTTTCGTGCCGGGATTAAACGGTTTGTTTATGGTTTCTCCTGCATTTAATGTAACTGATTTGGGAATTGTGGCTTTACTTGCACTTGCTCCCACTGTGCTGATACAGATTTTCAAAATTATTCGTGACATTAAAAATCGTAAATAAAAAACAACAGGCGTTGGAAACTATAAATTCCAACGCCTGTACTTTATTTATGTGTGCTTATCAGATTAAGCCAAAGCAATTTTTAATTCCTCTGTTTTGTCGGTGTTCTCCCAAAGAACGCCCAAATCTTCACGTCCCATATGACCGTAAGCGGCAAGAGGGAGATATTTGGTTTCGGTGAGCTTTAAGTTCTTGATAATTGCGGCAGGGCGGCAGTCAAATACCTTTTTAACAGCTTCAGCTATTGCTTCATCACTGTATGAAGATGTGCCGAATGTGTTTACAAGGATTGATACAGGCTTTGCTACGCCTATAGCATAAGCGAGCTGAACCTCGCACTTCTTTGCAAGTCCTGCGGCAACAATATTCTTTGCAATATATCTTGCATAATAAGCGGCACTTCTGTCAACCTTTGTGGGGTCTTTGCCGGAAAAAGCTCCGCCGCCGTGGCAGGCATATCCGCCGTAGGTATCTACAATTATTTTTCTTCCGGTCAGTCCGCTGTCTCCTACAGGGCCTCCGATTACAAATCTTCCTGTTGGGTTTACATATATCTTTGTGTTTTCGTCAAGAAGCTCTGAGGGGATTATTGCATTGATTACCTTTTCGGTAATATCTTTTCTTATTTGCTCAAGCTGTACGGCTTCTTCGTGCTGAGTGGAAACAACAACAGTATCAATTCTTACAACCTTGTCGTCATCGTATTCAACGGTAACCTGAGTTTTTCCGTCCGGTCTGAGATAGGGAAGAGTGCCGTCTTTTCTTACCTCGGTAAGCTTTTTTGACAGCTTATGAGCAAGTGAAATAGCCAAAGGCATAAGTTCCGGTGTTTCGTCGCAGGCAAAGCCGAACATCATACCCTGGTCGCCTGCACCGGTGGAATTAAAGATATCCTCTTCACCGTTTTTAAGCTCGTAAGAAGCATTAACGCCCATTGCTATATCCGGTGACTGAGAGTCTATAGAGGTAAGTACGGCACAGTTATTTCCGTCAAATCCGCAGTCAAGGGTATTGTAGCCGATATCGTTTATTACTTTTCTGGCAACAGCCGGAATATCAACATAACAGTCTGTTGTAATCTCGCCCATTACGTGAACCATACCTGTGGTGGCTGTAACTTCGCAGGCAACATGGGCGTTTTTATCCTGCTCCAAAATTGCGTCTAAAACAGCGTCTGAAATTTGGTCGCATACTTTGTCGGGATGTCCTTCTGTAACTGATTCTGATGTGAAAAATCTTTTTGACATAATAATTTTCTCCTTCCTTTTCAGAATAAAAAACCGCTGTTCGGACAATCCGAACAGCGGAAGCAAACTCATCTTTCGGATTTACCGCAGGATTTGGCACCTTACATAAGCAGGTTGCCGGACTTCACAGGGCCTGTTCCCTCTGTCACTCTTGATAAGCAGTAATTATTCTCTTTTTTATTTCGTAATGTATTATATCATAGTGAAATAAAATGTCAATAGCAGTTTTTGTAAAATTATATCTCAAAATCTGAAAATAAAGATATAATTATCTAAATTTCCTGAAAAAGGCAATTTTATGGGTTTATTTAAATGTTTTTTATTAAAGTGTTTGCAAAAGGAATTATAGTTTGGTATAATAAATTAGATAGTCAGTAAGTGTGCCTGCTTTAGGCTAAATAGTATAGATTGTTTGGTGAAATAATGAGAATAAGGAAGAAACCATGGGCGGAACCGGAGCTTGCCGCCTGCGATTTTTATGTAAAAAATCCGGAGGAAACAAGAGGGAATTGGGGTAAGGTGTTTGAAAAGCAGCAGCCGATGCACCTTGAGCTTGGTTGCGGAAAGGGCAGCTTTGTGGCTCAGGCGGCACTTGCAAACCCTGATATAAATTTTATCGCCGTAGATATAAAAAGCGATATGCTTGGCGTTGGCAGAAGAAATATTGTAAAGCTTTTTGAACAAAAGGGAAAAACAGCGGAGGAAATTAAGAATATCGCTCTTGTGGCTTGGAATGTGGAGCAGATTGAAAAAATAATATCCCCTGAGGATAAAATGGAAAGAATTTATATTAATTTTTGCAATCCATGGCCCAGAGGAAAACACAAGAAAAGAAGACTGACATATCCTTTAAAGCTTTTGAAATACAGAGATTTCCTTGTTGACGGAGGAGAAATAAGATTTAAAACCGACGATGACGAGCTTTTTGAGGAAAGCCTTGAATATTTTCAGCAGTGCGGATTCAGAATTGACTATATAACAAGGGATTTGCACAACAGTGATTTTTCAAAAATTTACGGGGAAAACTTTATGACCGAGCATGAAAGAATGTTTTCCCAGGAAGGAATAAAAATAAAATACTGTACAGCGGTAAAGGATTTTTTGCCTGAAAATTTTGAATTTTCGGCAAAGGAAAAAACAATTGCCGAGGAATAATCAAAGGAGGCGGAAAGGTGAAATTTAAGGAATTTGCAGTCGGTTTATTTGCTGTTATTATGACATTTCTTTTAAGCGGGTGTTCGGTAGCTAATCTGGACAGCAAAGACCTTATGCGTCCGCCGAAACCTACAGGAGAAAAGGCTCAGATTCAGCACGTGATAGAGCAGAATGCGGGAGGCCAAAAATATACATTTAAATATCCTCAAAGCGGAGAGTACAGAAGTGCCGTTATACTTAATGATATTAACGGTGACGGAACTGAAGAGGCTTTTGGTTTTTACAGAACTAAGGGTGAAAATCCTCAGACGCATCTTGTAATTATTGATGAGGTCGGCACAGAAGAGGAAAAACAATGGGAACTTGTTGGAGAGTTTACAACCGCTTTGCCGGAGGTTACAGAGGTGGATTTTGCCGATATTAACGGCGACGGAGTGATGGAAATAATAGTGGGCTGGAATGCCAACAGTACGGTAACAAACGTTCTTTCCGTTTATTCTTACATAAACGGGGAATGCAGGCAGATATCCTCTGAAGAAATATATTACGACTTTGCTTTGGGAGATTTTACACAAAGCGGCTTTGACAGTATTCTGCTTATGAATTTAAATACCGCCGAAAAAGGTGCACAGGCCTCTTTATACTGTTACAATGATAAAGAGAAAAAAATCACCATGATTTCCAGCGTTTTGATGGATTCGGAAGTGGCAAGGTTTTATAATGTTACTGCCGGCAAGGTTGACGAAACGGGAGTTTATGCGGCGTTTGCCGACGGTATTACGGGAATTAGATATAACACTCAGGTGATTTATTTTGATGTTCCGAAATTCCAGCTTGAATGTCATGTTGTTCCCGGCGGTCTTATCAGCGAATATGAGTCAACAAATATGAAGGCGTCAACTGTGATTTCTCAGGATATAAATTCTGACGGAATTATTGAAATTCCCATATGTACTAAAATGCCTGCCGATACCGCGTCACAGGGTCTTGAATATGCAGGTTTGATATCGTGGTGTAATTATAATACAGAGAGCGAAGACGTAGATGTAATAAGAAATGTTGTTACAAACAATAAAGGCGGATTTTATTATATAATGCCCGACCAGTGGCAGGGAACGGTGACTGCAATTATTTCAGACGACACAAAAACCATGACCTTTATTGAGTACAGGAACGGAGAAATGGGAAATTCATTTTTAGCCCTGAGGAAATACTCTGCTTCAGAGTGGATTGACGGCGGAGATATGGACGGTTATTCCCTTATTTTGAAGAATGAAACCTGTGCTTTCGGATATAAGATTTTAAATGAAAGCTCCTATGCTCCTAAAGAACAGGAAGTTTTAAATTCTTTCAGAGCTATGGGAAGCGGTGAAACAGCGGTATAATACCTGTATCGGAATTTAGTATATAAAATATGTGGAGGAAGCAGAAGCTATGAAAAAAATTCTTGTTTGCGAAGATGAAACAGCTATAAGAGATTTTGTTGTGATTAATTTAAGAAGAGCCGGCTACGATGTTGTGGAAGCTGACTGCGGAGAAACTGCCTTAAAAAAATATGAGGAAAATGACGGGGATTTTGATGTAGCCATACTTGATATTATGATGCCGGGAATAAGCGGTTTTGATGTATGCAAAGAGCTTAGAAATAAAAACGGTACTATAGGTATTATAATGCTGTCTGCGAAAACTCAGGAAATGGACAAGGTAACCGGATTGATGCTTGGTGCGGACGACTATGTAACAAAGCCTTTCAGTCCCAGCGAGCTTACAGCAAGAGTTGATTCCCTTTACAGAAGAGTTGCCCTTGCCCGTGCACACAGCGAGAATAATTTTAAAGAAGAGCTGACCAGCGGAATTTTTAAGCTTAACCTTAGAAACAGGTCTTTTATGAAAGGAAACAAGGCTATAGAGCTTACACAGGTTGAATTTCAGATTATGGAATATTTCTTCTCAAATCCCGGAGTGGCTTTAGGCAGAACCGAAATACTCAACCACGTTTGGGGAAGTGCATATGTGGGAGAAGAAAAAATAGTTGATGTTAATATAAGAAGACTGAGAATGAAGGTTGAGGACGAGCCCTCAAATCCTAAATATATCGTAACCGTTTGGGGTTTGGGATATAAATGGGAAGCATAATAAAAAAATTAGATAAGTTATTTTAAAATCTGACAGGAGGCGAAAGGATGACAAGGGTAAAAGGTATTACCAAAAGATGGCTGATAAACACTTTGGGAGTTATTGCAGCGGTGGTTGTTGTAATTGTTATCTGTCTTTCTTTTGCCATTAAGGTGTTTTTTTACAACAGTATAGAACAGACTATAAACGGCCGAAGCAACGAGCTTATAAATGTTTTCGGAAGCTATACTACGGAAAATTCAACGGATTTTATAACAATGGCAACGGAATATGTTGAAAACTTTCCCGACAAAGAGCTTATGGAGCTTATGGTTATAAATTCGGCAGGAAGAATCGTGATAACCTCAACAGGATTTCCGCCCGACGAAACCCAGCCTATGCCTGATTACGAATTGGCGAAAAGTTCAGCAGGCGGAGTTGCAACTTGGAGCGGCAATCTTGTTTCCGGCGAGCCTGTACTGGCTTTGACGAGAGTTATAAGAAATTCTCAGGGAAGCTATTTGGGAGCGGTAAGATATACCGTTTCTTTGGAGATGGCTAATCAGAAGGTTTTGGCGTTTGTGGCTATATTTATATCGGCAGGCTTGATTATAATTTTGCTTGTGCTTTTTTCAGGTTCTTTCTTTATTCGTTCCATTGTAAGTCCTGTTAAGAAAATTTCTGTTACGGCAAAAAGGATTGCCCAGGGAGATTTTAACGCTAAAATAGACAAGCTTCACGATGATGAAATAGGCGACCTTTGTGACGCCATAAACAATATGGCTCAGGAGCTGGGAATGGCGGAAAAAATGAAAAACGATTTTATTTCCAGCGTATCCCACGAACTTAGAACCCCTTTGACCGCCATTAAAGGCTGGGCTGAAACCATGCAGTTTAGCGGAACTTCCGACAAGGAAACCTTTGACAAGGGTATGAGCGTTATTATAAAAGAGGCGTCAAGGCTTACGGGAATAGTTGAAGAGCTTTTGGATTTCAGCAGACTTCAAAACGGCCGTATGCTCCTTATGATGGACAAAACGGATATTTTGGCAGAGCTTGACGAGTCAATTTATATGCTGAAAGACAGGGCGATTTCCGAGGGCAAGCACCTTCTTTATGATGAACCGGATTTGGTAGGACCTGTTTTAGGTGACAGAAACAGACTGAAGCAGGTGTTTTTCAATATAATTGACAACGCTTTAAAATATACCCCTGCCGACGGCGTGGTGGCTGTTGAAGTAAGTACCGACCAGGATAATGTAAAAATTAAAGTTACAGACAACGGAGTGGGTATTTCTCCCGAGGATTTGCCGAGAGTAAAGGAAAAATTTTATAAGGCGAATCAAACGGTCAGAGGTTCCGGTATCGGACTTGCCGTTGCCGACGAAATTATTTCAATGCACAACGGAACTTTAAACATTGAAAGCAGTCTTGGAGTAGGAACAACAGTAACTATAACACTGCCCCTTATCAAAGAAAAAAATTCCGAATCTTTGAGTGCTCAGTGATTAGCAGTGAAACAGAAATTTATGTTGTCATAAGATAATCACATTGTTGTTTTAAAATTGTTGTTTGTTACAGATGAATTTTTCTGTCATGTTATTTTATAAATTAAAATTTTCAGAAAGGTATAAATATGAAAAAACATAAAGAAAATGTTAAGAAAATAACCTCAATAGGCGGAAGTGCTTTAATTGAGGGAATAATGATGAGAGGACCTAAACGCACTACTGTTGCGGTAAGAACAGGAGATAACGAGATTTACAAGGAGGATGTTGCATATACCTCCATTTCCTCAAAGGGCAAATTTTTCAGACTTCCTTTTATCAGAGGAATTGTGGGTCTTATTGACTCTATGAAGCTTAGCTATAAATCTTTGGCTATATCTGCCGATAAGGCTATGAGCGACGCCATGGAGGAAGAGCCTGAAAGCCGTTTTGAAAAATGGCTTGTAAAAAAATTCGGGGAAAAAATGATGAACGTGCTTATGTGGTTTGCAGGAATAGTGGGAGTTTTGCTGGCGGTTTTGCTTTTCTTTTTCCTGCCAAGCTTTTTGTTTGATTTATCCTCAAATTTTATTCCCGTTTTTTCGGGAGAGGGTAGAGACGTTGTCTTTTATAAATCCGTATTTGAGGGTATTCTCAAAATGATTATTTTCTTTACCTACATACTTTTGGTGTCAAGAATGGAGGATATGAAAAGAGTATTCATGTACCACGGAGCGGAGCATAAAACTATTTTTTGCTATGAAAGCGAAGAAGAGCTTACCGTGGAAAATGTTAAAAAGCATACAAGATTTCACCCACGCTGCGGCACAAGCTTCATGGTGCTGATGCTTGTTGTAGGAATACTTGTGGGCTTGTTTGTGCCTGTTGCTCCTTTCGGTATTCCTGTTTTAAGACCTGCTATAAAAATTCTTTTGCTTCCCATATCCTGCGGAATAGGTTACGAGCTTATAAAAATATGCGGAAAATACGATAACATCGCAACAAGAATTATTGCCGCCCCCGGATTGTGGGCACAGAGAATTACCACTAAAGAGCCTGACGACAGCATGATTGAAGTGGCTATTGCGGCAATTAAAGATGTAATTCCCGACGACGGCAGCGATATTGTATCCGTTGAAAAAACAAAATAACTCTTGGCGGTGGATTTTTAATGACAGTAAAGGAGCTGTATCTTTCCGTAAAGGAAATACTTGCAAAGGGAAATATTCCTGACCCTGCTTTTGAAGCAGCTTTTTTAATGGAAGAAACGCTGGGATACAGCCGAAGTAAAATTATTGTTTTCGGTGACAGCGTTGTTTCAGCTTTACAGCAGGAAAAGCTTTTGGATATGGCAAAAAGAAGAGCAGACGGAGAACCTTTGCAGTATATAACAGGTAAGTGGTATTTTATGGATATACCATTTGAGGTAGGTTACGGAGTTTTGATACCGAGAGAGGATACGCAGGTCTGTGTTGATATCTGTATAGAAGAACTTAAAAAATTTAAGGAAAGAAAAATGCAGGTTTTGGACTTGTGTGCGGGAAGCGGTGCAATATCTGTGGCAATATCCAAATACTGCGGTAATGCACAGGTAACGGCAGTTGAAAGGTCCCGGGATGCTTATGAATATCTTTTAAAGAATATATATCTGAATAAGGCAGATGTAAAAGCTGTAAGAGGCGATATTTTTTATCCCGAAAATTTTATTAAGGATGAAAAGTTTGACATAATAGTGTCAAATCCTCCGTATATTAAAAGTGAAGATATTTTGACTTTGCAAAAGGAAGTACAGCAGGAGCCGGAAATGGCATTGGACGGAGGAACAGAGGGGCTTGACTTTTACCGTTTTATTACAACAAAATATACTGATTATCTGAATACAGGGGGACTGCTGGTTTATGAGCTTGGAGAGGGGCAGTTTCCTTTTGTAAAAGATATGATGACAGAAGCAGGCTTTGAAAATATAGAACCGAGATTTGATATCGGAGGTGTTAAGAGGGCTGTTTTTGGGACACTGAAAAGAAAATTAGAAATTTAGTTCGATAAATTTTCGTAAACTGATTGAAATTTTTTCTAATCTGAATTATAATTATAAAAACAGCGGTTGGCTGTAACAGAAAAAATTTGGTTCAGAATAAAGAAAAGGGGAAATATAAAATGGCAGATAAGAATAAAGCTTTGGAAACAGCTTTAATGCAAATAGAAAAACAATTCGGAAAAGGTGCGGTTATGCGTCTCGGTCAAAACGAGCATATGAATGTGGGACACGTTTCCACAGGCTCATTGTCTTTGGACATTGCATTGGGAATAGGCGGCTTGCCCAGAGGCAGAATTGTTGAGATATACGGACCTGAATCCTCCGGTAAAACAACCCTTTCCCTTCACTGTATAGCCGAGGGACAGAAAAACGGAGGAAATGTTGCGTTTATTGACGTTGAACACGCACTTGACCCTGTTTATGCCGCCGCTTTGGGCGTTGATGTAGATTCACTTTTGGTATCACAGCCTGACACAGGTGAGGACGCTTTGGAAATTGCGGAAGCTCTTATCCGAAGCGGAGCGATTGACGTAATTGTAGTGGACTCTGTTGCGGCTCTTGTACCAAAAGCGGAAATCGAGGGCGATATGGGCGACAGCCACGTTGGACTTCAGGCAAGACTTATGTCTCAGGCATTGAGGAAGCTTGCCGGTGCAATTTCAAAATCAAACTGCGTTGCTATATTTATCAACCAGCTTAGAGAAAAGGTTGGAGTTTCCTACGGAAATCCGGAGGTAACGCCGGGCGGACGTGCTTTGAAGTTCTACAGCTCTGTAAGAATTGATATAAGAAGAATTGAAACACTTAAAGCCGGAGGGGAAATGGTTGGCTCAAGAACAAGAGCCAAGGTTGTAAAGAATAAAATTGCACCTCCTTTCAGAGAGGCTGAGTTTGATATTATGTACGGACAGGGAATTTCCCGTGAGGGCGAGCTTTTGGATCTTGCCGTAAAAGCAGGCGTTGTACAAAAATCAGGTGCATGGTTCAGCTTCGGCGATGTAAGATTGGGTCAGGGCAGAGATAACGTAAAAGAGTTTTTCAAAAACAACAAAGAGGTTGCAGAGGAAATTGAAAAGCAGCTTATGGAAAACATGGATAAGATAAACAACACAAGAAACCCGAAGGATAAGAAAAATCCTGTAGTTACCGCTGTTTCCGATTCTATGCCTACGGCAGTTGTTTCATCTGACGACAAGCTTGACATTTTGGTTGAAGACTGATGATAATTACGGGAATTGAGCCGAGAAAAAAAGGCTTGAGTGCGTTATATATTGACGGAGAGTTTGCCGTAAAGCTGGACACAAAAACAATACTTGAAAACAGAATTAAAATCGGGCAGAGTGTTGACGATGAACAGCTGCATGAACTGATAAAAAAATCTGACCTGCAAAGGGCAAAGGATAAGGCGTTGTGGCTTATATCCTACCGGGACCATTCGGGAAAGGAATTGGAGGATAAAATATCCAGAACCTGTGACAGAGAAGCGGCAAAAGGAGCCGTGGAAAGAATGGAAGAACTTGGTCTTATCAATGACGAAAGCTTTGCAAGGCGTTACGCTTCTCAGCTTTACAATAATAAAAGGCTGGCAAAATCGGCGGTAATTTACAAGCTTTACGAAAAGGGAATTGACAAGGAGCTTGCTTTGGAGATTGCCGAAGAGCTTGAGCCTGAATGTGAAAGTCAGATTTATGCTGTTATAGAAAAAAAATATAAAAATGTGCTGGGCGATGAAAAGGGAAGAAAAAGAGCCGTGGCAGGACTTCAAAGGCTTGGGTACCGATATTCGGACATAAAGAGAGTACTTGAACAGCTCGGTGACGAGGAAATTCCTTTGGAAGATTATTAAGAAAATAAAAATTTGGAGATACACAATGGAATATAAGGTTGGAATAATTTCTCTTGGTTGTGCAAAGAACAGAGTAGACGCAGAAATGCTTCTTTACCGAATAAGAAAAGCAGGCTTTAAGCTTTGCGAGGACGTGGCTATGGCTGACGTTGCAATAATCAATACCTGCGGTTTTATTGAATCAGCCAAGCAGGAAAGCATAGAAGAAATTTTGGAGCTTTCAGAGCTTAAAAAAGAGGGCAAAATTAAGGCAATAATTGTAACGGGTTGTTTGGCAGAACGTTATAAGGACGAGGTTATGAAAGAAATTCCCGAAGCTGACGCAGTTGTGGGAATAGGTGCAAACGAGGATATTGCCCAAATAATAACGGAGGTTTTAGAGGGTAAAAAGCAGCAGTGCTTTCCTGACAAGCTTCTGCTTCCTTTGGAGGGCGGCAGAATACAGTCAACTCCTTATTATTATGCTTATCTTAAAATATCCGAAGGCTGTGACAATCACTGTACCTATTGTGCTATACCAATGATAAGAGGAAAATTCAGAAGCCGCAAAATGGAGGACATTTTGGAGGAGGCTAAGTGGCTTGCCGAAAAGGGAGTTAAAGAACTTGTTGTTGTGGCTCAGGACACAAGCCTTTACGGCAAGGATATTTACGGAGAGCTTATGCTTCCAAAGCTTTTGAAAAAGCTTTGCGAAATTGATGGGATAAAGTGGATTAGAGTCCTTTACTGCTATCCCGATAAAATCACCGACGAGCTTTTACAGGTTATGGCTGAGGAAGAAAAAATTGTAAAATATCTTGATTTGCCTTTGCAGCACTGCAACGAAAGAGTTTTAAAAACCATGAACCGTAAGGGAAATAAAGAGGAGCTTGTAAAGCTTATTAAAAAGATAAGGGAAAAGGTTCCGGGAATAGTGCTTAGAACCACCTTTATTGCAGGATTTCCCACGGAAACAGAGGAGGAATTTGCAGAGCTTGAGAATTTTGCCAAAGAGGTAAAATTTGAAAGGGTAGGCTGTTTTGCTTATTCTCAGGAGGAAAACACTCCGGCGGCAAAGCTTGAGCCCCAGATTCCACAGGACATTAAGGAAAGAAGAGCGGAAATAATAATGGAAAATCAGCAGGACATTATGGAAGAATTCTGTGAGACACTGGACGGAAAAACCATAGAAGTCCTTGTTGAGGGATTTGACCAATACGCAGAATGTTTCTTCGGCAGAAGTGCCTGGGACGCTCCTGAGGTAGACGGAAGCGTATTCTTTACCACCACGGGAAGAAAGCCTGCCCCGGGAGAATTTGTAAAGGTAAAAATTGATGATTTTCTTAATTGCGATCCCATAGGGGAAATGGTGGAGTGAGCAATTTTCAAAAAACTGTAAAGGATTGATTTTTATGAACCTGCCTAACAAACTTACGGTGCTGAGAATTTTGCTTGTCCCGTTTTTTGTGGTTTCTCTTTTAATTCCTTTTCCGCACCATTATTTGGTATCATGTCTGATATTTATTATAGCTTCCATTACCGACTGTCTTGACGGAAAGCTGGCAAGAAAGAGAAACCTTGTTACCGATTTCGGAAAATTTGCCGACCCTTTGGCAGATAAAATACTGGTTATTTCAGCTTTTGTATGCTTTATTGCATTGGGAATTACCGGACCTGTTATGGTAATAATAGTTTTAATCAGAGAATTTACAATAACATCAATACGTCTTGTGGCGGCGTCTCAGGGAAAGGTGGTTGCCGCAAATATTTGGGGTAAGGTTAAAACGGTGAGTCAGATTATCGCAATATGCGGAGTTTTGCTTGGCCACTACGTATTGGAGCTTGTAAATTTGTCGGTTATACCGTTAAACCCCGAGATTAATGCTTCATTTACCTATTATATCTTTGCAGGAGGGGAAATTCTGTTGTGGATTTCCACCGTCTTTGCCGTGATTTCCGGTGTAATTTACGTAGCTGACAACAAGGGAGTTATAAAGGACTGGTAACGGAAGAAAAATCTTGCATTTGTTTTTTCTTTGTTATATAATTTACACAGACTACATATATTAGCATTAAATGCGATGAGCGGGAGAAGTACCGAATACAATACTTAACAGAGAGAGGCCTGTATGCTGAAATGGCTTTAAAGCGGAGTTTTGGGAAATGCACCCGTGAGCAGACAGGGGGAAACAGCAGTATCTCTGTTCGGGAGTCACCGTTATATGACGCAGGAGGGCGTATACTATATAACAGTACATACGCTGAACTTGGGTGGAACCACGATTTGAAACTACAAACCGTCCCTTCTTCAGGGACGGTTTCTTTTTTGTCCGCCTCTGGATAAGTTGATGTAAGCTTAGGCTTAGTTCTGCGGCGGGGCAAGGGTTCATTTTAAAAATTGAGTTTGCTATCTGCCTGTTGAACAGATTAATATAGTCTTAGGATTAGTGCTGTTTTGGGGCAGAACTTCGATTTGGAGATTTGATTTACATATCCGTCCGTTGGATAGGTTAATGATGATTTGGGGCTGTGAAAATTTTGGGTTTCCAAAGGGATCACTGTCCCTTTGGCAGGTGGGTTGGAGTACAGAGTCCTCCATGGCTTTGCCCGCCGTATGCTGTACTTAAAGATTAGCGGAAATGTAAGCACTGTACAGATATAAAAATAAAAAACTTAACTGTAACATAACCATTCTATAAATAAAGAAAAAGGTTTCGCCCGCCGTGAAACGGCACTTTAATATTTGTAGAAACATAAGCACGGCGGAAACAAAAAAACGGCGGAAATAAAAAACACGGCGGAGATAAAAAAGATATATATTGAAATAAAAGGGGGAAATTATTTGTTTAAAGCGTTAAAAGAGGATTTGGATTCTGTAATCGCCAGAGACCCGGCGGCGAGAAGCAGACTTGAGGTTTATTTTCTTTATTCGGGATTTAAGGCGGTGAGAGCCTACAGAAAAGCGAATTGGTGTTTCAGACACAATTTAAAATTTTTAGCAAGATATATTTCTCAGAGAAGCAGACATAAGACGGGAATTGAAATTCACCCTGGAGCAACAATAGGAAAGGGTCTGTTCATTGACCATGGCATGGGAGTAGTTATCGGCGAAACAACGGTTATCGGCGACAACTGTACCATATATCAAAATGTAACCTTGGGCGGTACCGGCAAGGAGCATGGAAAACGTCACCCTACATTGGGAAACAATGTGATGGTTGGTTCGGGAGCTAAGGTTTTAGGTCCGTTTAATGTTGGTGACAATGCACGAATTGCCGCAGGTGCGGTGGTTTTAAGCGAGGTTCCGGCAAACGCAACGGCGGTTGGTGTTCCGGCTAAAATAGTAAAAATCGGCGATGTGAGAATGAACGAAAATCTTGACCAGATTCATATCTGCGACCCGATTGCTCAGAAGATAAATGTACTTGAAAATGAGATAGAAAATCTTAAAGCACAATTGGAGGAGTTAAAAAAATGAAAATTTACAACACGCTTACAAGAAAAAAAGAAGAGTTTGTACCTTTGAAAGAGGGCGAGGCAAAAATATACGCCTGCGGTCCTACCGTTTACAACTATATCCATATTGGAAATGCACGTCCTCTCTGTATCTTTGATATTCTCAGAAGATACATGGAGTACAGAGGTTTGAAGGTTACTTTTGTTCAGAACTTTACAGATGTTGACGATAAAATAATTAAAAAGGCAAACGAGGAAGGTACGGATTATATGACCGTTTCCGAAAGATATATTGCCGAATACAAAACGGATGCCAAAGGACTTGGAGTAAAGGAAGCTTCAATTCACCCGAGAGCAACAGAAAATATTGACGAGATTATTTCTATTGTAAGTTCCCTTATAGAAAAGGGTTATGCCTATGTCGCTTCAAACGGCGACGTTTATTTCAGCCCTCTTAAATTTGACGAATACGGAAAGCTCAGTCACCAGCCTATTGAGGATTTGGAAGCAGGAGCAAGAATTTCCGTGGGAGAAGTTAAGGAAAATCCAATGGATTTTGCCCTTTGGAAAGCCGCAAAGCCGGGCGAGCCATACTGGGAAAGCCCTTGGAGCAAAGGAAGACCCGGCTGGCATATTGAATGTTCAGCAATGGCAAGAAGATACCTGGGAGAAACAATCGACATTCACGGCGGCGGTCAGGACTTGATTTTCCCTCACCATGAAAACGAGGTTGCACAGAGCGAATGCTGCAATGGTGTACCTTTTGCAAGATACTGGATGCACAACGGCTATATCAATGTTGACAACGTAAAGATGTCAAAGAGCCTTAATAATTTCTTTACTGTAAGGGACGTTGCGGAGAAGTACGGTTATGAGCCTATCAGATATCTGCTTATTTCTTCCCATTACCGCAGCCCAATAAACTATTCCGTAGAAAATATAGAGCAGTGCAAGGCGGCTTTGGAAAGACTTCACAACTGCTATGACAATCTTACTTTTGCCCTTTCTAAAGCTGAAAGCGGTGAAAAAGAGGGCGAAGCAGAGATAAAGGCAAAGCTTGACGCTCACCGTGACGACTTTATCAATGCTATGGACGATGACCTCAACACTGCCGACGCAATTTCCGCTGTTTTTGAGCTTGCAAGAGACATCAACACATACACGGCGGTTTCAAATGCTCCCTCAAAGGAGCTTTGTCAGTATGCACTTGATTTGTTTAACGAGCTTAATGATGTTATCGGTGTTATTACAATCAAGGAGGAAAAGAGCCTTGATGAGGAAATCGAAGCACTTATAGCTCAGAGAACTGAGGCAAGAAAGAACAAGGACTGGGCGACTGCTGACAGAATAAGAGACGAACTGAAGGCAAGACACATAGTTCTTGAAGATACTCCACAGGGTATTAAGTGGAAATACGAGGAGTGATATAAAGAATTAAGAGCAGTTAAAAAACAACAGTAAAACAATATTATAACAGCAGATAGTATTTAGGAGGCGTTTAAAATGAAGATTAAAAAATTTTTATCTGTGTTGTTAACGGTATGTTTGCTTTTGTCAGCTATGCCTGTGTATTCATTTGCGGTTGAGGGTGAAGTGGCTGTAAATGCTGAAAATTTCCCTGATGAGATTTTCAGAAACTATGTTTCCGAAAAAATTGATAGTGATAAAAACGGAAGCCTTTCAACCTATGAGATAAACAGTACTTTAACCCTGCAGCTTGAGGGACTGGGAATATCAGATTTAACAGGCGTTGAATATCTTACAGGTATTACTTTTATCAACTGTAACAAAAACAATATTACAAGCTTGGATTTAAGCCAAAATATAGAGCTTAGTTCAATTCATTGTCAGAATAATAAAATTCAGAAGCTTGATTTGAGCCGTCAGGATAAGATGGAATCAGTGGTTTGTAGTGAAAATGAAATAGAAACTATCATATTCAATGGCAATGCACCTATAGAATATATAGAGAGCAGAAATAACAAGCTGACATCTATTGAGATAGGAAATCCTGCAAATCTTGAGTTTTTATCCTGCGACAGCAATAATCTTGAAAGCTTAAATCTTGAGGGTTGTGTTAATTTGGCAACGCTGTATTGCAAAAATAACCAGCTCACTTCGCTGGATTTAAGCGACTGCGGTAAGCTTGTTTTTTTCAACTGTACTAACAATAAGCTAACAGAATTAAATATGGGTTCAAGCAAGGTTCTCACCAATGTTCTTTGTAATAAGAACCAGCTTACTTCTTTGGATTTAAGCCAAAATACAGGTCTTACATCAGTAGTTTGCAGCGATAACAATCTTAGAAATCTCAATGTAAATAACCTTGATAAGCTTACAAGTTTGGATTGCAGAAATAACCAGCTTTCCTCTCTTGATGTAAGCGACTGTACTGCATTAACAAGTGTGAACTGTAATTATAATAAGCTTACAGCTATTGATTTAAGTAAGAATACAATTTTGAATAGTTTTTTCTGTATCGGCAGTAATCTTTCCAGCCTTGATTTAAGCAAGAATGTAAATTTGCAGAATGTTAACTGCAGTAACAATACATACAAAATAACAGCTGAAGACAATAAACTCGACCTTTCAACCCTTCCGGGAAGCTTTGACGTTTCAAAAGCAAGTAATTGGGTTGGAGCAACTGTTGAGGGAAATGTTTTGACAATAAATAATGCGTCGGCATATGTTAAATACAGCTATGACTTAGGAAACGGAAAATCCGAAACATTTACCTTGGTAATAAAAGAAAACGGAGTAGACATAAACTCTGAAAATTTCCCTGATGAAGTTTTCAGAAATTATGTTTCTGAAAATTTTGACAAAGACAAAGACGGAAACCTCTGTATTGATGAATTGCATAGTGTTACGGAAATTGAGGTTGAAAACATGGAAATTTCCGATTTAACAGGTATTGAGTATTTTATCAATGCAACTCGTATTCTATGCAAAAACAATAACATCTCATCTTTGGATTTAAGCAACAATACAAAACTTTTTTATCTCTCTTGTAGCAATAATAATCTGACAACACTTGATTTGGGAAATAATGCAGGTGTTAGTAAGATATATTGTGAAGACAATAGTCTTGAAAGCTTAAATCTTGATGGCTGTGTTAATTTAACAGAACTGTATTGCAGAAATAATCAGCTCACTTCGCTGGATTTAAGCGACTGCGGTAAGCTTGTTTTTTTCAACTGTACTAACAATAAGCTTACAGAATTAAATATGGGTTCAAGCAAGGTTCTTACTAATGTTTATTGTGATAATAACCAGCTTACTTCTCTGGATTTAAGCCAAAATACAGGAATGGAAAGCGTTATTTGCAGCGATAACAATCTTAGAAATCTCAATGTAAATAACCTTGATAAGCTCACAAATTTGGATTGCAGAAACAACCAGCTTACCGACATAGATGTCAGCGGCTGTACTGCACTCACAAGCTTAAACTGCAATTATAATAAGCTTACAAATATTGATTTAAGCAAGAATACAAATTTAAAGAGCTTTTTCTGTATCGGCAGTAATCTTACAAGCCTTGATTTAAGCAAGAATACAAATTTACAAAGTGTTTCTTGTATTAACAACACCTACGAAATATCAGCAGAAGATAACAAATTTGACCTTTCAACTCTTCCCGGTAACTTTGATATTTCAAAAACAAGTGAATGGTACCAGGGAACGGTTGAGGGTAACATTCTTACGGTTAAAGAAAATAAAGATTTTGTAATGTATACATATGATTTAGGAAACGGAAAATCTGAAAGATTCCGTTTAAATATTAAAAAAGCCGGTCAGCCGCTGCTTGGTGATGTTAATATGGACGGTATGCTGAGTATCTTGGACGCTACCGCTATTCAGCAGCATTTGGTTATGATAGACGGAATAACTTTTGACGAGTCTGTTGCCGACTTTAACAATGACGGCTCTATATCAATTTTGGACGCTACGGCGATTCAAAAAAATCTGGTAGGATTAGACTGATATTTTACTAAAAAACTTCCCGGAAGCTTTAAGCTTCCGGGAAGTTTTTTATAAAGGTATATGGTCTGTAATAAAACATTGTTTTGTTTACTTTATTTTAAAGGTTTAAAAGCGATTTTGCGTTTTTCTGTAGGATCTTATCTTTTAAATCGTCAGAGAGATTTAATCTATGAAATTGATTTAATGCGTTTTTTTGGTCGTCCCAGGGGGAATCGGTTCCGAAAAGAATTTTGTCGGGATTGTGGCTTTGTAAAATTCTTATAATCTGATCTTCGTCAAATTTTCCGATTGTAAAGCTTGTGTCAATATACACATCTTTTCCGACAAGATATTTTTCAACGTCGTCCATATAGTCATATCCGCCCATATGTGCGGATATAATTTTTGCCCCTTTTAGTTTTGGAAGAATGTTTGCAAGCCTTTTCGGAGTGCTTCTGTGAACGTCCGGAAAAGAGGGATCCATACCGCAGTGTATTAAAATTATAAGTCCCAGTTCCGCGGCATATTCCATGGTTTTTACCATTTCCTCGTCGTCAAGAAACAAACCCTGAAAGTCAGGGTGAAGCTTAATCCCCTTTATTCCTGCGGATTTCAGTCTTGCAAGCTCTTCCTTGTACTCAGTGTTCAGCGGGTGACAGGCACCAAAGGAATAAAGTCCCGTTTCCGAACCTTTATTGTTTATTTCTATTGCATAATTATTTATGGAACGCATTTGGTCGGGTCTTGAGGCAATTGGCATATTTACACAGATATCAACGCCGTTATCTTTCATGGATTTTAATAAATCCTCTTTTGTGCCGTTTAAAAATGCATGAGCTCCTGCGGATTTTTCCAAGGCTCCGATTGCGTGCGGTGCAAGCTTCGGAGGGAAAATGTGGGTATGAATATCTATGACCATTTTATACACTTCTTTCATTTAAAGTAAATTTTAATACCTTAATACTGTATAATTATACAACAAATTTAGCGGTTATTCAATATGGTTTAAAATGTATAATTGAGGGCAGAAGGGGAAAGGTATAGTAAGAATAAAAAAGGGGAGTTAAATATGAAAAAAATCACAAAAGAGGAATATTCAAAGCTTACACAGAAAATCTCTCCGCCTTCTCCTACTATAAAAAACTGCATGATGGCATTTTTAATAGGCGGATTAATTTGCAGTGTGGGACAGATTACTTTAGATTTATACTTAAATCTCGGTTTTTCAAAGGAAGAGGCAGGAATGCTCAACACTGTTACATTGATTTTTATAGGTGTAACACTGACTGCTTTCGGAATTTATGAAAAAATAGGAAGCAAGGCAGGAGCAGGAACTCTTGTTCCTATAACGGGCTTTGCAAATTCCGTGGCGTCCTCGGCGATCGAGTTTCGCACAGAGGGTTTCATAACCGGAGTTGGAGTTAAGATGTTCGTAATTGCAGGACCTGTAATTGTATATTCAATAGCCGCCGGTGTTGTTTACGGAACGGCGATATATATCATGAAAGTTTTGAAAGCTATATAGATGTAATAAACGAGCTTCTCAATAAAATATCATAGAAAAATTGCGGTTTTTAATTGATGTAAAAATAACCAACCGCTCCGGGTGTTTCATGGAATATGCAAAAAAGTACCCCAAAGGCAGTTTAATGCTTTTGGGGAATTATTTTTTTAAAAATAGCGAATAAAATTAAAAAATTCCCGCAAAACACGGGAAAAATCTAAAAATGCCCTTGACAAACAAAATGAGATGTAGTAAATTATTAAGATGTAACATCATGGGGATATGTGCCTGATTGCCTAAAAAAATGGGTAAAAAAAATTTGTTGACCGTTGGTATATTAGCACATAATATGCCGTATTGTCAAGAGTTTTTCAGAAACATTTCCTCAGTGATTATAACAGAAAAATTGCTGCTTTAAAGCTGTGCTATATTATTTTACTTGCGGTATTAAAGCGGAAATCCGTTTGTAAAAACGGGAAACAGTGAATAATTTTCTACTCACAAATGATTCTTAAAGGAGTGATACGCCCGATGGTAAATGTCAAACCGGTAAAGCTTGGAAACAACATCAGACAGAGCTTCGCAAAGATTGATGAAGTTATTGATATGCCAAACCTTATTGAGGTGCAGAAAAAATCCTATGACTGGTTTATCAGAGAGGGACTTGCAGAGGTATTCAAGGATGTTTCGGGAATAACAGATTACACTGGCAATCTTGTTCTCGATTTTATCGACTATACTCTCGACGTGGATAAGCCTAACTACAGCGTTATCGAGTGTAAGGAGAGAGACGCAACATATTCTGCGGCACTGCGTGTAACTGCCCGTCTTATCAACAAGGAAACAGGGGAAATTAAGGATTCTAATGTGTTCATGGGTGATTTCCCGCTTATGACAGCCAGCGGAACCTTTGTTATTAACGGTGCTGAAAGAGTTATAGTATCTCAGCTTGTAAGAAGCCCGGGCGTTTACTATAAAATGGAGCATGACAAGACAGGTAAAGAGCTTTTCAGCTCTACTGTTATTCCTAACAGAGGTGCCTGGCTTGAATACGAAAACGATGTAAACGATGTTTTCTATGTTCGTATAGATAAAAACAGAAAAATTCCTGTTACGGTTTTCATCAGAGCCTTGGGACTTGGTACAAACGCAGAAATCCTTGAGTGCTTCGGCGACGACGCAAGAATTAAAGCTACATTGGAAAAGGATACTGCAACTTCTGTTGACGAGGGTCTTATCGAAGTTTACAAAAAGCTTCGTCCAAGCGAGCCTCCAACAGTAGACAGTGCAAAGACACATATTCATAACCTTTTCTTTGATTCAAGAAGATATGATATGTCAAGGGTTGGACGCTACAAGTACAACAAAAAGCTTGGTATATCCAACAGACTTGCAGGCTGTGTTTTGGCAGAGCCTATCGCAAACCCGAGAACAGGAGAGGTTATGGCTCTCAGAGGCGACACAATTTCCAGAGAGAAAGCAATGGAAATTGAAAACGCAGGTGTAAGCGTTGCTTTTGTTGCAGGCGAAGAGGGCAAAGTAATCAAGATTATATCAAACGGAATGGTTGATATAAACGAGTACGTAAGCTTTGACGCAAAAAAAGAGTGCGGCATAAACGAAAAGGTAAGCTTTGCAGTTCTCTGTGAAATCCTTGACAGCTGTGAAAACGAAGAAGAACTCAAGCATACAATTAAGAGAAGAGCCGCTGACCTTATTCCTAATCATATTACTATAGATGATATTTTCTCATCTATCAACTACATGAACTGCCTTGCAGAGGGTATCGGCGTTACAGACGATATTGACCACTTGGGCAACAGACGTATAAGATGCGTAGGAGAACTTTTGCAGAACCAGTTCAGAATCGGTTTCAGCCGTCTTGAAAGAGTTATCAGAGAGAGAATGACTTTGCAGGCTTCCGATTTGGAAACACTTTCACCAGGTTCTCTTATAAATATCAGACCTGTTACTGCGGCTATAAAAGAGTTTTTCGGCTCTTCACCGCTTTCACAGTTCATGGATCAGAACAACCCTCTTGCTGAGCTTACTCACAAGAGAAGACTTTCAGCATTGGGCCCCGGCGGTCTTTCAAGAGACAGAGCGGGATTTGAGGTTCGTGACGTTCACTACACCCACTACGGACGTATGTGTCCTATCGAAACTCCTGAAGGTCCTAACATTGGTCTTATTTCTTACCTTGCAACATTCGCAAGAATTAACGAATACGGCTTCATTGAAGCACCTTTCAGAAAGATAAACAAAGAGACCGGCGTTGTTACAGACGAGGTTATCTACATGACAGCGGATATGGAGGACGAATTTGCAGTTGCACAGGCTAACGAGCCTTTGGACGAAAACGGCAGATTTGTTCACAAGAAAGTAAACGGACGTTTCAGAGATGAATTCGTTGAATTCCCGGCAGACCGTTTCGACTTTATGGACGTTTCTCCGAGAATGGTTGTTTCCGTTGCTACCGCTATGATTCCGTTCCTTGAAAACGACGACGCAAACCGTGCTTTAATGGGTTCAAACATGCAGAGACAGGCAGTTCCGCTCCTTGTTACCGAGTCTCCAATCGTTGGTACCGGTATGGAGTACAAGGCAGGCGTTGACTCAGGCGTTTGTATCCTCTCAGAAGAGGACGGCGTTGTTATGAGCGTTGACGCAAACCACATCAGAGTTCAGTATGACTCAGGCAGAGTTCAGGACTTTGAGGTTATCAAGTTCCTCCGTTCCAACCAGGGCACCTGTATCAATCAGATTCCTGTTGTTTCAAGAGGACAGAGAGTTGTAAAGGGCGAGGTTTTGGCTGACGGTCCTTCAACAAAGAACGGTGAAATTTCCCTTGGTAAAAACGCCCTTATCGGCTTTATGACATGGGAAGGCTACAACTACGAGGACGCAGTTCTCATCAATGAAAAGATAGTTAGAGATGATGTTTATACATCAATTCATATAGAAGAATACGAAACAGAAGCAAGAGATACTAAGCTTGGACCGGAAGAAATCACAAGAGATATTCCAAACGTAGGCGAGGATATGCTCAAAGACCTTGACGAGAACGGTATTATCCATATCGGTGCAGAGGTTCACGCAGGAGATATCCTTGTAGGTAAGGTAACTCCTAAGGGAGAAACGGAGCTTACAGCCGAGGAAAGACTTTTGAGAGCTATTTTCGGTGAAAAGGCAAGAGAAGTAAGAGATACTTCCTTGAGAGTTCCTCACGGTGAATGCGGTATCGTTGTTGACGTTAAGGTGTTCACAAGAGAGGACAGCCGCGACGAGCTTCAGCCCGGCGTTAACAAGGTTGTACGCTGCTACCTTGCTCAGAAGAGAAAGATAAGCGTAGGCGACAAGATGGCAGGACGTCACGGAAACAAGGGTGTTGTTTCCAGAATTCTTCCTGTTGAGGATATGCCGTTCCTTCCTGACGGTACACCTCTTGATATTGTTTTGAACCCATTGGGCGTTCCTTCACGTATGAACATCGGTCAGGTGCTTGAAGTGCATTTAGGATATGCGGCAAAGGCTCTTGGATGGAAGATAATGACTCCTGTATTTGACGGAGCACACGAGCAGGACGTATTCGAGGCTTTGGAACAGGCAGGCTACAGCCGTGACGGTAAAACATGGCTTACCGACGGACGTACAGGCGAGCGTTTTGACAACCCTGTTACTGTCGGATATATGTATTACCTGAAGCTCCATCACCTTGTTGACGATAAGATTCACGCAAGAAGCACAGGTCCTTACTCTTTGGTTACTCAGCAGCCTTTGGGCGGTAAAGCTCAGTTCGGCGGTCAGCGTTTCGGAGAGATGGAAGTTTGGGCACTTGAGGCTTACGGTGCAGCATATACACTTCAGGAAATCCTTACAGTTAAGTCCGACGACGTTGTAGGACGTGTTAAGACTTATGAGGCAATCGTAAAGGGCGAGAATATTCCTACACCGGGTATTCCTGAGTCCTTTAAGGTTCTTATTAAGGAGCTTCAGTCTTTGGCACTTGACATCAAGGTGCTTGACAAGAACAATGAGGAAATCGACCTCAAGCAAAAGTTTGACGATGACGACGATATTCCTGCACGTGCTGATGACGGAGAAGAGCCGGATACAGTATTTGAAGAAAACAAAGTAATGACAAATATGGACGACGGTTTCTCACTTGACGAGGATTCCGACGACGGCAACTTCTTTGACGAGCGTTCCATATTTGAAGACGCCGATGATTCAGCCTTTGATTACGACGATCACGGTATAGATGAGTATTAAGGAGGAGAAGCACAATGGATCATAATGTTTTTGAATCTATTAAGATAGGACTTGCTTCCCCTGACCAGATAAGAGCATGGTCTTATGGCGAGGTAAAAAAGCCGGAGACAATCAACTACAGAACCTTAAAGCCTGAGGTTGACGGCTTGTTCTGCGAGCGTATTTTCGGACCTACCAAGGACTGGGAATGCCACTGCGGTAAGTACAAGAGAATCCGTTTTAAGGGTAAGGTCTGCGACCGCTGCGGCGTTGAGGTAACAAGAGCAAAAGTAAGACGTGAACGTATGGGTCACATTGAGCTTGCCGCTCCGGTATCTCACATTTGGTATTTCAAGGGTATTCCTTCAAGAATTTCCCTTATGCTGGATATTTCTCCGAGAATGCTTGAAAAAGTTTTGTACTTTGCTTCCTACATTGTAACAGATCCCGGTGACTGCCGTGACCTTGTGAAGATGCAGTGCCTTACAGAGCGTGAGTACAATGACATGAGAGAAAAGTATGACGACGACTTTAAGGCTTCTATGGGTGCTGAAGCTATTAAAGAGCTTTTGCAGGAGATTAATCTTGATGAGCTTTCAGAGTCCCTGAGAACTCAGCTTGAGGGTGCTTCCGGTCAGAAGAGAGTTCGTCTTTTGAAAAGACTTGAGGTTGTTGAAAGCTTCAGAATGTCAGGAAACCGCCCTGAATGGATGATTCTTGACGTTGTTCCGGTAATTCCGCCGGATATCAGACCTATGGTTCAGCTTGACGGCGGACGTTTCGCAACCTCCGACCTCAACGACCTTTACAGACGTGTTATAAACAGAAACAACCGTCTTAAAAGACTTTTAGAGCTTGAAGCTCCTGATATAATTATAAGAAACGAAAAGAGAATGCTTCAGGAAGCTGTTGACGCACTTATAGACAACGGCAGAAGAGGCAGACCTGTTACAGGTCCTAACAACCGTCCTTTGAAATCTCTTTCCGATATGCTTAAGGGTAAGCAGGGACGTTTCCGTCAGAACCTTTTGGGTAAGCGTGTTGACTACTCCGGACGTTCTGTTATCGTTGTTGGTCCTGAACTTAAAATGTACCAGTGCGGTCTTCCTAAGGAGATGGCTTTGGAGCTCTTTAAGCCTTTCGTTATGAAACGTCTTGTTGAAACAAAGAACGTTGTAAACATTAAGGCAGCAAGAAAAGCTGTTGAAAGAGCAAAGCCTGAGGTTTGGGACGCTCTTGAAGTTGTAATCAAAGGACATCCGGTGCTTTTGAACCGTGCTCCTACACTTCACAGACTTGGTATTCAGGCTTTCGAACCGGTTCTTGTTGAGGGCCGTGCATTGAAGCTTCACCCACTTGTTTGTACAGCATTTAACGCCGACTTCGACGGCGACCAGATGGCTGTTCACGTTCCCCTTTCCGCAGAAGCACAGGCTGAGGCAAGATTTTTGATGCTTGCCGCTGGAAACCTTTTGAAACCTTCCGACGGACGTCCTGTTGCTGTTCCTACACAGGATATGATTTTGGGTTCTTACTACCTTACTCTTGATAAGGACGGAGAACCGGGCGAAGGCAAAGTATTCTGCGACGTAAACGAAGCTATGATGGCATACAGTGCCGGAGTAGTAAAGCTTCATTCTAAGATTAAGGTTCGCCGCACTATGGTTATTGACGGTGTGGAGGAATCCGGTATCATTGATACAACAGTTGGTAAGATTATATTCAACGACCCGATTCCTCAGGATTTGGGATTTGTTGACAGATCTAAGCCTGAAAATAAATTCAAGCTTGAAATTGACTTCCTTGTAGGAAAGAAACAGCTTGGTAAAATTGTTGACGCCTGTATCCGTATTCACGGTGCACAGGTAGCGGCTCAGGTGCTTGATGATATTAAGGCACAGGGCTATAAGTATTCAACAAGAGGTGCTATCACCGTTGCGGTTTGCGACGCTGAAATTCCGCCTGCTAAGAAAGAGATTATCGCTGCCGCTGAAAAAGAGGTTGACGAAATCAGAGAGTATTACATGAACGGTATGTTCTCCAACGAAGAGCGTTACGCAAGAGTTCTTAAGGTTTGGGAGAACGCTACAAACGACGTTACCGCAGCACTTCAGAAGAATTTGGGTAAATATAACCCGATTTACATGATGGCTGACTCCGGTGCCCGTGGTAGCATGAGCCAGATTCGTCAGCTTGCCGGTATGCGTGGTCTTATCGCCAACACATCAGGTAAAACAATCGAAATTCCAATCAGAGCTAACTACCGTGAAGGTCTTAACATTTTGGAATACTTTATTTCCTCCCGTGGTGCTCGTAAAGGTCTTGCCGATACAGCTCTTAGAACAGCTGACTCCGGTTACCTTACCCGTCGTCTTGTTGACGTTTCACAGGATGTTATTATCCGTGAGGACGACTGCGGTTCACAGGAGGGTCTGGAGATATTCGACATCAAATCAGGCAATCAGGTTATCGAGGGACTCCACGAGCGTCTTATCGGCAGATATCTTGTTGATGATTTCTGTGATAAGGAAACAGGCGAGGTGCTTGTGTCCAAGGATAAGATGATGGACGAACACGATGCAGACATTATCGTAAACGCAGGTACAGAGAAAATCACAATCCGCAGTATTCTCGGCTGCCGTGCAAAACACGGCGTCTGCAAGAAGTGCTACGGTGCAAACCTTGCAAACGGTATGCCTGTTAACGTGGGTGAGGCTGTTGGTATTATTGCAGCTCAGTCTATCGGTGAGCCTGGTACACAGCTTACAATGAGAACCTTCCATACCGGCGGTGTTGCTTCCGCAGAAGATATTACACAGGGTCTTCCACGTGTTGAAGAACTCTTTGAGGGCAGAAAGCCGAAGAGCCTTGCAATCATCAGTGAAATTGACGGTGAGGTTCGTTTCGAGGAAATCAAGAACAACAGACACGCAGTTATCTTTAACCCTGAAACACAGGAAGAAAGACAGTATCTTATTCCGTTCGGATTCAGAGTTAAGGTTGAAGAAGGTCAGCAGATTAAAGCCGGAGATAAAATCACCGACGGTTCTGTTAACCCGCACGATATACTTGCTATTTTGGGTGCAAATGCAGTTCAGGACTACCTTATTTCCGAAGTTCAGAGTACTTACCGCTTGCAGGGTGTTGATATCAACGATAAGCATATCGAGGTTATCGTCCGCCAGATGATGAAGAAGGTAAGAGTTGAGGACGCAGGAAGCACCGAATTTATGGCTGGTCAGATGTACGACAAGAACGATGTAATATTTGCCAACGAGGATATCAGAAAGAGAATTGAAAACGGAGAAGATGGTCTTAGAGAGGCAACATATACTCAGCTTCTCTTGGGTATTACAAAGGCTTCTCTTGCAACAGACAGCTTCTTGTCTGCGGCTTCCTTCCAGGAAACAACAAGAGTTCTCACAGACGCTGCTATCAAGGGCAAGGTTGACCCGCTTATCGGACTTAAAGAAAACGTTATTATCGGTAAGCTTGTTCCTGCCGGTACAGGTATGACAAGATATAACTATATCGAAATTGAGGAGAATACTCCGGCTGTTCAGTCTGCCGCAAGTGTTGCTCCGTTGGAAACTTCCGATATTGAGGAACATTCCTCTGAGGAATAATATGATTTAGTAATAAACCGCCGGGTGTTAAGCCCGGCGGTTTTTGATTTGTTTCGACGGTTCTTTGTCAATATTTGGAGTAAAAAGTCAATTTAGAATAAATAAATATTTATCGTGAACAAAGACGTGGGGTAACAGCAACAACAGTTCACCAAACTGTTGTTTTGCCACTGCTTTGTTATTTTGCAGTATTTAAGTCTTTGGAGGACGCTGTCCTCCAAACTACCTGCCAAAGGGACAGTGGTCCCTTTGGAATCCCAAAATTCCCCCAAAAAACACTTGCTATAGAACTGCTTTATAAGATTTTTAAAAAAGGCTCTATATATTTTGCAAAATTTTTAAAAAGACTTTACTTTACTGTGATAATGTGATAGAATACAAAAGGTCACCGAAGTGAAATTCGGAAATAAAATTTCGGAGGAGTTAATTGTGAAAAAAATACTTGCAATGCTTATGGCAATTCTTATGTTCGGTACAATAGCTGCCGGCTGCGGAAACAGTGATACAAGTGCAACCAAAGACAGCGGTACCGACGATTCATGGACAAAAGTAGAGCAGGCTGGAAAGCTTGTTATGGGACTTGACGACAGCTTCCCGCCAATGGGTTATAAAGATCCTGAAACAGGCGAGATTGTAGGCTTTGACGTTGACCTTGCTAAAGAGGTTTGCTCAAGACTGGGTGTAGAACTTGTTTTACAGCCTATCGTTTGGGAAACAAAGGAAGCAGAGCTTAACGGCGGAAATATTGACTGTATTTGGAACGGCTTTACTTCCGACCCTGAACGTGCAGAGGCAATGCTTCTTTCACCTGCATATATGAAAAATACTCAGGTTGTTATGGTTGCTCAGGATTCAGAATTTACAGACCTTGCTTCTCTCGCAGGCAAAACAGTTGCAGTTCAGTCAGGTTCTTCCGGTGAAAATGCACTTAACGCAGATTCCAATGCAGAGTTTAAGAACTCTTTGGGCAACGTAATAAAGATTCAGGATTATCTCAGTGCTATTACAGAGCTTGACAATAAGACTGTTGACGGCATTGTGCTTGACGAAAAGGTTGCTACAAACTACATGAATATGAAGCCGGGCAAATACAGACTTTTAGAGGCAGACGGCAAGGAGATTACTCTTTCTGAGGAAGAGTATGTTATCGCTTTCAGAAAGGGCGACGAGGCCTTGATGAACAAGGTTATGGATACTCTCAAGGAAATGAAAGAGGACGGCACTTTGGCTGAAATCTCCACAAATTGGTTTGACGAGGACGTTACAACAATCTGATTTTAATGCTGTAATATGAAAAATTAAGGGTGGGCATTGCCTGCCCTTAAGTTTGTTTTGGTTTGAATACATAAAACTGGTTTTAAAGCTAAGATATTCCACTTTTATAAAAATTTATTGCAGGTATTTTTATTATATAAGGAAATTGATTTAGAGAGGTGTTCCTGTGAACTATAGTATACTTTTATCTGAAATGCTGGAGGGTACTTTAAACTCCCTGCTGCTTTTTGGACTTACACTTTTGTTTTCTCTGCCTTTGGGGCTTATTCTTTGTGTGGGCAGACGTTCAAAATTAAAAATTATCAACATTCCTGTTAAGCTTTATCTTCTGCTGTTAAGAGGTACTCCTCTTATGCTGCAGCTTATGTTTGTTTTCTTTGTTGTAAATCCCTTGCTTCCGTTCAGGATAGACAGATTCCCTGCGGCTGTGGTGGCTTTTGTGTTAAACTATGCGGCATATTTTGCGGAGATTTACAGAGGCGGTATGGAAAGTATCCCTGTGGGTCAGTATGAAGCGGCAAATGTTTTGGGATTCAGCAAAAAGCAGACTTTCTTTAAAATTATTCTTCCTCAGGTAATAAAAAGAATTTTGCCGCCAATGGGCAACGAGTTTATAACACTTGTAAAGGATACCTCATTGGCAAAGGTTATTTCTGTTGTTGAGCTTATGAAGGTTACTTCCGACTGGGCAAATTCCGCTGCAAACTTTGTTCCTTTTATTATCGCTGCTTTGTTCTATCTTGTTATGAACGGTATTGTTTCCAAATGCTTCAGCGTTGCGGAAAAAAGACTCAGCTATTACAGATAACGGAGGTATTGTCATATGAAAATGCTTGAAGCAAAAAATATAGAAAAGTCCTTCGGTAAGCTGGAGGTTTTAAAAAATATATCCTTTGATGTTAATAAGGGTGAAGTGCTGGCGATTATAGGACCAAGCGGTTCCGGAAAAAGTACCCTGCTGAGATGTATAACCCAGCTTGAAACCGTGGACAGGGGTGAAATAGTAATCTGCGGTGATACCTTGGTTAAAACTGTTGACGGAAAAGCGGTTTATGCGGATAAAGAGGAAAGACACAAAATAAATCTTCATTACGGACTTGTTTTCCAAAACTTTAATCTTTTCCCTCATATGAGCGTTATGAAAAATATCACCGCCGCACCGATAAATGTTTTGGGACAATCAAAGGAAGAGGCGGAGGCTGCCGCAAAAGTTCTTTTGAAAAAAATGGGACTTGCGGACAGAGGGGATTATTATCCTTATCAGCTTTCGGGTGGTCAGCAGCAGAGAGTATCAATTGCCCGTGCAATGGCGTTAAATCCCGAGCTTCTGCTTTTTGACGAGCCTACATCTGCACTTGACCCTGAGCTTACCGGTGAAATTTTAAAGGTTATCAGAAGTCTTGCAGACGAAAAAATGACAATGATAGTTGTTACCCACGAAATGGCTTTTGCTAAAAATGTGGCTGACAGGGTAATATTTATGGCAGACGGCGTTATTGTTGAAAGCGGAACGCCTGAGGAAGTTTTTGAAAACACAAAAAATCCAAGAACACTGGAGTTTTTGGCAAAATATAATGAGGACAGAGCTGAAAGATAACAGCAGCCGTCAGGCTGATGAAAGGATATAAAATGTTAGGCAAAAAGAGATTGGTTATAAAGGTGGGAACTTCCACCCTCACATATGAAAACGGAAAGATGAATTTCAGAAGAATTGAACAGCTTTGCAAGGTTCTTTCCGACTTGCAGAATATGGGTCACGAAATAGTTTTGGTGTCCTCGGGAGCTGTAGGCGTTGGAATGGGAAAACTGGGACTTCAAAAACGTCCTACCCTTACCAAAGAAAAGCAGGCTGTGGCGGCGGTAGGACAGTGTGAGCTTATGTTCATGTATGATAAGCTATTCGGCGAGTATAATCATACTGTAGCACAGATACTGCTTTCAAAATACTCAATTGAAACCGACCATAAAAAGGAAAATGTTCTAAATACCATGAATACTCTTATGAGTATGGGCATTATTCCTATAGTAAACGAAAACGATACGGTTGCAATTGATGAAATTCAGGGAGCAAACTTCGGCGATAACGATATGCTTTCCGCAATAGTTTCGGTGCTTATTGACGCAGACCAGCTTATAATACTTACGGATATTGACGGCTTGTACGATTCAAATCCAAGACTTAACCCAACGGCTAAGAAAATATCCGTTGTTGAAAAAATAGATGAAGATATATTAAAAATGGCAGGAGGAAGCGGTTCTAACCGAGGAACGGGAGGAATGGCTACAAAGCTTAAAGCCGCAACCCTTACCACCGAAAACGGAATTGACTGTATTGTTGTAAACGGAAGCTCACCGTCAATTCTTTATTCTGTTATTGACGGCGTAGATGTGGGAACAAAGTTCCTTGCTCAGCCGGTAAGTGTGCTGAACAGTAAATATATGAATAACTAAAACTTGAATATAAGAAGAACAACTTACAAGATAAAACCTGTATGTAAGCAAACCCGGGATTCCAAAGGTACGACTGTTCCTTTGTCAGGTGGTTTGAATTTTTTGATTCTACCGTGCAAGCGTAGCATATAAAATTAAACTTTCGTTACACGGCAGGCGAAACGTTTTGTTTAAAAATTGGAATAATTATGCTGCATTTAGGTTAAAAAAGAAAAATAATAAAACCTGAATATAATAAGAACAAATTTCCAAGATAAAACCTGTATGTAAGCAAACCCGGGATTCCAAAGGGACCACTGTCCCTTTGGCAGGTGGTATGGAGGACAGAGTCCTCCAAAAAAAGGAGGAAAAAAGATGACCGTTATTGAGCAAATGGGAGCAAGGGCAAAGGCGGCGGCAAGAGTTCTTGCAGGTGCCGGTGCACAGAAAAATAAAGCTCTTTTGAGTATAGCAAAGGCTTTGAGAGAGAATTGTGAAAAGATATTAAAAGCCAATGATATTGATATAGAAAACGGAAAAAATGCGGGACTTACTGCTTCTCTTTTGGACAGATTAAAGCTGACAGAGGAAAGAGTTGAGGGTATTGCCGAAGGCGTTGAGCAGGTTGCCGCTTTGAAAGACCCTATCGGTGACGTATTAAGCGGAAATAAGCTGGAAAACGGCTTGGAAATCAGAAGAATAAGAGTTCCTCTTGGCGTTATCGGAATTATTTTTGAGGCTCGTCCCAATGTTACCGCAGACGCCGCTGCTCTTTGTCTTAAAGCCGGAAATGCCGTAATTCTCAGAGGAGGTAAAGAAGCCATAAATTCCAACAAGGCTATCGCCGAGATTATGCGTGAGGCTGTGGAAAAAACAGGACTTCCCAAAGACTCTATACAGCTTATAGAGGACACAACACGTGCAAGCTCTACCGAGCTTATGGGTTTAAGTGATTACCTTGACGTGCTTATCCCCAGAGGGGGAGCAGGACTTATCAAAGCGGTTGTAGAAAACGCAAAGGTTCCGGTTATTGAAACAGGCGTTGGAAACTGCCATGTTTACGTTGATGAATATGCGGACATTGATATGGCGGCAAATATTATTTTCAATGCTAAAACCTCAAGACCGTCAGTTTGCAACGCTATTGAAACAATACTTGTTCACAGTAAAACAGCAGAAAAAGCCTTGCCTGTAATAAAGGCAAGACTTGATGAGAAAAACGTGGAATTAAGAGGCTGTCCGAAAACAGCGGAAATTTTAGGTGACTGTGTGAAGCCTGCAACAGAAGAGGACTATTATAAGGAATTTCTTGATTATATACTTGCGGTTAAGGTCGTTGACAGCTTTGAAGAGGCGGTTGACCACATTGCAAAGTACAGCAGCGGACACAGCGAGTGTATTGTTACCGAAAACTATACAAGAGCCTGTGAGTTTTTAAATCAGGTGGACGCAGCAGCGGTTTATGTAAACGCTTCAACAAGATTTACCGACGGCGGTCAGTTTGGTTTGGGAGCGGAAATAGGAATTTCCACACAAAAGCTTCATGCCCGCGGTCCTATGGGACTTAACGAGCTTACAAGCTCAAAATTTGTGATAATGGGTAACGGACAAATCAGATAATTATTGAAGGACGCTGTATTTCAGACTGCTTTCCAAAACGCTCACGGAAGAATTGATATGAATAAGAATTTGTTACTGAAATCATTTATATCAAAAGATACATCAGAGCAAGCAAAAGTCCTGTATCTGCGTTGTCTGAAGAAAGCAGAAGAATAAGTATAAGAATTAAGCTTTTTTCTTTGTCGTGAAAACAGGCGTCAAGAATTTCACCGCCTGTTTTTGCGGCTTTCATATCGTCGCCGCTGAAGCTTTGAGCAAGGCTCTGATAGTCGGTGTTATCCTGATAGCGGTTTTCAGTATTTTCATGTTGGTTACTGCGGTTATTGTTTTGCCGGTTATCAGATTGATTGTTCTGCTGATTATTTGTACCTGAGGGAAAATGTGGGTTTTCTCCCGTGTTTGATTGGTTTGGAAAACTTCCCCTGCTGCCGTTTCCGGTTTGATGTCTGGAGTTGTTTTCCTGACCGGATGCGTTTTGCTGCATCTCCTTAACCCTCCTCATCGCTTCCTGTCTTAGATTGTCAAATCCTGCCATGAAAAATCACTCTCACAATATGCCCTTTGACTTTATCAGGGGAAGTATTTTTAAAAGACGAAGCATCTTTTTGGCTTCGTCAAGCTTTTTTTGTTTTGCGGTTCCCAAAAACGGTCTTAGTGCTTCCAAAAGACGGGTGGTATCGTCGTCGCTGTTGACAGATGACAAAAGCGGCATCAGTTTAGCAACTGAGGCTAAGGAGTCCGTGCTTAATAAGGAGTTTCCTTTGGAAAGACCTGTTTGGTGGTTTTGATTGTCCTTGTTTCCGTTCATTGCTCCTCCCAAAAGTGAGAGGAGCTGTGGGTTTTGCATAAGCCCTGCCAAAAGGTCGGAGTTTATCTGAGGAAAAGAGCCTGTTTGTGCCGGCTTATCCTCTGTATTCCTGTTTTGGTGTGCTGTGCGGTTGTTGTTTGTACCGCCGTTTTGCGAAGTGTCCAGTCCCAGCATTTTTCCCATGCTTTCAAGCTGATTCATGGCTTGGGGATCGGACATTATTTTCCCAAGCAATTCCTGAATATCATCCATTTGAGTTACCTCGCAGTTTTTTCAGCAGGCTTTGTGCCTGGGGACTGCTCATTATTTTTTCCATTTCCTTAGGATTTTTTAAAATCTCTTTAACTTTTTGAGCGTTTTGCGGGTCGAGATTTTTTAATATTTGGTCAGTGGAACCCTGCTGTGCCATGTTTTTTACCTGCTCGGCAGAAATATTTTGATTTGCCGAATTGTTTTTTAACAGAGCGTTCAAAAGATTAAAAAGTTTATCATTATTAGCCATATAAACACCTCGATACATATTATGCGGAAAAAGTAAATCTATGATAGGAGTTTTTAATATGAGAATACTTGTTGTTTCGGATACTCATGGGGATTTCAGCACTCTCAGAAAGGTGGTTGCCGCCCATCAGGAGGCGGATATTATTGTCCACTGCGGAGACGGTTCAAGGGACATTGACAGAATAAGGGACATATATCCGGAAAAAAAGATTATTAACGTTAGAGGAAACTGCGACCTGGGTGCAAACGATGTTTCACTGATAGAGATATTTATGGTTCAGGGCAAAAAGGTAATGGTTACTCACGGACATCTTTTTGATGTGAAATACGGTCTTAACAGAATTATTTATGAAGCAAAACAGAGCAATACCGATATTGTTTTGTTCGGTCATACTCATAATGCTGTTGCTGACTTTGACGACGGACTTTTTATTTTAAATCCGGGAAGCTGTGCAGGATACCGTGCGTCTTTCGGCTATGTTGATATTACTAAGGATGGAATTGTTACTAATATTTTAAGTGCCGATACCTGTGACAGTTTTTAAGCTTGTAAACTGTTAAATAATCTAAAGTTGACATTATTTTTTAAATAATATATAATTTTTGTTGTACCGAGTATTGCAAAAAATGATTGTAAACACTGTTAGAAAAGGATTTTCTTTTGTATATCGGTGGTGAATTATGGAAAACGCCTTTTTTTCTAATGATATTAATGTAAAAAAGTTAATAGACAATTTTTTTCAAAGGGGCAGAATTCCTCACGGAATATTGCTCAGGGGAGGAAATGCTGAGCTTAGAAGAGAATGTGCCATGTATATGGCAATGAGGTATCAGTGTGTCGGCGACAACCCTCCCTGCGGAAAATGCGGTCAATGCCTTAAGATTTTGTCTGATTGTCACAGCGATGTTATAACGGCAAGAGGCAGCGGAAAGACAGGAATAATTTCTATTGAAGAAATAAGAAGAATAACCGGAGATTCGGTTATAAAGGCAAACGAGGGAAAATATAAGGTTTATATCCTTTTTGATGTTGATAAAAAATTAATGCGTGAAGCACAAAATGCTTTTTTAAAAACATTGGAAGAACCGCCCGAAAATGTTGTGTTTATTATGACCTGCGAAAGCGATAAGGCTCTTTTGGATACAATAAGAAGCAGGGTTACCCTGATATCCCTTGACAACAAGGAACAGGTTTCACAGGAAATTTCGGGTTTTGCCGAAGACATAGTGATGTCAATGCTTCAAACAAGAGAGTTTCCGCTTTTGAAATCTCTTGCCTGCATTATTGCCGACAGGGCAAAGGCAAAGGAGATACTTTTACAGGTAAAGGAAATTTTGAGAAAAAGTCTTTCTCAATGCTTTATGGTGGAAACGGATTCGGATATTGCCGAAAAAGCGTCACTTAAATTGGGAAAGATAAAGATATTAAAGCTTATTGAGGCTACGGACAGTGCCGTAATGTATATAGAACAAAACGGAGATATGAATTTACTTTCCGCCTATTTATGCGGAAAATACAGGAGGATTGCATGGCAGAAGTAATTGGTGTAAGATTTAAGGAAGCGGGCAAGGTTTATTACTTTGACCCTGATAATAATAAGTTAAATGTAGGCGATATGGTTATTGTTGAAACTTCAAGAGGAGTGGAATGCGGTCAGGTTGCTTTTTCAAACCGTGAAGCTGACGATGAGGAAATTGTTCATCCCCTTAAAAAACTTATAAGAACAGCCACAGAAGAGGACGTACAGCATCTTGAAGAGAACAGAAAAAAGGAAAAGGAAGCTTTTTCGATATGCGAGGAAAAAATAGCACAGCATAAGCTTGAAATGAAGCTTATTGATGTTGAATATACCTTTGATAACAGCAAGGTGCTGTTTTATTTTACCGCCGACGGAAGAATTGATTTTCGTGCCTTGGTTAAGGACTTGGCTGCTGTTTTCAGAACAAGAATAGAGCTTCGCCAGATAGGCGTCCGTGACGAATCAAAAATGCTGGGCGGCTTGGGAATTTGCGGAAGACCTTTCTGCTGTAACACGTTTTTAGGGGAGTTTCAGCCTGTATCAATAAAAATGGCAAAGGAGCAGGGGCTTTCCCTTTCTCCATCAAAGATTTCGGGAACCTGCGGAAGACTTATGTGCTGTCTTAAATACGAGCAGGAAGCATATACCGATTTGCTGAAGAAAACGCCTAAAATCGGTGCTATTGTTGAAACAGCAAACGGCAAAGGCCTTGTGGTGGAGTCAAATCTCCTTACAGGAACTTTGAAAGTAAAGCTTGACAATACACCGGAGGCTGCTCCGCCTCACACTTTTAAGGTAAAAGATGTGAAAATTATCAAAAACGGTTATATTAAGGTGGACAAGAAGGAGCTTGAAGAACTGAAAGGCCTTGAAGAGTAAGAAATAATAAAAAAATCATTGATTTTTTTTCTAAATATGATATAATGTGCTTAATAATAGAAGGAGGTGTATTTGAATGGCATACGCAATTTCTGATGAATGCATCGCTTGTGGCGCTTGTGCAGATGAGTGTCCTGTAAGTGCTATTTCTGAGGGTGACGGCAAGTACGTTATCGATGCTGATACTTGCATCGAGTGTGGTGCTTGCGCAGATGTATGTCCTGTTTCTGCACCAGCACAGGCATAAGTTGTTTTTAATGAAGACGGCGAGGTTTCTATGCCTTGCCGTTTTTTGTTATGTGGTTTTAGATTATAAGGTTGTATGGCAAATGTTTGGGGGAAAATTTTGGGATTACAAAGGGACCACTGTCCCTTTGGCAGGTGGTTTGGAGAACAGCGTCCTCCAAGGTCTTAAAATGCTGCAAAAAAACGCAGGAGTGAGCAAAAAACAGTCCGGTGAACTGTTTTTGCCGGGGAACCCACGTTAGGGAGTCCCCGCTAAGTTTTTATTTTTTCTAAATTCACTTTATGCCCCAACTATTGACAAAGAGCCGATTATAATAACTTTAAAATATATAGGTGAAACAGATGAAAGATGAATTTCTCTTAGAGGGAGAACATTTCGAGCCTTTGGGAAATAATGTTAAAATTATCGTAAACAGGGAATACCGCTTTTCTACAGATACGGTTTTGCTTGCAAATTTTTCAAAGCCCCAAAAAAGCGACAAGGCCTGCGAGCTTGGCTCAGGCTGCGGCCCCATACCTCTTATTTGGGCAAGGGACAATGTGCCTAAGTTTGTTTCGGCTGTTGAAATTCAGGAGAAAGCTTGCGACCTTTTTAAAAGAAGCGTTAAAGCAAACGGCTTTGAAGATAAAATAGAGGTTATAAACCGTGATTTAAGAGAGCTTAAAGGTGTTTTAAGCTTCGGAAGCTATAACCTTGTGGTTTCAAATCCCCCCTATAAGCTTATGGGAACGGGGATATTAAATCCAGCGGAAAGCGATGTTTTTGCTCGTCACGAGTATGGGTGCAGTCTTGAGGATATAACCGAGGCGGCTAAAAATCTTTTGCAGTTCGGCGGAAGATTTTGTATTTGTCAGCGTCCCGAAAGACTTACAGATGTTTTACAGGCCATGAGAAACAGCGGTTTAGAGCCGAAAAGACTGCGGTTTGTTCAGCAGAGAGCGGGCAAAGAGCCTAAGCTGTTTTTGGCAGAGGGCAGAAGAGGGGGCAAGAAAGGCTTTATGCAGGTAATGCCCACTTTGTTTATTGAAGACGAAACAGGGGATTTTTCTCCTGAAATGAAAGAAATTTACGGCTGTTACAAGGACGGCAGAAATGCTCTTTAATCTGTTGTTTTTGTATGGGAAAGGAAGTATTTATGTCGGATTACGGAACACTGTATGTGGTGGGAACTCCTATAGGAAATCTGTCGGATATGTCCCCGAGAGCCGTTAATACCTTGGAAGAGGTTGACTTTATAGCGGCTGAGGACACAAGAGTGACTTTGAAGCTTTTAAATCATTTTGAGATAAAAAAGCCGATGATAAGCTATTATGAGCATAACAAAAAAGAGCGTGGGGAGATTATCTGTCAGCGTCTTATGTCCGGGGAAAACGGGGCGATTGTCACCGACGCAGGTATGCCCTGTATATCTGATCCCGGTGAAGAGCTTATCAGACAGTGCGAAGAATACAAAATAAAAACCGTTGTTGTTCCCGGTCCCAGTGCGGTTATCTCGGCTTTGGCTGTTTCAGGTCTTGAAACGGGCAGGTTTACCTTTGAGGGGTTTTTAAGCGTAAATAAAAAAAGCCGTAAAGAACATCTTTCTGAGCTTGCAAATGAAAGACGGACAATGATATTTTACGAGGCTCCTCACAAGCTTCCCAATACCCTCGAGGATTTTAAAAATGCTTTTCCCGAAAGAAAGCTGACAATCGTAAGGGAAATTACAAAAATCCACGAGGAGGTTATAAGAACTACCACAGAGAAAGCCTTTGAGCTTTACGGCGACGGAGGACTAAAGGGAGAAATCGTCCTTGTACTTGAGGGAGCAAAGGAAAAAATGAAGGAAGAATACACCTTGGAAGATGCGGTAAATCTTGCAAATGCCCTTATAGACGGGGGAGAAAAGAAGTCAGACGCCGCAAAAGAGGCGGCATCGGTAACAGGATTTAAGAAAAACGATATTTACCGCCTTTTAAATCAATAATGAAAAAGAGGGACAATTTTGAAAAGTTATCAGGAAACCTTGGAGGAAATACACAGTATGCCGAGATTCAGTGACAAACCCGCTCTGAGCAGAATTGGAAAAATATTAGAATATCTCGAAAATCCTCAAAAGGATTTAAAATTTATTCATGTGGCGGGAACAAACGGAAAAGGCTCGGTATGCGTTATGCTGGAATCTGTGCTGAGAAACAGCGGATTAAAAACGGGACTTTTTATTTCACCCTATGTGTGCCGCTTTGAGGAAAGAATACAGATAAACGGCAAACCCGTTGAAGAAAAGATTTTTTTGCAGTCATGGGAAAGGGTTTCAAAAATTATTAAAGAATTACAGCTTAACGGCACTGTTGTAAACGAATTTGAAGCGGTAACAGCTTTGGGAATGGAAATTTTTGCCCGTGAGAAATGCGATATAGTTGTCCTCGAAACGGGACTTGGAGGAAAATGGGACGCTACCAATATTATTGAAAATCCTTTATGTACGGTGATAACCTCTATAGGACTTGACCACACGGCTGTGCTTGGAAACACAATAGAGGAAATAACCGCGGAAAAATGCGGAATAATCAAGAAAAACGGAATAACGGTAACGGCTCCCCAAAGGTCAAAGGCTTTGGAGATAGTCAGAAAAAAAGCCAAGGAAAAAAATAACATTATCTTTTTTGCTCAGGACGTTGAATTGGAGAACATTGAGTATTCCGTAAGAAAAACCTTTTTTACATATAAAGGGGAAAGATTTTCTCTTAATCTTTTGGGCAGCTATCAAATTATTAATGTAAAAACGGTGCTTGCCGCTTTAAGTGCAATTAATGTAACAAAAATATTGGGACTGAAAATAACCCTTGACAGCGTAAAAAAAGGACTTGCCGAAGCTGTTCATATAGGCAGGTTTCAGGTTTATTCTTTAAATCCTCTTATCATTATTGACGGAGCTCACAACCCTGACGGAACAGCTCAGCTTGCAAAAACACTTAAAAAGCTGCTGCCTGAGGAAAAGCCAATAGCTTTGTGTTCCATGCTTGCGGATAAAAAAATAGAAAATTCCCTGGAAAATCTGAAAGGAATATTTTCACAGATTTTTACAGCGGCTATTGATAATCCCAGAACGGCTTCGGATAAGGCTGTAAGCGAAATTTTTGTGAGTATGGGGGAAAATGCTGTACCCTGCGGCAATGTTCAGAATGGACTTAAAACAGCTTTGGAGCAATCACAAAAGGAGGGAAAACCTCTTATAATCTGCGGTTCTCTGTTTTTATGCGGAGAGGCTTTAAATTTGCTTGAAAATAATTTACTGAAAAAATAGTTCGACAACAGAATAAAACAAAAAAATACGTTCATACTAATTATTATATTGGTATGGACGTATTTTTATATAGGAAGTGAAAAAATGGAGATTACATATGAAAATGAGATAATGACCGCATTTCTCAAGGGAGAAATAGACCACCACACGGCAGCTCCTATAAGAAGCGAAATAGACGGTAAAGCCGAATCCATGAGACCTCATGTTTTAAGGCTTGATTTTTCCGGTGTAAAATTTATGGACAGCTCGGGAATAGGCTTGATAATGGGAAGATACAGGCAAATTTCCCTTTTGGGAGGCTCACTTGAAGTGGTGAACATTCCTAAAAACCTGGAAAAAATAATAAGCCTTTCAGGCGTTTGCTCTTTGGGGGTGGTAAAATGAATATTGTTAATCAGATGGATTTAAATTTTCCTGCAAAAAGTACAAATGAAAGCTTTGCCAGAAGTGCAGTGGCGTCATTTGTTTTACAGCTTGACCCGACTATAAACGAGCTTGCTGATATTAAAACTGCTGTTTCCGAGGCGGTAACCAACTGCATAGTACACGGCTACGGCTACTCAGAGGGAACGGTATACATAAATGTGAAGATTACTGACAAGGGAAAAATAGTAATAAAAATCCGTGACAAAGGCTGCGGTATCCCCGATATAAAACAGGCAATGGAGCCTTTATTTACAACAGCAGGGGACGAGCGTGCCGGCTTGGGCTTTGCCGTTATGCAGAGCTTTATGGATAAAATAAAGGTTTCTTCCACAGTAGGAAAAGGCACGACAGTTACACTTGAAAAAAATATAATCCGTCACAGAAACAGCTCGGGAGGGGCTGATTTAGGTCATGGAGAATAAACAGGAAATTGCCGAAGCAAATTTGGGACTTGTTCACGCCTGTGCAAGGAGATTTAAGGGAAGAGGAATAGAATACGACGACCTTTTTTCCGCAGGCTGTGTGGGTCTTTTAAAGGCAATCAATAATTTTGACCAAGACAGGGAAATAAAATTTTCAACCTATGCCGTTCCTGTTATTTTAGGTGAAATAAAACAGCTTTTCCGTGACGGGGGAACCGTAAAGGTTAGCCGAAGTCTGAAAGAGCTTTCTATGAAAGCGTCTAAGGTCAGTGATGAATACCTTAGAAAGTACGGTGAGGAGATAACCGTAAATAAGCTTGCAGAAATTTTGGAAACAGAACCGGAAAAAGTGTCTGAGGCTTTAAACGCCTCAAGGCTTCCTGTTTCCCTTAATAACCTTGACCGTGACGGGGACGAGTACGTAACTGATATTCCTGTTGACTCGGTTGAAGAAAAGCTGTCGGAGATTATTTCTTTAAGACAGGCGGTCAGGGATTTAAATGATGATGATAAGAAGCTGATAGTTTTGCGTTATTACAAGCACATGACCCAATCACAGACGGCAAAGGTTTTGAATATAACGCAGGTTCAGGTGAGCCGGCGGGAGAAAAAAATTTTGGCAAATTTGAAAAATTTACTTGTGGTATAAAGAAAGCACACCGAAGAAAACAGCAGCGTTTTCCGGTGTGTTTTTGTGTATTTAAGACCTTGGAGGATGCTGTCCTCCAAACCGCCTGCCAAAGGGACACTGTCCCTTTGGAATCCCCAAATTTTCACCATAACATTGCTGTACAACAAAAAATACACCTCAGAGGACTAAAAAATCCGCTGAGGTGCTGTTGTTTTAAAGATAAATTAATCTTCCTCGTACATCTTTTTAAGCTCTTCCAAGTCGTAGGGCGTCTGCTGATATACATAGTAGTTAAGCCAGTTTGTGTAAAGCAAAGTGGCGTTGCTTCGCCAAACCATAGGCGGAAGCTTTGTGGGGTCGTCGTTTGGAAAATAATTTTCCGGTATCTTTGGATTTATGCCCCTGTTTTTATCACGAAAATACTCAGCAGCCAGAGTGTTGCGGTCGTATTCAGCGTGACCCAATACAAAAAACTGACGTCCGTTTTTGTTGCATACTATGGAAACGCCGGCTTCGTTTGATGTGGCAAGGATTTCAAGCTCCGAGCATTTCTCAATATCTTCCTGATAAACGCCGGTATTTCTTGAATGGGGTATTACAAAGGTATCGTCAAAACCGCGGAGCAGGGGGTGATTATGGTTTAATATGCGGTGGTTAAACACTCCGGAAAGCTTTTCGTGGAATTGATATTTTCTTACACCGTAGTGATAGTAAAGACCTGCCTGAGCTCCCCAGCAAATATGAAATGTGGAATAAACGTTTGTTTTTGACCATTCCATTATTGTTTTAAGCTCTTCCCAATAGTCAACCTCTTCAAACTCCATAAGCTCCACAGGTGCACCTGTGATTATCATTCCGTCAAATTTATTGTCCTTGATTTCTGTAAAGGTTTTGTAAAAGGTGGTAAGGTGCAGAGAAGATGTGTTTTTTGATTTGTGGGTTTCCATCTGCAAAAGCTCAATATCCGCCTGCAAAGGACTGTTTCCCAAAAGCCTCAAAAGCTGGGTTTCTGTTTCGATTTTTGTGGGCATTAAATTCAGAATAAGAAGCTTAAGAGGTCTTATATCCTGTTTTAATGCTCTTTCTTCCGGCATTACAAAGATATTTTCACTTTCCAATATCTGTATAGCCGGCAAATTGTTTTTTACTTTTATAGGCATTTATTACACCCTACCTTTTGTTTGAAATTTATGAACAGGAGGTAAATTAATACTGCTTGCCCCAGTAAACCTGGTGCTTTGCAGGCTTTCCGCAGCATACGCAAACGTCGCTTATATGCTCCTCTTCAAAAGGAATACACCTGCTCTTTACGCCGCCTGTAACCTCTTTGATTTTTTCTTCGCACTCTACATCGCCGCACCACATGGCTTTAATAAAGCCCGGCTTGTTCTTAGCGATATCGCAGAATTCGTCAAAGTTTGCAGCTGTAAAGGTTTTCTCCTGAGTATTTTTAAGGGCTTTTTCGTACATTCCGTCGTGAACAAGCTGCAAAGCCTTTTCTACCTCGGCTTCAAGATTATCAAGGGAAATAAAGATTTTTTCTCTTGTGTCACGTCTTACAAGTACACACTGGTTTTTCTCTATGTCTTTAGGACCTATTTCAACTCTTACCGGAACGCCCTTCATTTCATACTGACTGAATTTCCAGCCCGGTGAGTTATCACTGTCGTCAAGCTTTACTCTGAACTTGCCTGCAAGCCTTGCTTTAAGTTCAGCGGCTTTATCCAAAACTCCCTCTTTGTGCATTGCTATAGGAACAATTGCAACCTGAATAGGTGAAATCTTCGGAGGAAGCACAAGTCCGTCGTCGTCGCCGTGAACCATGATGATAGCACCTATCATTCTTGTGGAAACGCCCCATGAGGTCTGGTGCGGATAGTGAAGCTTGTTGTCTCTTCCGGCAAACTTAATGTCAAAGGCTCTTGCAAAGCCGTCGCCGAAATAGTGGGAAGTACCGCCCTGAAGAGCAACGCCGTTGTGCATCATAGGCTCGATTGTATATGTTTCCATTGCACCGGCAAACTTTTCTTTTTCTGTCTTTCTGCCTACAACAGCAGGAATTGCAAGAGTTTCTCTGTAGAAGTCCTCGTAAACCTTAAGCATTCTCAAGGTTTCCTCTCTTGCGTCCTCCTCTGTTTCGTGCATTGTGTGACCTTCCTGCCACAAAAACTCCGAGGTTCTCAGGAAAGGACGGGTGGTTTTTTCCCATCTTACAACATTGCACCACTGATTATAAAGTTTAGGCAAATCTCTGTATGTGTTGATGATTTTCTGATAATGCTCGCAGAAAAGAGTTTCGGAAGTCGGACGCACGCAAAGTCTTTCCGTAAGCTTGTCGCTTCCGCCGTGAGTAACCCAGGCAACCTCGGGAGCAAAGCCCTCTACATGGTCTTTTTCTCTTTGCAGGAGACTTTCCGGAATAAACAAAGGCATATATACGTTTTCAACACCTGTTTCCTTGAAACGTCTGTCAAGGTCTGCCTGTATATTTTCCCAAATTGCGTATCCGTAGGGGCGGATAACCATACAGCCCTTTACACCTGAATAATCGGCAAGCTCTGCCTTTTTAACTATATCTGTGTACCATTTTGCAAAGTCTTCATCTCTGCTTGTAATTGCTTCCACCAGCTTTTTGTTTTCTGCCATGGCAAAATCACTCCATCTTTTGTATTTTGAAAAATTGTCGTAATTACAAAATATCAGGCGATATATGTTTTACGCCTTAACATTCCTATTATACAGAGTTTTTTTATACTTTTCAAGCAGTTAAAAGCAAAAAAATAGGACCGGATTAACCGGCCCTTAGTTTAAAAAGTCAATTATGAGTTAGCTTCGATGTAAGCAACGAGATCGCCAACTGTGTGGATGTTCTCTACTTCCTCGTCAGGAATTTCTGTCTCAAACTCGTCCTCAATGGACATGAGAAGATCTACAACGTCGAGAGAATCTGCACCGAGGTCGTCCTGAAGATTAGTTTCAGCTGTAATGCTGTCTTCTTCTACATCAAACTGTTCTGCCAAAATGTTCTTTACTTTTTCCAAAACCATTTTAGTTTCCTCCTAAAAACTTAATAAATTATTATTCATTGCATAGCTTGTCGGTGGACAAGCCGACGGTACTTATGCTATAATAAAACCAAAGTATTGATTCTCAACAGCATATTACAAACATCATATTATTGTGTATTCCATACTTTGTCAATACTTATTTTAAAAATTTTTTTAATTTTTATTATTTCAACCTGTTTTTTGTATGAAAATTGACATTATATGTTATAATTGTTTAGGTTTTAACAGGCTGACGGACGGGAGTGTTTTTAATGAGTCTAAAAAAATATGCGGTTATAGGTCACCCTATGGGTCACACTATGTCGCCATTTATTCACAAGAGATTATTTGAGCTTTCAGGTATAGAGGCTGAGTACGGCGTTTTTGATATTTCTCCTGAAAATTTGGAGAGTCAATATGCAGCTGTTCTGTCAAAGCTCGATGGATTCAATATTACAATTCCCCATAAACAAAGAATAATCCCTTTGCTTCAAAGACTTGACCAAAAGGCTAAAATGTACGGAAGCGTCAATACAGTGGCTTTTTCCGAAAATGGTTCCTGCGGATACACAACAGACCCAGACGGCTTTTTAAAAGCACTGGAGGCGGAAAAAATTTCCCATGAGGGCAGGGTGGTAATACTCGGCTGCGGTGGTGTTGCAAGAACAATGGCATATGAGGCAGCTTTAAAAAATGCAAATCTCAGCTTTGCTGTGAGAAAAGAAGACGAGGAAATCTGCAAGGCTTTATGTGAGGAAATTAAGAATACCCTTAATGCTGAAGTAAGCTTCTGTGAGCTTAATCAGATTGAGGGAGATATCGACCTTTTGGTAAACGCTACACCTATAGGAATGTATCCTAAGACGGAGGCACAGCCGGTTGAGGATAAGGTTCTTTCAAAGACAAAGGCTTTGTTTGACGCGGTTTATAATCCTTTGGAAACTCAGCTTGTTAAGAAAGCAAAAGCTATGGGCTGTAAGGCAGTGGGCGGAATGTCCATGCTTGTATGGCAGGCGGTTGTTGCCCATGAAATATGGGACGGCAGTAAGTATGATAAAAATGATATTGATAAGCTGTGTCTTGACGCAGCAGCGGAGTTGATGAACAAATGAGCAGGCTCGATAATGTGAATATTATTCTTTGCGGCTTTATGGGCTGTGGAAAGACAACAGTGGGAAATATGCTTGCAAAAAAGACAGGACGGAAATTTGTGGATACCGACCGTTACATAGAAGAATCTCAAAAAATGGAAATTCCCGAGATTTTTTCAAGACAGGGAGAAGAGTATTTCAGGTACCTTGAATACCGTGCCTGCTGTGATATGGCAAAGCTTAAAAAACTTGTTGTTTCAACAGGGGGAGGAGCTTTGACCTTTAAAAGAAACGCAGATGTTTTAAAAACCACGGGTGAAATTGTTCTTCTTGATGCAAAAGCCGAGGTGCTTTGGGAAAGACTGAAAGACGACACCACAAGACCTCTTTTGCAAAGAGAAAACAAAAAACAGATAATGTTTGACCTTTACGAAAGACGGCTGCCGTTATACAGGGAAAATGCCACAATGACAGTTGACGCAAGTCTGTCTCCTATGGCGGTCTGCGATGAGATAATAAGAATGCTCTTGGAAAAGTACGTATAATAATTCAAAATTTTTTTGCTTTAAAGTATTGAAATTAGAAAAGAGTAGTGATAAAATATCATAAAATAATAATGTATACTTATTTTGTAGATTGCACTATTATTTGATATTTTGGGGCAATGTAGCGTTTTGCTTTGCGTCACTGCCTGTATTGGAGGTAAAGAAAAATGATTATTGTATTAAAACCTGAATGTTCCAAAGAGCAAGTTTTGATGTTTACCGATATGCTTACAAGCCGGTATAATGTTAAGGTAAACAAATGGGACGGCGTTCATTCAACTGTTCTAGGTCTTATCGGAGATACCACACAAATTGATATTGATTATATAGATGCTCAGGATTTTGTAGAGAGCGTAAAAAGAGTTCAGGAGCCTTATAAAAAGGCTAACAGAAAATTTCACCCGGAAAATACCGTTATAGAACTTGCAAACGGAGTTAAAATAGGCGACGGAAGCTTGCAGATTATGGCAGGACCTTGTTCTGTAGAGTCTGAAGAGCAGGTAACAGAGATTGCAAGAAAGGTAAAAGCTTCCGGTGCGTCAATTCTCAGAGGCGGTGCATTTAAGCCCAGAACCTCTCCTTATGCTTTTCAGGGCCTTAAATCAGAGGGGCTTGACCTTTTAAAAGCTGCAAGAAAGGCAACAGGTCTGCCTATTGTTACTGAAATTATGAGGGTTTCTCATATTGATATGTTCGAGAACGTTGATATTATTCAGGTCGGAGCAAGAAATATGCAGAACTTTGAGCTTTTAAAGGAGCTTGGAAAGGTAAATAAGCCGATACTTTTGAAAAGAGGTCTTTCCGCTACAATTGAAGAGTGGCTTATGAGTGCAGAATATATTATGGCAGGAGGAAATGACCAGGTTATTCTTTGTGAAAGAGGTATCAGAACATACGAAACCTTCACAAGAAACACCCTTGACCTTTCGGCAATCCCGATTGTAAAATCCTTGTCACATCTTCCTGTTGTTGTTGACCCCAGCCACGCAACAGGCAAATCATGGCTTGTTGAGCCTATGGCAATAGCCGCTGTTGCGGCAGGTGCAGACGGACTTATTATTGAGGTTCACAACGACCCTGCCCACGCTTTGTGCGACGGAGCTCAGTCTTTGACTCCTGAGCAGTTTGACGACCTTGCCAAAAAAGTATTTAAGCTTAAAGACTATATGAAAGATAATATTTGATTTAACGCAGAACAAGGGTGGGGTTAGTACCGCCCTTGTGCGTTTTCAGGGAGAAGATTTTTATGAACATAGTTATAGTCGGACTTGGAATAATCGGCGGAAGTATCGCCAAAGCATTGAAGAAAAACACAGAACACTGTATTATCGGTATTGACAAAAATCAAGAGGTTGAAAAGAAAGCTCTTGCAGAGGGAGCCATTGATATAATCGGCGACAGTGAATCTTTGGGTACGGCAGATGTTGTCTACCTTGCCGTTTATCCCGGTGCGGCTGTAGAATATGTGGAGCAAAACGGAAAATACATAAAGCAGGGTGCTGTTGTTACAGACACTTCCGGTGTTAAATATGATATCTGCCCTGCCCTTGTGGAGCTTTCCGTGGAATACGGATTTGATTTTGTAGGCGGTCACCCTATGGCGGGAAAGGAAAAAAACGGCTATGAGGCGTCTGACCCTGAAATATTTAAGGATGCAAGCTATATAATAGTTCCCTGCGACGCAGACGACAACAGCGTTGCGGTGATAAGCGGTTTGGCAAGAGCAATGGGCTTTGGAGGCGTGATGATTACATCTCCCTCTGAGCATGACAGAATGATTGCTTTTACCTCACAGCTTCCTCATGTTCTTGCCTGTGCCTATGTAATGAGTCCATGCTGTAAAAATCATATAGGTTATTCGGCGGGAAGCTATAAAGATGTTTCCCGTGTTGCAAATATAAACGCCGAGCTTTGGAGCGAGCTGTTTCTGGACAACAAGGAAAACCTTGTAAAAGAGCTGGATATTTTAATAGAAAACATTGATAAAATAAAGAAAGCAATTGAAGAAGAAAATAAAGATGAGCTTGTTAAGCTTTTGGATAAGGGAAGAAAAGTAAAGGAGGAACTGGGAGAATGAGAACCGTAAGGGTTGAAACCGGACGGCCTTATGATATCCTCATAGAAAGAGGACTTATAAGCAAATGCGGAAGTATTATAAAAAATATAACTTCCGCTGTGAGGATTGCAGTAATAACAGACAGCAACGTTTCCCCTATATATTCAGAGGCTGTAAAAAATTCTTTAAAGGAAGCCGGCTTTGCGGTGACGGTTTTTGCCTTTGAAGCAGGGGAACAGTCTAAAAGCATTGAAACTATATGTCATATATACGATTGTCTTGCTGACAATAATTTTACAAGGCAGGATATGATTGTGGCTTTGGGCGGAGGAGTTACCGGAGATATGGCAGGCTTTGCGGCGGCAACTTTTTTGCGTGGAATAGAGTTTGTTCAGATACCTACCTCATTGCTTGCCCAAGTGGACAGCTCGGTGGGAGGAAAAACAGGCTTTGACATAAAGCAGGGTAAAAACCTTGTGGGAGCATTTTGGCAGCCGTCACTGGTTATTATTGACCCTGACACAATAGACACCCTGCCCAAGCACTTTGTAAGCGACGGAATGGCAGAGGTCATAAAGTACGGCTGTATAAAGGACAAGGAGTTTTTTAATTTTCTTAAAAATGAGGACGCTCTTGAAGATATTGACGATGTTATTTATAAATGCGTTAAAATAAAACGTGACGTGGTATCTGCCGACGAGCATGAAAAAGGGGAGAGAATGCTTCTTAATTTCGGTCATACTCTCGGTCATGCTTTGGAAAAGCTGGGAGATTTTAAAACTTTAAGTCATGGCGAGGCGGTAGCCATTGGTATGGTTATGATGACCGCCGCTTCCGAAAAGGCGGGACTTACCAAGGGCGGAACCTGCAAAAAGATTGCAAAGGTTTGCAGAAAGTACGGTCTGCCTATTGAAAATCCTGCAAAGTCACAGGATATTGCCCTTGCCGCTTTAACAGACAAGAAAAGCAGCGGCAACAGCATAAATCTTGTGCTTATAAGCGAGCTTGGAAAAAGCTTTGTAAAGAAAATTCCCCACGAGGAGCTTGCGGAATTTATAAAAGTTGATTGATTGGATTGATTATAATATGACGACAGCTATGTTTACTCCTGCTTTTTTAAAGGGCGAGGTAACTGTACCACCGTCAAAAAGCGATGTTCACAGGGCGGTGCTTTGTGCCGCACTGGCAAAAGGAATAAGCAGAATCGAGCCTGTTGCCCTTTCAAAGGATATTAAGGCAACCATTGAATGTGTAAACTCAATGGGAGCAAAAACAAGATTTGAAAACAAGGCTCTGATTGTGGACGGAAGAGAAATGTTTTCAAATAAAAATTGCAGTATGCACTGCGGTGAAAGCGGCTCGACCCTGAGATTTGTAATACCAATTGCGGCGGCGGGGGGACTCTCGGCGAAATTTACCGGAGAGGGACGGCTTCCTCAAAGGCCTATAGGCATATACACCGATATTCTTCCGAAAGCCGGAGTTCAGTGCGTAACCTCCGGAGAACTGCCCTTTGAGATTTCGGGAAAGCTTCAAAGCGGTGATTTTTATCTCCCGGGAAATATAAGCTCTCAGTTTATAACGGGACTTCTTTTAAGCCTGCCTTTGCTTTCCGGGGACAGCCGCATTATTCTGACCACCGAGCTTGAAAGCGAGGGTTATGTGGATATGACCCTGGAAGTAATGGAAAAGTTCGGTGTTAAGGTTCAAAAGACGGAGTATGGTTATTTTATAAACGGAGGTCAGGAATATAAGCCTTTGGAATATAAAACTCAGGGCGACTGGTCACAGGCGGCGTTTTTTATATGCGGAGGAGCAATAAACGGAGATGTGACGGTAAAAGGGGTTTCCAAAAACTCTTACCAAAGGGATAAGGAAATTTGCAGTATAATAAAAGATTTCGGCGGAGATATAGAATGGGAAGATGACTTTGTAAAGGTGAAAAAAAGCTCGCTTCACGGAATAAAAATAGACGCAAGACAGATTCCCGATATAGTTCCTGTCTTGGCTGTCACTGCCGCTTATGCAAAAGGCGAAACGGTGATATATAACGCCGAAAGGCTTAGAATAAAGGAAAGCGACCGCTTGCAGGCTATTTCTCAGGCTGTAAAAGCCTGTGGCGGAGATATTGAAGAAACCGAGGACGGGCTTGTTATAAGAGGAGGAAAACCTCTCACAGGCGGAAAGGCCTTGGGCTGTAACGATCACAGGATTGTAATGTCCATGGCTACAGCGGCGGTTGGAAGCACAAAAGAGATTTTTGTAACCGACCCTATGAGCATTAACAAGTCCTATCCCGATTTTTTTGAGGACTACAACAGTTTGGGAGGTAAGGCAGATGTCATCGACTTGGGGTGATAAAATAAAAATTTCCGTATTCGGAGAAAGTCACGGCAACGGCATAGGTGTTGTAATAGACGGACTTCCTGCGGGACATAAGATAGATATGGAACAGGTTTACGCTCAGATGGCAAGACGTGCTCCGGGAAAGGACAAGACCTCAACGCCCAGATTTGAAGCCGACATTCCGAAAGTTATTTCCGGAATGCTTAACGACGTGACAACCGGTGCTCCCGTTTGTGCTGTTATTGAAAACAACAACACAAAAAGCGGTGACTACAGCAATCTTTTGGACTGTCCGAGACCGGGACACAGCGATTATCCCGCATATGTGAGATATAAAGGTCAAAACGATATAAGAGGCGGAGGACATTTCTCCGGACGTCTTACTGCACCGATAGTATTTGCAGGTGCTTTGTGCCGTCAGATTCTGGATAAAAAAGGAATTAATATTGCCGCTCACATAGCTTCTGTCGGCTCGGTAAAGGACAAAAGCTTTTATGATTTGGGAGTTTTTCCCGATGAAAATATTTTAAAGGAGCTTTCAATAAGCTCTTTTGCCCTTATTAATAAAGACATTGAGGAAAGCATAAGACAAGAGGTTGCCAAAGCCGCAGAAAAAGGCGACAGCGTCGGCGGAACGGTTGAATGTATTGTGACAGGTGTTGAAGCAGGTTACGGCGACCCAATGTTCGGCGGTGTGGAAAACCTTATTTCCTCGATTGTATTCGGTATTCCTGCTATAAAGGGTATCGAGTTCGGAAAAGGCTTTGAGCTGTCACAGATGCACGGAAGCGAGAGCAACGACTCATTTGAGGTAAAAAACGGAAAAATTATCACAAAAACAAACAACTGCGGCGGAATTTTGGGCGGCATTACAAACGGTATGCCGATTGTATTTAAAGCCGCAGTAAAGCCTACGGCGTCAATTTCTATAGAACAGGATACAGTAAGCCTCAGCGAAATGAAAAACGCCAAACTTAGCGTAAAAGGCAGACACGACCCATGCATAGTGCCGAGAGCTGTTCCTGTTATTGAAGCCGCCGCCGCTTTGGCGGTTGCCCAGCTTGTTCTGTGATGGGAGTGTTTGTACTATGAGAGATTTAAGCGAAATCAGAAAAGAAATTGACGGTATCGACAAAGAGCTTATAGAGCTTTTTAAAAAGAGAATGGACTGTGCCAAGGCTGTGGGAGAGTATAAAAAAGAGAATAAAATTCCTATCCTTAACCAACAGCGTGAAAATGAAATACTTGAAGAGGTTCAGAAAAAAGGCGGCGAATACGGTCACTATGCAAGATTGCTTTACGCCAATATTATGGAGCTTTCCCGTGCTTTACAGCATAACATTGTGGGAAGCGGAGAAAAAATGCGTAAGACAATAACCAATGCGGTAAAGGTTCTTCCTGAAAGCAATCTGAAAATAGCCTGTCAGGGAATTAAAGGAGCAAACTCTCATGAGGCGGCTACAGAGATTTTTCCCAACTGTCAGCCTGTATTTTATAAAAAATGGTCTGACGTTTTTGCGGCGGTGGATACGGGAGAGGCTGACTTCGGAGTTCTTCCCGTTGAAAATTCCACGGCAGGGTCTGTTTCGGATGTTTACGACCTTATTCTTAAAAACAGATTTTATATTGTAAGGGAAAAACAGCTTAAAATTAATCACTGTCTTTGCGGAATAAAGCAGAGCAGTCCGGAGGATATTGAGCAGGTTTGGTCACATCCTCAGGCTCTTTCCCAGTGCTCTGAGTTTATAGCGGAAAATAACTTGAAATCTGTACCTTGCTCCAATACGGCTGTGGCGGCAAAGGAAATTTTTGAGGAAAAAAGAATCAACTGTGCCGCTATATGTTCCGAAAGTGCGGCAAAGGAATACGGTCTTAAAATATTAAAGAGGGATTTTCAAAACAGCAGCAGCAATACAACAAGGTTTATCGTAATTTCAAAAAAGCTTTATATTCCTGAAAATGCCGATAAAATAAGCCTGTGCTTCAGTCTGCCTCATGTTACCGGTTCTCTTTACACGGTACTTTGCAGATTTAATTCCAACGGGCTGAACCTTACAAAAATTGAATCAAGACCAATGCCTGACCATAAATTTGAATATCTTTTTTATCTGGATTTTACAGGCAATGTGTACGATGAAAATGTGCTTAATTTGATTTGTGCTATGTCTGAGGAACTTCCCGAATTCAGTTTTTTGGGAAACTATAATTGATGACAGCAAATTATAAGACAAAAACAGAAAAACTGAATTAAAAAAGGAGTCGCCTCATAATTATTATGGGGTGATTTTTTATGAAAATTTTTGTTTTGACAAAAAGGAATATTATCAGGGCTGCTATATGTCTTGTTTTGGTTGTATCAGTGGTTTTGATAAGCTTTTTAGGATTGTCAAAGACTCAGGAGGCTGCTGAAAATGAAAGAATTATCCCGATTTATAACGTGGACTGCGGCGATAAAAAGGTTGTTTCCATTTCCTTTGACGCCGCTTGGGGAAATGAGCAGACAGACACATTGCTTGAAATTTTGGAAGAAAAAGACGTTTCTGCAACATTTTTCTTAGTGGGTGAATGGGTGGAAAAATATCCCGACTCAGTAAAAGCTATCGCTCAGGCAGGCCACGACGTAGGAAATCACAGCAGTACCCACCCGAAAATGACAGAGCTTTCAAGAGATTCAATGAGGGAAGAAATAGAAAACTGCAACGAAAAGATAGAAGGTCTTATAGGAAGAAAAGTCACATTATTCCGTCCTCCTTACGGCGACTACAATAACTCTGTAGTTGAAACTGTAAATTCCTGCGGAATGTACTGTGTGCAGTGGGATGTGGATTCCTTGGATTGGAAAGACCCGACGCCCCAGCAGATGGTTGAAAAAATTAAAAGCAAAATATGCCCAGGCTCAATTATCCTTATGCACAACGGAGCTGCAAATACTCCGGAAGCACTTCCTATGATAATTGACGCGGTGAGAGAGATGGGCTACGAGTTTGTGCCTATTTCACAGCTTTTGTTAAAATGCGACTATACAACCGACCATAAGGGAACAATGATTCCGGCAGAAACACAAGCCAAAACGGAAAGCACAACAAACGCAAATACAACAGAAGAGAATACATAAAAATGAAGCCGTGGTTTAAAGCCACGGTTTTATTTTTATGATTTTTCTGTATTGGAATAATAATCTTAAAGTTCTGTATTATACTTTATAATACAGAGAATACAAAAAGAGGTGATAATATGCTTTTGGAACTGGATTTTTCAAGCGATACTCCTATTTATATGCAGATACGCAACAGCATTGTGGTGGGAATTGCCTCGGGGGAACTGAGTGCAGGGGAAAAACTGCCCACCATAAGAGGGCTTGCCGACGAGGCTGGTGTGAATATGATGACTGTAAATAAAGCATATTCACTTTTAAAACAGGAGGGCTATATTGTCACCGACAGAAGAAACGGTGCTTGTGTTAATCCCGATATAAATACCGCCAAGGCTTACGGAGAGGAAGAGATAAATAAACTTAAGCTTGTAATCTCCGAAATGAAGCTTTCCGGAGTTACAGAGGAAGAATTTCTGAATATCTGCCGCAATATTTTTCGGGAAAAGGAGTGAGTTTTATGGATAATCTTGTTTTTAAGATAATAATGTTCGTTTGCTCTTATATGACTTTGCCTATTATGTACGGTATGCTTAGAAATGAGGCAAAGCCTAAGAAAAATCTTTTGATAGGAACTACAATTCCTCTTTGGGAGCGTGACACAAAAGAGGTTAAAGACATTGTAAAAGAGTATAAAAAGAATATGGATATATCCTTTTTAGTGCTTACCTTGCTTTCTTTTGCTATATTCTTTTTTAAATACACATCTGTTTTATTTTTCTATGCCATGGCATGGCTTATTGCAGCGATGGCGGTCGTTTTTATTGTTTATATCAAATACAGAAACAAGCTTATGAAGCTGAAAAAGGAAAAGGGCTGGAACGGATACTCTGTAAATAAGGTTGCGGTTGACACAAAAGCCGCCGCCGCTGAAATTAAAATACTTAATATGAAGTGGTTTATTGCTCCGACAGTTTTGTCCTTTCTGCCTGTAGCTTTAGGTGCAGGCGATATAATCATAAGGGGCGGAGATATAATATCTATAGTTTCTGTAAGCATTTGTGCAATGATGTTTCTTATGGTTTTGCTTTGTCCTTTGTTTTATCATTTTATAAACAGACAGAAAAAGGACGCAATAAACATGGACGTAAGCATTACAAATCTGCTTACCCGTGTGAGAAGATATAACCAGACAAAAATGTGGCTTGTTTGTGCTTGGCTTACCGCCGTTTACAATATTGCCGTTTACGTTTTTATGAAGCTTGAGTTTTATTCGGGACTTGGTTTTATAATAGCCTCTGTTGCATACGCGGTATTGCTTATGTATTTTGCAATAAGATGTGAGTTTGCAGTGAGAAAATCCCAGCAGAAAATTTCAGAAACTGCGGTTGATGAAAAATACTTTGACGATGACGACAAGTGGATTGGAGGAATGTTTTACTATAATCCACACGATTGTCACAATGTGGTTAACGCCCGTATCGGAATAGGAACCACTATGAATATGGCAAAGCCTGCCGGGAAAATCCTAATGGGATTTACTGTTTTGTGTCTTTTGGCAATGCCTGTTTTGGGAATTTGGCTTATGATGGAAGAATTTACACCGATAAAAATAGAAACCACAGAAAACAGTATTCAAGTGGTTCACCTTGTAAAGGAATATGAAATTCCTTTGGAGGATATTGTTTCATATGATGTGATTGAAAATCTGCCGTCCATGAATAAGGTTGTGGGTACAAATATGGATAAGCTTTATAAGGGCGTTTTTAATGTTGAGGGTTACGGAAACTGCAATCTTTGTCTTGACCCTACGGGAGATAAATTTATTTTTATAACAACCGAGGACAAAGAGGGAGAGAAGGTATATATAATAGGCGCTGATGACGACGCCGTTATAGATAATACATTGAATTTTATTGAGGAGGCGGAAAAATGAGCGTTTTAAAGGCTACAGGTCTTACAAAGTATTACGGAAAATTCAGGGGAATTGAAAACGTAAACCTTACTTTGAACGAGGGGGAAAGACTTGGCTTTATCGGTCAAAACGGAGCAGGAAAGAGTACATTTATCAGAACGGCTTTGGGATATCTAAGTCCCAACAGCGGAAGCGTAGAAATATTCGGAAAGAATATTTATGAAAACCGAGAGGAAATACTTGCCGATGTGGGTTATATGTCCTCGGAATGTCTTTTTTACAAGGGAATGAAGGTAAAAGAAGTTATTTCTTTTTCCGCAAAGCTTAGAAAAAAGGATTGTTCAAAAGAGGCGAAAAATCTTTGCGACAGACTGGAGCTTGACACAAGCAAAAAGGTGGAGCAGCTTTCTTTGGGCAACAGAAAAAAGCTGGGTATAGTCTGTGCAATTCAGCATAATCCCAAGCTGTATTTTTTTGACGAGCCTACCAGCGGTCTTGACCCTGTTATGCAAAAGACTTTTTTCGATATTTTGGAAGAAAAAAGCCGTCAGGGTGCTGCCATACTGCTGTCATCCCATATACTCGGGGAAATCGGCCGCTTCTGTACAGGTGCGGCGGTAATTCGTGACGGCAATATAATAGCATATGACACTATTGAGAATTTCTCTAAGGCAGGCTATAAAATTATCAAGCTGTTTAACGTGGACGATATTCAAAAGGTTTGCTCCATAAACGGAGTATTTAATCCCTATGTTGAGGGACAAAACCTGTATGTATCCTTTAGAGGAGATATAAAAGCCTTTATGTCAGGAATTTCTCAAGTTGGATTTAACGATATACTTATTTCGGATACCGATTTTGAAGAGGCGGTAATGCAGTATTATTACGCAAAGGAGGCACAGCAAAGATGACAATTATGTGGAGTGAGGTAAAAAGAGGAAAAAAGTCTCTTTTGATTTTAAGCTTTAGTCTGGCGGCTATGCTGGCTCTTTGTATTGCTTTGTATCCGCTTATTGAAATGCAGATGTCAATGTTTGAGGATATGATGGGCCAAATGGGTTCTTTAGGTGAAATGATGGAAGCAGAGTCCCTGATGTATGCTACATATATCGGTTATTACGGAGCGGAGTGCGAAAGCCTTTTGGGAATGGGCGGTATGATTTATGCGGCTTACCTTGGTGCTTCCGCTGTTTCAAAGGAAATCAAAATGAAATCAAGTGAGTTTTTGTTTTCTCACCCTGTTTCAAAAACCAGAATTTTAACGGAAAAAATTCTTTCATCGTCCCTGCGTATTGTTATTTTAAATGTTATAATCGCCATTATTGCATTGTCTGTGTCAGCCGTAATGGGAGAGGATTTTTCTGTTGCTGACTTTCTGCTGATACATCTTGCCCTTTTGATTATGCAGCTTGAGGTGCTTTGTCTGACATTTTGTGTGTCTTCCTTTTTTAAATCAAGCGGTGCAGGTATCGGAATTGCAATAGGTTTCGGACTTTATTTCCTTGATGTAATTTCCGCTTTAGTGGAACAGGTTGAGTTTTTAAAATACATAACTCCTTTCGGCTATACTCATTCTATGACTATAGTAGCTGACGGCGGCTTAGACCTTGTTTTAATAGGACTCGGCATTTTATACGGTGCTTTGGCACTGGCAGCTTCTTTTATACTTTTCAAAAAAAGAGATTTAGTGTAATAAAGCTGAGATTGTGTTGATTTAAAAACTTTTAAAAGAGTTTGGAATCCCAAAATATTCCCTAAAAAATATAGGGTCGGATTAAGTTTTACAAAAGAAAGATAAAGAAACAGCCATGGTTCAAAAGTATAACCATGGCTGTAAAATTTTATAATATTAAAATTTAACCTGTATGTGCACGAGCTATTATAAAGACTTAGGAAAACGTCTCGCCCGACCTGTGCAGGGGCTGATTTATTTGTCAGACTTTTGCAGGTCGGAAATAAAAGACTCGCCCGCCTTGAAGCGTGTTAATTTCCAAAATAAACCCATACAATTCGGAAATAAAAAAGTTAAATGTAAGCAGCCTACTCCAAAAATTTAGGAGAAGGTTTCGCCCGACCTGTGCAGGGGCTGATTTATTTGTCAGACTTTTGCAGGTCGGAAATAAAAGACTCGCCGGTGCCGTATTTTTCGTAAACGTAGTCTATATCCTTATCGCCGCGTCCTGACAGGCATACAAGAATTGAGCCTGTGTCGTGTTCCTTTGCGTATCTCATGGCATATGCAAGAGCATGAGAACTTTCAATTGCAGGGATAATGCCCTCGTAACGGCTGAGCATAAAGAAAGCTTTCATAGCCTCTTCATCGCCAACCGATACATAGTTTACTCTGCCGCAGTCGTGGAGATATGCGTGTTCAGGGCCTACGGACGGATAGTCAAGTCCGCTTGCTATTGAATATACGGGGAGAGGCTCGCCTTTTTCGTCCTGAAGCAGATAGCTTTCAAAGCCGTGAAGAATACCTTTTTTGCCGTATGTGATGCTTGCGGCGTGGTCGCCTATTGCACTGCCCTTTCCTAAAGGTTCAACTCCGTAAATGTCAACAGGGTCGCTTAAAAATCCTGCAAACATTCCCATGGAGTTGGAGCCGCCGCCAACACAGGCGGTAACTGCGTCTGGAAGAATTCCGGTCATTTCAAGGAACTGCTCTCTGGCTTCAAAACCAACAACAGACTGGAAATCTCTAACTATTTTCGGGAACGGGTGAGGGCCTACAACTGAGCCTATGCAGTAAATAGCGTCCTTGTATTCTCTTAAATATGCCTCGAATGCGGCGTCTACGGCTTCTTTCAGGGTTTTAAGTCCGTGGGTAACGGGAATAACTCTTGCACCAAGCATTTTCATTCTGATAACATTGGGGTGCTGTTTTGCAATATCAACTTCGCCCATGTAAATGTCACATTCAAGTCCGAAATATGCGGCGGCTGTGGCAAGAGCAACGCCGTGCTGACCTGCACCTGTTTCAGCTATAATTTTCTTTTTGCCCATGTATTTGGCAAGAAGTCCTTCGCCCATGCAGTGGTTCAGCTTGTGAGCACCTGTATGGTTTAAGTCCTCACGCTTGAGGTAAATCTGAACCTTTCCAAGCATTCTGGAAAGTCTTTCGCAGTGGTAAACGGGAGTAGGTCTGCCCTGAAATTCCTTTCTTATTCTTCTAAGCTCGCTGATAAACTGTGAGCTGTGGCAGATTTCCTCGTATGCGTCGTCGATTTCCTTGAATGCCGGTACAAGCTCGGGCGGCAGAAACTGTCCGCCGTACTCGCCGAAATAACCGTTCTTGTCAGGATATCTTTTTAAATAGTTGTCAAAATCTCTGTATGTTTTCTTTTCCATGCTTTTTTCACCTCTTGTATATTATTTTATATATGAATTAAATATCAAACTTTTTCAGGTTCGCCGTATTCTGCACCAAAGGTTTCTGCGGTTACTGTTTTCATAATCTGCGGGTCAAGAGGTTTATCACGAAAATCTGTATCGCACTCGGCAATTGCATTTACAACGTCCATACCCTCGATTACTTTACCGAAAGCGGCATAGCTTCCGTCAAGGTGAGGTGCGTTTTTGTGCATGATAAAGAACTGAGAGCCGGCTGAGTCAGGGTTCATGGCTCTTGCCATTGAGATTACCCCCTCTGTATGATTGAGGTTATTTTCAAAGCCGTTGCCTGAAAATTCTCCTTTAATTGTATATCCGGGACCGCCCATGCCTGTGCCTTCGGGACAGCCTCCCTGAATCATAAATCCGTAAATAACACGGTGAAAGCAAAGACCGTTGTAATATCCCTTGTTAACAAGGCTTAAAAAGTTTTTAACTGTGTTTGGTGCAATTTCAGGGTAAAGCTCCAAAACAATTTTATCATCGTTCTCCATGGTAATGGTAACCTGTGGGTTTTGGCTCATGGTGTTCTCTCCTTTATGTTTATTAAAATTTGCAAAGTATAAAAATCTATCGGGTAAGCAAAGAAACGTTTTCCGTTTGCTTTGTTTACCCGATAAATGCGAGTAAACCTATAAGCCGGGTTTTGTCGTGAACAGCCATCTATCTTGGCAGTGCGTTGCCGACACTGCTCAACGCCACCTCCATTGGAACACGCCGAGCAGACGTATATGTTCCTTTCCACGGTGTTGCTCCGAATAGGGTTTACACGTCAGCTGCGTCTCCGCAGCCACGGTGAGCTCTTACCTCGCCTTTCCACCCTTACCCGGCAATCACAAAAATGACCGGGCGGTTGCTTTCTGTTGCACTTTCCCTGGGGTCGCCCCCGGCGGCCGTTAGCCGTTATTCTTGCTCTGTGGAGCCCGGACTTTCCTCGGGCAAAGCCTTTCGGCTTTTGTCCGCAGCTGTTCAGCTTACTCGTATTATAGATTTTAATACATTTTTTATTGATTGTCAATTTATTTTAATTATCAAAGGAAAAACGGAAATAATACTAAAGATTAACTACTGAAACAGGGAATGATAAAATGAATTTGCTTATTGTTAAAAGAATTAAGAACAGCTATTTATATTTAAGATTCGGTCCGCTTTTGAAATTTACGGTTATTTACACCGTTATATTTGTTTTGTTTGCTTTGACATTTCCCTATACCGCTCCGTTTTTTGTGGGATTTCTTTTTGCGGCAATTATGCAGCCGGTCTACAGATTTTTAAAAAACAGGCTTAAATTTTTGGGAAGCTTTTCGGCGGCGGTAATAACAGCTGTGATTTTTTTGACGGTTGTGGGATTGCTTATATGGATAATAATTACTCTTGTGCAGGAAGTTTTTGATATAATTAATTTTTTACAGAGAGAGCAGTATATCGACCGATTTATGGATTGGTATAATAATTATTTTACTTCGGAATTTTTGCAGAGAAATATGACAAGAGTTATGGAATCGGCAGGACAGGCGGCACAGGCGGCGTCTATGGCTTACGGATATATAACAAACCTCTTTACGGTTATCCCCATAGTTTTTATGGGCTTTATAGCGGCTATTTTGTCAACATATCATTTTACCCATGATTTTGAGAAAATAAAAAAAGGCTCCGAAAACATTTTGCCTCCTAAGTCTGAAATGATAATTTCAAAGCTCTTGGGAGAGGGCTGCAAAATGGTGAAGTCCTTTTTTAAATCCTACGCTGTAATTTATTTTCTTACTTTTTTGGAAACTCTGTTTATTTTTTATGTGCTTGGTATAAAATACGCTTTTCTTTTTGCTGTGTTAAGCGGAGTTGCAGATATTATCCCTATACTGGGTCCGGGACTTATTTACCTGCCTTTGGCTGCGTTGAATTTGGTTGCCGGCAATTATTTCGTGGCAGGGGCATTGTTTATAAGCTGGCTGCTTATATCTGTTATTAGACAGATTGCAGAGCCTAAAATCGTGTCGGTATCTCTGAAAATTCACCCGCTTTTGGGAATGGCTGCGGTTTTTTTGTCATTACAGATGAAAAGCTTTTGTGTATTTTTATTTTTAACATTTTACTTTTTGCTGTACCGGCTTTTGGTTATGTTAAATCTATTGAAAAGTCCTTTTTCTTCGGAAAGTAAAAATCACAAAAAAGAGGAAATAGAATTGTAAATGCTTTTTACGGCTTCTTCTATTTTTTCAAAATCTATTCCCGAAAAGCTTAGGGTCAGGTTATAGCCGTCCCTTTGATTAACGGTGTTTATTCCGTTTTTCAGGAGAAGTGAAAAAATTTCTTCACCGGAAAGCTGAATATTTAAAAGAAAGTCCAGTGTCAGAGAGGTTTCGTTTATTCTGTATTTTAAAATTTTTCCGTTAAAGCTTTTTTGCATACAATCCAAAAGTCTTTGACTTTTAAGGCTGTATTGCTTTCTTGCCTTTCTGAGGTGGGCTTCAAGCTTTCCGTCGTCTATATATCTGCTTAAAGCAAGCTGTTCGGTCTTTGAAGCTGTCTGATTATAAAAAGCTGATACCTTTGCGTACTTTTCAATAAGATACGGTGGCAGAACCATATAGCCGATTCTCACACCGGGCAAAAGTATTTTTGAAAAAGAACCCATATATATCACCTGACCTGTTCCCAAGCTTTGCATGGCAGGTATGGGTCTTGTGGTATACCTAAGCTCGCCGTTATAGTCGTCCTCAATAATAAGACAGCCTGAGTTTTTGGCGGATTCAATAAGCTTCATTCGTCTTTCTATGGGCATGGATTTTCTGTCTTTACCTGAAGAGTTGGGATTAATTAGCAATATATCAGGTTTTTCATTTTTTATATAGTCAGGTATTACGCCGTGTTTGTCTAAATCACAGTAGATAATTTCGTGTCTTAAATCACGAAAGATTTGTTCTGCCTGAATATACGCTTCCTTTTCTGTGGCTATTTTAAGTTTTTTACCCATAAGACCGCATAAAATATACAAAAGCGGCTGAGTTCCTGCGGCGATTACAATGTTTTTTTCAAAACAGTTTACTCCTCTTACGCTGAAGCTATACCGCTCGAGGGATTTTCTAAGGGATAATTCTCCCTGAGGCTCTCCGTAGGTGTTTAAAAGATATTCACGGTTTAAAATGTCACGGACATATTTTTTCCATGTTTTTAGATTTGCGGTGCTGTTGTCAACGGCTTTTGTGCCGAAATCGTAAAGATAAATCTTATGTTCCGGTTCAATGGAAGAACTTTCCGCTAAAAAAAGCTCTCTGTTTGCGGCTGTTATTTCGGCGTTTACTCTGTAGCCGGAACGGGGAACGTTTCTTATATAACCTTCGGCACAAAGCTGGTGATAGGCACTTTCCACCGTGGTTTTTGAAACGAGGAGAGATTCCGAAAGCTTTCTTATTGAGGGAAGCTTTGCGTCTTTTGCCAATGCTCCCTGTTCAACAGCGGTTCTTATTGAAGTGTATATTTGCTGATACAACGGGGCTGGAGAATTTTTATCAATTTGCAAACAATCGTAGAGCATATATTATCACCCTTTGGCTTTAGCTTTAAAAAAATAATACTATTTTTCCCCCGTAAATACAAGTTTTTCCGAAAAATCATTGATATTTACCGAGAATAAAAGTATAATTTTATGATAGGGTTTTAACAAGAAACAATTTTAAACGGAGGTTTTATTATGAACCGTCAGGCAGATAAATTTTTTAACGATATAAAGGGAAAGAGGGTTGCTTTCTGCGGAATAGGCACAAGCAATCTGCCGCTTATAAAGATGTTTTCCGACCGTGGTGCTGTTGTTACCGCCTGTGACAGAAGAACAGAGGAACAGCTGGGAGAAAACGCAAGGCTTGCAAGAGAATGCGGAGCAGTCCTCAGTCTGGGAGAAAACTATCTTAAAGACCTTGATGCGGATATTGTTTTCAGAACGCCCGGTATGCGTTTTTATATGGATGAGCTTAACGAGATGAGAAAAAATGGAGTTGTTGTTACCTCTGAAATGGAGGTTTTCTTTAAGCTGTGTCCCTGCAAGATTATTGCTGTGACAGGCTCTGACGGAAAGACTACTACCACAACAATTATTTCCGAGATTTTAAAGGCAAGCGGCAAAAAGGTTCACTTGGGCGGAAATATAGGAAATCCGCTTCTTCCCGAAATATACGACATCGGCGAAGAAGACTACGCTGTTGTGGAACTTTCAAGCTTTCAGCTTATTTCCATGAGAAAGTCACCGGATATTGCAGTTGTGACAAACTTGGCTCCCAATCACCTTGACATACATAAGGATATGCAGGAGTACATCGACGCAAAGAAGAATATTATCTTACATCAGGACGGATTCTGCAAGGCTGTTTTAAACCGTGACAACGAGATAACAAACAGCTTTTCCGGTGAGGTAAGAGGTTCACTTGTTAAATTTTCAAGAAACGGCAAGGTGGAAAACGGTGCTTATCTTGAAAACGGCGTGATAAAATACAGTGACAACGGAATTATCAGTCCTGTTTTGGATATTAAGGACATAAGAATCCCGGGTATGCACAATGTGGAAAATTATATGACTGCAATTTGTGCTGTTTGGGGCATTGCAGATGTGGAGACTATAAATAAGGTTGCAAGAGAATTTAACGGGGTTGAGCACCGAATGGAGTTTGTCCGTGAACTTGACGGAGTTAAATATTATAACGACTCAATCGCTTCAAGTCCCACAAGAACAATTTCCGGAACACTTTCACTTTATAAAGATAAAATTATCGTGATTGCGGGGGGATATGACAAGCACATTCCTTACGAGCCTTTAGGCCCTGTTGTCTGCGATAAGGTAAAGTATCTTATACTTTTGGGAGCTACTGCTGATAAGATTGAAGAGGCGGTTAAAAACGCGGAAAACTACAGCGAAAACAATCCTGTTATTTTCAGAGTAAGCTCTATGGAAGAGGCTGTAAAAAAGGCAAGGGAGGTTGCCGTAAGCGGAGATATTGTTTCAATGTCCCCGGCAAGTGCCAGCTTCGACCTTTACAAAAATTTTGACGAAAGGGGAAAGCACTTCAAGTCCATTGTTATGGGGCTTTAATGTGATTTCGTATGACTGTAAATAAAGAATTTATAAAAAAGCTTCTTTTCGAGCTTTGCGGTGCGGCAGGAACAGCCGGTGAAGAAAAGGAAGTTTTTCAGATAATTTCCGATTATCTTCCGCAAAATATGACCCTTGAATTTCAAAAACAAAACGGTAATATGACAGCTTTCTTGGGGGACAGAGAAAAAGCTTCACTGCTTTTTGACGCTCATGTGGATAAGATAGGCTTTGCTGTGGTTTCTATAGACCACAAGGGATTTGTAAAGCTTTCTAAGGTGGGCGGCTGCGACATGAGAGTTATGCAGGGCTTGCCTTTGATAATAAAGGGAAGCCGTAATATTATGGGTGTTGTCTGCAATACTCCTCCTCATCTTTCCGAGGGCAGGGACGACAAAGCTTTGAAAGAGGATAATCTGTGGGTGGACTGCGGACTTTCAAAAAAAGAGATAGAAAAAATAGTTTCAATAGGGGACAGAGCCGTGTTTTATTCAAAGCCCTGTACTCTTTTGTCAGACAAAATTACCGGTGCGGGACTTGACAACAGAGCCGGAGTTGCCGCCTTGATTTGCTGTGCCAATATTTTAAACGATATGGGCTTTAATGGAAATGTTGAATTTCTTTTCAGTTCAAGAGAGGAAACAAACGGGGCAGGTGCTGTTACCGGAGGTTTTGACACAAAGGCTGATACCGCCGTGGTGGTGGATACAAGCTTTGCCTTACAGCCTGATAATTTAAATGGCTGCAATCCGGGAACACTTGGAAAAGGTCCCATGATTTGTTATTCTTCAACACTTGACAAGACAGTTACAAAAGGTCTTGCCAAGGTTTGTGAAAATAAGAATATACCTTTCCAAAAGGAAGTATGGACAATGCGTACAGGAACAAACGCAGATAAGCTTTCTGTTTCCAAAAGCGGTATTAAATGTGGTCTTGTTTCCGTACCGCTCAGATATATGCACACACCATGTGAGGTTATAAATCTGAGCGATGTTGAATACACGGCAAGGCTTTTGGCTGAATTTGCGGCTTTCGGAGGTGCTATAGATGAATGACAGATACAGACTTTTGAAGAAGCTCTGCACCTCATGCGGAATTTCAGGGGACGAAAAAAGTATCAGGGATATTATTATTTCGGAAATTGAAGCCTATGCCGACGATATAAAAACCGATAACATGGGAAACCTTATAGTTTTTAAAAAGGGACTGAAAACACCTGACAAAAAGCTTATGATTTCCGCCCATATGGACGAGGTCGGTTTTATGGTGACTTTTATAACTGAACAGGGTTATCTTAAATTTGACCAAGTAGGGGGAATTGACAGGCGTGTGGCTTTTGGAAAACGTGTTCTTGTAGGTGAAAACCTTATTGACGGCGTAGTTGGTGTAAAGCCTATACATCTTTGTTCGGAGGAAGAAAAAGAAACCTTGCCGAAATATTCGGATATGTATATAGATATCGGAGCAGAAAGCCGCGAAGAGGCTGAAAAATATGTAAGTATAGGGGACAGCGTTTGTTTCTGTTCGCCCTTTGAGATAAACGAGGACGCCGAGGATTTGGGAACAACTCTGAAAGCGAAAGCCATTGACGACAGAGCGGGCTGTTTTATAATGACCGAGCTTATAAAATCAGACCTTGAATACGACTGTGCCTTTACCTTTGTGGTTCAGGAGGAAGTGGGACTTCGTGGTGCAAAGACTGCCGCATATACAGTAAATCCTGATTTTGCCATTGTTTTGGAGTCAACCACAGCTTCCGACATACACGGCTGTGATGACAGCAAGGCGGTATGCCATGTGGGAAAAGGCGTTGTTGTTTCATTTATGGACAGAAGTACCATTTATGACAAGGAAATGTTCAGAGAAGCTTTCAAAGCCGCAAAGGATATAGGCGTAAAGGCTCAGGTGAAGTCTGCTGTTGCAGGAGGAAACGACAGCGGAGCAATTCATATAAGCCGAGGCGGTGTGAGAACCTTGGCTTTGTCACTGCCTTGCAGATATATTCATTCAGGACTTTCCCTTGTTTCTTTAAGTGATATGGAGGCTTCAATATCCCTGACAAAAGAGCTTATTTCAAGGTTTTTGGGAGGAAGCTATGATTAAAATTCATCAGGGTGATTTTGACATAAAAAAATATCTTGACAAATTTCCCTATGACGACCCTTTTGTGTGCCGTATAGCTTCTCTTTTTACAGCCTATAAAGAATTGATACCCTTTGCGGATTTTTGGATACAGCTTGATAAAAACCAAGAGGGCGTCAGTGCTTTATCAAGGCTTGGGACACAGTTTATTTTGTATCTTACGGATAAATCGGACTTGGAGGAAATAGCCTCGTTTATAAGAGTGGCAGGTGCTTCAAGTCTGCTGACAGACGGAAAATATAACCTTGATATACAGTGCAGGAAAATGTGTTTCGGAAGTATTATGAAATATATTTTTCCGAAACCCCAGCTTTCAGAAAATGAAAGTGTGATAAATCCCAATTTAAAAGCAGTATACAGCCTGCTTACCGAGAATTTTTCCGACAACAGCAATCTTCCCGACTGCGAAAGCTTTTGTCTTGATGTTTCCTTTAAACAGCGAAGAAACACTTCAAGGGTTTACGGAATTGAAGATGAAAAAGGAAAGCTTATGTCCTGTGCCATGACGGTGGCGGAAACAGATAAATGTGCTATTGTGGGAGCGGTTGCCACCGGAAAAGAATACAGAAAAAAGGGATACGGCACATATATGACAAAATACATAACAGGTCAGCTGTTCAGAGAAAAAAAGAAAATATATCTTTTCAGGGAACATAACAAAAACGAAAAGTTTTATAACAACGCAGGCTACATAAACTGCGGTACGTGGAAAGAACTTTACTTCTGATTTATAAGTGTGTTTACTTCTAAAAAGAAGTCTTATTTAACAGAAAAAGGGATTACAAAGGGACCACTATCCCTTTGGCAGGAAGTTTGAAGGGCAGAGCCTTTCAAAAAATAAAAAAATATAAAGGAAGAACATAAATGGCAGTACCGTTTTTTGATATTGATGAAAGAATTGTTGAAGCCTCAAAAAAGGCTATGGAATTGTGCAAAGATGAATTTGCAAGAATTGACGAAATACAGGAATTTAACCAGCTTAAAATGCTGAAAGCTTTTCAGGAGGCAGGGGTCAGCGAGTCCCACTTTGCCGCCTCAACAGGCTACGGAATAGGCGACAGAGGAAGAGATGTTCTCGACAAAGTGTATGCCTATGCCTTTGACGCAGAGGACGCTTTGGTAAGACATAACTTTATCTGCGGTACTCATACCTTGGCTGTGGCTCTTTTCGGTATGCTCAGACCGGGAGATACGATGCTCAGCGTTACGGGAACTCCCTACGACACAATAAGAAGCACAATAGGTATAGAGGGCAATTACCCCGGCTCATTGAAAGATTTTGGTATTAACTACGACGAGGTTTCGCTTAAAGAGAACGGAACGGTGGATTTGGAAGCTATAGAAAACAGAGTAACCGAGGATTTAAAAATGGTTTATATTCAGCGTTCCCGGGGTTACAGTTTGCGTCCCACACTTACCTGTGCCGATATTGAAAAAATATGCCGTGCGGTGAGAAAAAAATCCAGAAAGACTATTATAATGCTTGATAACTGCTACGGAGAATTTGTAGAGAAAAAAGAACCCCTTTCCTGCGGAGTTGATATTATGGCAGGTTCACTTATTAAAAATGCCGGCGGCGGTATTGCCCCAACAGGTGGATATATTGCAGGAAAGAAAAAGCTTGTGGAGATGTGTGCTTACCGTCTTACCACACCGGGAATAGGCAGAGAGCAGGGAGCAACTCTCAACCAAAGCAGAGAGCTTTTTATGGGAGCGTTTCACGCTCCTCACGTGTCGGGAGAAGCTTTAAAGACGGCTGTTTTTGCTTCTGCACTTTTTGAAATTTTGGGCTACGAGGTTACTCCAAAGTACAACGAAAGAAGAGGGGATATTATACAGGTTTTAAAGCTTGGGGACAGCGAAAAGCTTTGTGCCTTTTGCAGGGGAATACAAAAAGGTGCTCCCGTTGACAGCTTTGTTTATCCCGAGCCTTCGGATATGCCCGGCTATGACAGCAAGGTTATTATGGCGGCAGGTGCTTTTACCCTTGGGTCTTCTATAGAGCTTTCCGCCGACGCACCTTTAAGAGAGCCCTATGCGGTGTGGATGCAGGGCGGACTTAATTTCCACAGCGGAAAAATGGGTGTAATGCTTGCCGCAGACTCCATGCTTAAATCATAATCCGTAAATTAAAATTTTGAATATACCTTTAAAAACTGTATATAATTAAGAATAAATAAAGTACAGAGGTGTCATTTATGAAAAAAACAGTAATGAGAAGCTATGCAAACCTTATAGCTTCCGTGGGAGCTAACATAAAAAAGGGTCAGGAAGTAATAATCAGAGCGGATTTGGATCAGCCTGAGTTTATTGCTATGCTGGTGGAGGAATGTTACAAGTTAGGAGCAAAAAAGGTTGAGGTAGAATGGAATTTTCAACCTCTTACAAAAATCCATGTTCGCTACAGAACACAAAAAACATTGTCAACTGTAGAAAACTGGGAGCTTGAAAAGGTTAAATACCGCCTTGAAAAGCTTCCTGCAATGATTTACATTCTTTCCGAAGACCCGGACGGACTTGCAGGTATGAAGCAGGAAAAGTACGCAAAATCCCAGCAGGCAAGATACAAGGTTTTAAAACAATACCTTGACGAAATGGACAATCATTACCAGTGGTGCATAGCCGCTGTTCCCGGTGTTAAATGGGCAAAGAAAGTATTTCCAAACCTTAACAAAAGCCAGGCAATGGAGAAGCTTTGGGAAGCTATTCTTTACACTTCAAGAGCCGACAAGGACCCCATAGAAGCTTGGAAAAAGCACAACGAGGAATTAGAGGAAAGATGTAATTACCTTAATTCACTTAATCTCAGAAAGCTTGTCTATAAATCCTCCAACGGCACAGACCTTACAGTGGGTCTTATGGAACAGGCACTTTTCATGGGCGGCGGAGAATATTCTCTTGAGGGTAATTTCTTCAACCCCAATATCCCGTCGGAAGAAGTATTCACAACACCGAAAGCAGGGGAAGCAGACGGTATTGTTTATTCCTCAAAACCTCTTTCCTATCAGGGTCAGCTTATAGAGAATTTCAGTATTAAGTTTGAAAACGGAAAGGTAACGGAAGTAAAAGCAGAGAAAAATCAGGAGCTTTTACAGCAAATGGTTACTATGGACGAGGGAGCCGCAATGCTGGGCGAATGTGCCTTGGTGCCTTATGATTCTCCAATCAACAACAGCGGTTTGCTGTTTTACAGCACATTGTTTGACGAGAACGCTTCCTGCCATCTTGCTTTGGGCAGAGGTTTTACAAACTGCATAAAGGATTACGACAAGTACACCTTGGAAGAGCTGAGAAAAATGGGTGTAAATGATTCGATAATTCATGAGGATTTTATGATTGGCACAAAGGATTTGAATATATTCGGAATTACGGCAGACGGCCGTGAAATTCAGATTTTCAAGGACGGAAATTTTTGTATTTAATATTTGCTGTAAGGAAAAAGCCGCTGGAATTTATATTCCGACGGCTTTTTTGCACATGATGTTTTATTAGAAAAGAAAACAATTTATTATGTCCCACGGTGTTTTTTAAAAGGAAAAAAGAGTTTTTCCTGTCGATAAAAAATTAAAAAAAATGAATGTAAAGTCTTGCTATAATTACCAATTTATGGTAATATAGTTACATTAAATAAAACAGTACGGGGGATTTTCACTATGGACAATAAAATATCGGTAATAATTACGGAAGAAGCGTCGGAATTTTCAAAAGAAGAGCTTTTAAACCTTGAACATATGAATATGTGGGTTGATTTTTGTCAAAAAGACGGAGATGAACTCATCAGAAGAATACTTGCGGATACACCTGACGTAGTTATTATGGATTCACTTATGACCCACACCGATTCCATGGGGGTACTTAAAGCTATATCAAAAAATCAGAACATAAAACAGCCACTGTTTGTTGTTTTTTCAAGCTTTCACAGCTCTCTTATCGAGCGTGAAATAATGTCGGCAGGTGCTTCTTACTATGTACTTAAACCTTTCAAGCTTTCCGATTTGGCAGAAAACATACAAAGAATAATAAAGATAAACAAAGACAAAAACGCAATTCTCTCTGGGGGAGACAACGGCATAGAGGTTAGGGTCACTGAAATTCTTCATCAGATAGGCGTGCCTGCTCACATAAAGGGATACCATTATCTGAGAGATTCTATAATAATTTCGGTGGAAAAGCCTGACATAATAAACGCCGTCACAAAACAGCTTTATCCTACGGTAGCCAAGAAGTATGAAACAACCTCATCCCGTGTAGAAAGAGCCATAAGACATGCCATAGAGGTTGCATGGGACAGGGGAGATGTGGACGTTCTCAATTCCTATTTCGGATACACAATCCACAACGGCAGAGGCAAGCCTACGAACAGCGAATTTATCGCCATGATTTCCGACAAGCTCCGTCTCCAGCTTAAACACGCCAGTTGATTTTTTATCTCCGCCATGGAAAGGTTTAGTTTTGAAATAAACTTCATCACATGGCGGGCGAAACCTTTTGTTTAGTTTTTGGAATGGACATTCTTACTATAAGCTTTATTTTTTATTTTCGCCATGCGGAGGGTTGGCTATAAAATGAACTTTATCACATAGCGGGCGAGACCTTTTTCTAAGCGACTAAGAATGGTTCACTTACATATAACTTTTTTGTTTTTGCCATGGAAAGGTTTGACTATGAAATAAACTTCATCGCATGGCGGGCGAGACCTTTTTCTAAGTGACTAAGAATAGTTCGCTAACATATAACTTTTTGTTTTTGCCATACAAAGGTTTGACTATGAAATAAACTTCATCACATGGCGGGCGAGTTTTTTATTTCCGCCATATATAGGTTGGAAAAATAAATTAACATTATCTCATGGCGGGCGAAACCTTTTGTTTAATCTTTGGAATGGCTCGCTCTCGGTTGACTTGAATTTTTAATAATCATTATACAAATAAATAAGCTCAGCAGACGTTTAAAATCTGCTGAGCTTTCGTTTTGATAATCAATGAGGATTTACGTGAACCATACAGTGTTTAACATCGGGAAAGTCCTTTTCCATAAGGTCGTGAACGTCTTCGGCAATGTCATGAGCCTCAAAGAGCGTCATGTTTCCGTCGGCGGAAATTTCGATGTCAACATAAACCTTGTTTCCGAAAAGTCTTGTTTTAATATCATCTATGTGCATAACGCCGTCAACGGTCAGCACCTTTTCTTTCATCTGCTCTATTGTCTTTTCATCACATGATTTATCAACCATTTTGTCAATAGAGTCCTTGAGAATATCAAAAGCCGCTTTTAAAATAATTACGCAGATTACTATACTCATAATCGGATCGGCGGCAGGAAATCCCAGTCTTGCACCTAAAATACCGATAAGGCTTCCGATTGATGAGAGAGCGTCGCTTCTGTGATGCCATGCGTCAGCCTTTAAAGCTCCTGAATTAATCTTTTTTGCAGAATGCATGGTGTAGTGGTACATCCATTCCTTTACCGCTATGGACACCACGGCGGCGATAAGTGCCAGAAGTCCCGGGATTTTTATTTCTGTTTCCTGAGAATTAAGTATCTGCATAAATCCGCTGTAGCCGATTCCAAAGCTTGTTACCATGAGAATAGCTGCCAAAACTACAGAAGCTACACATTCCATTCGCTCATGTCCGTAACGGTGAGAGTCGTCGGATTCTCTTCCGGAAATTTTCACGCCGATTATAACTATAAATGTGCTGAAAACATCGGAAGCCGAGTGTATGGCGTCGGATACCATTGCTCCTGAATTTGCAAATATACCTGCAAAGAATTTGAACAAAGACAGAATCACATTGACAACAATGCTTACTACCGATACCCTGTAAGCAATATGTGTATCGGATTGTGTTTTTTCCTTTTTAACTGTAACAGGTTTTGAAGAATTATTTTTCACAGGAAAAACCTCCTTATAAAAAACAAATACTTGTGATTAGCTTTCTGATTTTTTGTTTTTATCAGGCAATACAAGATTAAGAATAATTCCCGCTATTATGCTGAGACCTATTCCGGAAAGAGAAAAGTCGGGGCCTCCCATAACCGCTCCGCCTATTGCGAGAACCAGCATTACTGCGGCAATTGACAGGTTTCTGTTGCTTTTAAAATCTACCTGATTTTCAACAAGAGTTCTAAGTCCCACTGAGGATATCATTCCGTAAAGAAGGATACAGGCTCCGCCCAAAACACAGGACGGAAGGGTTTCTATAGCACCGATTCCTTTACCGAAAAAGCTTACTGCTATTGCAATAACAGCGGCAATTCTAAGGCTTGCAGGATTGTAGTTGCCTGTTGCGGCAAGAACCGCTGTATTTTCCGAATAGGTAGTATTAGACGGACCTCCGATAAATCCGGCTGCCATAGTTGCAAGACCGTCGCCCAGCATTGTTCTGTGGAGTCCCGGGTCTTTTGTAAAATCTTTTCCGACTACCGCACCGTTTGCATAAACATCTCCCAAATGCTCTACACAGGTTACAATTGCCACGGGAGCTACTATAACTATTGCTCCCATATCAAATCTCGGCAGTACGAAGTTAGGAACTTCAAAAAGATTTCTGTAAATTCCCGTGCCTGCGGCAGGGTCGCCGAAGCTCATAAGCTCCGGAGGTGCGATACCGATACCCACAGCGGTCAGAGTTACTAAATAGCCTGCCAAAAGGGCAATAACTATGGAGGATTGCTTTAGAAGGCCTTTTCCGTAACAGGATAAAATAATTGCAGTTAAAAGAACAAAAAGAGCGATACCCCATCTCCAATAATACATGGCGTCAAAATAGGGACTGCCTGTATCAGGGTTTACCGTTTGAATGTTGGAAATTGCAGCTCCGGAAAGACCAAGACCTATTATTGCAATTCCCACACCGCGGACAACAGGAGGTATAAGCTTTTCGATAAAACCGCTTCCGATAAGCTTGATTATCAACGCAATGATAACATAAATACCGCCTGCTACTATAATTCCTCCGCAGGCTGCGGCAATTTGTTCTTCCTTAGTATCTCCGAAAGCGGAGTTTCCTATTATCGCAGACAAAGCCGCAATGAAAGCAAAGGAACTTCCCAAAAATGTAGGCATTTTACCTTTTGTGCATAAATGAAAAATAAGCGTGCCGAGACCTGCTGCAAACAGTGCCACGCCAACGTCCATGCCTGTAGCCAAAGGAACAAGAATTGTAGCACAGCTCATGGCAAAAGCGTGCTGAAGTCCCAGAAGCAAGGATTGACCCGCAGGTATTTTCGGGTATTCCTTGTGTCCCGGGAATAATAAGTCATAAATTTTTGAAAACATACTATCATTCCTTTTCTTTAAACTCATGCTGTTTCAGTAAACTCAAACACACATTCTTAAAATTGTATAATCATACCCCTGGGTTTGTCAATAGTAACCGTAATAAAAAATCAAGAGAGCATTATTTCTATATAAAACTATGCTGAAAACTCTTTAATGTTAATTGCCCTTTGTGATATAATAAAAAAAACTGCCTTGCGGCGATTAGAGGACAATATGGAAGAAAAGATAAATATATCACTTCCCGTAGAAGTGGAATACATAATAGATATGCTTTATAAAAACGGCTATAATTGCTATGCTGTGGGCGGCTGTGTCCGGGACAGTCTTATGGGTGAGAAGCCGAAAGACTGGGATTTAACAACAGACGCCAATCCGGAAACCGTGAAGAACTTATTTTCTCATCTGCAAACGGTGGATATCGGAATGAAGCACGGTACAGTCGGAATTATTATTAATGACAAGGTATATGAAACCACAACATTCAGATGTGAAAAAGGGTATGGGGATAACCGTCACCCTGATGCCGTTGAATTTGTAAGGGACGTCAAAGAGGATTTGAAACGCCGTGACTTTACCGTAAACGCTATGGCTTATAACAGAAAAGACGGATTGCTGGACTTTTTCGGCGGGCGGCGTGATTTGCAGTATAAAACTCTTAGGTGTGTAGGGGACAGCAAAAGCAGATTTTCCGAGGACGCTCTGCGTATTTTAAGATGTCTGAGATTTTCCTCTGTTCTCGGCTTTTCCATAGAGCCTGAAACCGCTTTGGGTATGAGGGAAAGCGTGCAGGGACTTAAAAATATTTCTGCCGAGAGAATTTCGTCGGAGTTTTTTAAGCTCATATGCGGCAAAGACGCAAGATTTGTTTTGCGTAGATATAAGGAAATTTTTAAAATTCTATTCCCTGAAATAAAGCCTTTATTTGAAACAAAGATAAAATACCGTGATTATAACGGCGTAATAAAAGAGAGAACTCTTTGGCAGTATTCTGCCGGTGCGTTAAGCTTTGTAAAAAATTATCAGGAAAAAGACCATGAATACGCTTTGCGTTTTGCCGTGCTGTTCCACTGTCTGGGAAGCCCTGTAATGGAAATAAACAATATAACCGACTGCGGTTTTGAAACTCTTTCGGCTGCTGTGGCAGAAGAAATTTTATTAAGACTTCACTGTTCAAACTCCCTTTCGGAAACCGCCGTTGCCTTAATTAAAAACAGAAGTGCGGATATTTCGGAAGACAAAGCAAGCGTTAAAAGATTGCTGAATAAATTCGGATATGAAAAGACATTTTTGCTTTTTGATTTTTGGCAGTGTATTTACCGTGGTATAAATATTCCCGAAATAAAGAAAAGATATTTTGCATCGCTGAAATGCTCTGAAATGCTTTATGAGATTGTAAGAAACGGTGAGTGTTACAGACTGAGGGAACTGAATATAACGGGAAAAGACCTTATTTCTGCGGGTATTGTCGACGGGAAAATTATAGGTTCGATTTTGAATTATCTTTTGAATATGGTAATTGAGGAAGAAGTAAAAAATGATAAAGAGACTTTGATGAAAAAAGCCAAGGAATATTTTTTGAAAAATTAGAATACAAAAGCCAACCTATCGCCGCCGTAAAGGCTTAGTTAGGTTGGCTTTTATACATTAGCTTTCAGGAAGTTTAAATGCTTTTCTTAAAAAGTTTTACAGTGCTGTAAATCAACGGTTTGGAAATATAATCAAATTCACCTGCGTACCTTTTAACATATCCGTTAAAGCCTTTTTTAAAACGATATACGCCGTAATTTCTGTGGCTTTCATCGTCGAAGTGAGGAATACCCTGAAAATCATAAATTATACAGCCTGTTTCAATTGCCCATTGAATCATTGTCCATTGCATCAGGTAGTTGGGCATAAGCTCTCTGTGCTGATTTGATGAAGCTCCGTAAACATAGGCAACCTTTCCGCCGTAGTTTATGGCTATAGCTCCGGAAAGGGGAATATCGTCTTTATAGCACATATAAAGACGGCAGTTATCTCCAAAGGCGTCCATGATTTTTTCAAAGTATTCCCTGCTTCTTATGCAGAACCCGTCACGTTTTCCTGTTTCCTCCATCAATTTGCAAAAGTCGCTGAGTTTTTCTTTTCCGTAGTAACGGCAGTAAACTCCTTTTTTAACTGCAAGCCTTATGTTATATCTCCACTTTGAATGAAAAGAGGAAAAAATTTCTTCTTCTGTTTTGTCTTTAATATCAAGCAGATAGTAGCTTTTGCACTGGACGGTTTCGTCCTCGGACTTGTCCCTGTCAAACAGAAAACCCTGAGCAGTAAGATTATTTATTGAAGTATAATCATTTTCATCAATATATGGGTCGGCTTTGAATAAAAAGGCTCTGTGCTTTTTACAAAGCTTTTTTACTTCCTCCATGAACAGCTTTGCTGTTTCAGAGTCTTTTAAATCGCAAAGAGGACCCCGCGGTGCATACAAAAAGGTAAAGGGAAAAAATTTAAATTTTTTAATAAGCACGAGACACTGACAAAAGATTTTGTTGTTTTCATCTCTTAACACTATGGTATCATATTTCCATTCTCTTTTAACCTTTGTCCACATAAGGGATTGGGTAAAGCTGCTTGTACTTTTATATTGAGAAGAAAAATTTTCAAAGTCATAGGCGTAAGTGTCAGTGACGGCGTCAAAGTGGTTTAACGCCGGAAAATATTTTCTTTTTGCGTAAGAATTAGAGTAATACATAAATTTCATCTCCGTATCTTTAATACAGAGAAATTTTATTATATGGTTGTATCATAGTGGTATCAAAAAGGTATCCTTTATGTAATATTCTAATTTATTGCAAGCAGTCTAATCTGTTTCATTGCGAATTTTCGGTATATATATATTGTCATATTCAGTATTGTTTTTCATCAAATATGACTCGAACAATGCGTTGATTTTTAAATAACTTCCGTCGGTACTGTATTCATACCATCCGAATTCATCGGTGCAGTTAGAAAAAATATCGTCTGTGACATTGTTGTTCATATAGTAGAAAGCAAAAATATTTTCCAAGTCCGGACTGAAATAAAAACCATATTGTTCCCATTCGGGATAGGAAACCATAATGTTAACCTGATAAAAAAACACAGTAGAGATATTGTTTTCCTTATCGTAACAGTCTGTAGTTACAATGTCCGCAGAGATCTCAATATTTCCTTCGTCTATATAGCTTTCAGTGAAACCGTAGAGCTTTTTAGAAATATCACTTATTATATCCAAATATGTGGACATTGCACCGTTACCGTATAACAGCAGCCGTCTAAAAGCAATTTGTGCTTTGTTTAGTATTTCTTTTTTCATCTCATCACTTATGGCGACTGTATTGTTCTTTGAGATCGTTTTTTCAAATGACTGAAAATACTTATTTATTTCAGCAATAGAATTTGCTTCAATTTCATTTCCTACATAAACGGAATATTGGGAATTTTCCGGAAGTGATTTAATATAATCGTCCTGTATCTTTTTGGGAAGACTTATGATAAAAACTGTTGTGCAGATAAGTACGGCCACAAGAAATATACGAAATATTTTTGTTTTTGCTTTTGAATTATTTTGGGAGATTTGTTTTTCATATTTCATGATTTGTAACCTCCGTTGTGCTCTTTATGTCTGCTCTTTTTAGTTTTAAACTCACTGTTGTACCTTTACCTAATTGGCTTGTTATTTCAAGGCGTGTTCCGTGTATCAGGGCTATTTTGCTGCAAAGGGCAAGTCCCAATCCGGCACCACCCTGTTTTCGGGAACGTGACTTATCAACCATGTAAAATGGCTCAGTAATTTTTTTGATTTCCTTTTCAGGTATTCCTGCTCCATGGTCAACAACGCTTACTGTATAAAAGCCTTGCTCTCTTTTTCCCACAACCGACACACGTCCGCCGTTATCGGAAGCCTTACAGCCGTTGTCCACAAGATTCATAATTAAAGTTTTCAAAAGCGACGGTTCGCACATAACAACGTCCTTTTCAAAATAAAAATCAAGATTAACACTGTATTTTTTCGGAAGAAAGGCTGTGGCGGATTTTAAATCATATGAGAGAATTTCTGTTTTCATAGGGGAAAGGGTAAATTCCTGATTATTCATAACCAAAAGATTTAAAAGATGTATTGATAATAACTCAAGTCTTTTTCCCTCTTTATATATGTATTCGGCGTACATTCTTCTTTCTTTTTGAGGCAGGTCGTAAGTTCTTAAAAGGTCTGAATAACCTATTATTGTGGTCAAAGGGGTTTTAAGCTCGTGGGTAAAGCTCCCCGTAAATTCTTCCTGTTTTTTGTATTCCTCTTTAAGCTGTGCAATGTATTTTTCATTGCAGTCCGCCATATGGTTAAAGCTTTCCGAAAGCTCGTTGATTTCCTTTATACCCTTTTCAAAACGGTTGAGTTTTATTCTTTCATTTCTATTGCCTTGGGCAATTTCAGAGGAAAGCTTCGTAAGCTTGTTCAAAGGCTTCGAGATAAAATGAACTGTCAGCAGGATAAACACGGTGCTTATGGCAAGAACAATTGCCGACCACATTTGAATTTTTTTCACGTGGTTTGAATAATTGTCAAAAATAGGGGAGATGTACCTGGTTGTTTCAATATAAATGCTTTGACCCATCTCAGAAATGTTTGTCACTGCCGTTACATAAATTTGATTTGATGAACCGGCGTTGTAAACTGTAACCTGCTGTGTGTTCACCGGAATGTCGGAAAACTCTGCACCATAGAAAGAAACATAGAAATTGCTGTCATCTGCGACAGAAAGCTCTGTATACATATCGTTAAAATTTGTAAATGATTTAAATTTTTCAAAATAGTTATCAAAATCCGATACGGTAGGGTTTACAATGTAGTAGGCATGGAAAAGCTTTACGGTGTTTGTATTTTGCTGAGTGACGCTGTTTATTTCAGCAGATTTCATACTGTCAAGCCAAGAGGACATAATTACCGATGTAAAAATGCCGTAGGCAGCAATAAGAACAATGTATGTAACCAGAAATATTCTCCATTTCAGCTTCATTTTTTTAACTCCTCATATCTGTAACCTACCTTATAAACAGATACTATTCTGTTTTCAAGGTGCATTTTCTTTCTGAGTCTTTGAACGTGCAGATCGACGGTTCGTGTGTCGCCCATAAAATTTTCATGCCATACACGCTCGTAAATGGTTTCCCTATATAAGGCTATGTTTTTATTTCTTAAAAACAAAACCAGCAGTTCGTATTCCTTTAGAGTCAATGTTATCACCACGCCGTTCTTTTTGACGGTTCGTGAGTTTAGGTCTATTTCAATATCGTCAACTGTCAGATAACTTATATTTTTATTAAATCTTCGGAGAACAACTTCTATCCGTGCCAGTAGCTCGGATGTGTCAAAAGGTTTTGTAATATAGTCCTCCGCACCTAATTTCAGCCCTTTTACTTTATCTGAAACACTGCTTTTCGCGGTTATAAAAATGGCAGGTATTTTGTAAATCCTTATGTACTCCAAAAGCTCATAGCCGTCTATTTTCGGCATCATTATGTCAAGGAGAACCAAGTCAAATTCCTGTTCTTCAACAAGCTTTAAAGCCTGCTCACCGTCTTCTGCCAACATACAGTTATATCCCGCCTGTTCAAGGCTTATTTTTATAAGATTGGCGATGTAAAACTCATCTTCTGCCACAAGTATATTAATCATATTTATACCTCCGTTTTCAAGAAAAACAACCTATGGTTTCATTATACTACAATATAACAGCAATGTATCATTTTTGTATACTTTTCTAAATATTACTAATTAACAAAAATAAATCCTTTTGGCACATCAAAAAGAAAAAATAAAAAAATACAAAAAAGTACTTGACATTTGGTTGTAAATGAGTATAATAGGTTATGTTGTCGGTGCGGAATTGTGTAAGGGTAGCACGACAGACTCTGACTCTGTTTGTCTGGGTTCGAATCCTAGTTCCGCAGCCATCAGCCCCGATAAATTCGGGGCTGTTTTTAAATCGAGGTGTAGCGCAGTTTGGTAGCGCACATCGTTCGGGACGATGGAGTCGCAAGTTCGAATCTTGTCACCTCGACCAAATAACAATAATCCGAACATCTTCAGGAGTGATATTCATATTCACACCCGGGATGTTCGGACTACTAACAAAACTAATGGCAGAGGATCGATAACGGTTCTCTGCCTGTTTATCTTAAACGACAATTTCATCGAGAAAGAAAATTGAAAACCCACCAGCTTTTCACAAGTTTGGTGGGTTGAGTTTTATAGTGTATAAATTTTTACTGAAGCTGTTACGGTGTCGGAAGCTGCAGGTTCTATGTTGTCCAGCAGGATAATCTTTTGACCTTGGGTTTGTTCTATAAATCGGATTGCGCTTTTTGGAAGCTCTCCGACTTCTCTGAAGCTGTTTGTGTCGGTCAACACATATGTATTGTCGGCAGGATTTTTTTCATAAAGTAATTGGCTGCCGGTTTTGCATTTAATTAGATTTTCAGCTCTTTTTGTGTTTAGGTCATCTAATATATCTGTTTTGATGATGGGGAAGGTTTGAAAATCAAAATTTGCTAAAGTATCATAAAAGCCTGCTTGGAATATAACCACAGGTTTGTTAAACTCAAGTTCGGTTGCTTTGATAATTTTTCCAATAACTGGTTTACCTGATGAAAGCCACTCGCTTATATCATTTTGAGTTTTGCCTTTGTAAACATATCCAATTCTTTCGTCTGTTTCTGTGAGATTTACTCCAATTGAATTATTGTTAACTTTGCTTGAAACAGATTCAAAATATATTTCTTTATTGACCATTCCTGAAAGTCTGAAAAAGTTATCATCAAGAAAACAGAGATAATCTGAGCAGTATTTTTTAATTATATATCCGCTAAAAATTTGTGGCAAAGAATTTTCAAAATTCAAATCGATAAAATCCTGTTGTGAGGTAATTTCTTTTTGTTTCCTGTTTTGTTTAGAAACTGATATTTTATAAATCAGCATCAGAGAAACTCCGAATAATATAAAGAATATTCCTATGTAAAGAAAATATAAAAACTCATCGCCACAAGCTGAAATGAAAATACTGCAAATACCGATTATAAGAATTAAAATTCCAATGGTAAAGTGGTTTTTGTTAGGTTTAAACATCGTATTTATACCTCATATTTTATATACTCTTATTTTAGCTTTAGTTTTGCCATTATCATCGGTATAAATTTTGTCAATCACTACGGCATTTTCGCCGCCTTCATCCATATAAGCATTGGCGGATTTTGGCAGTTCCCCTATCTCTCCATGTGCCGATGACAGCACATAAGTCTCTGAGTCGCTGTCAAAGGAAAATTCCACCGATTCGCCAGCCTTGCAGCATTCCAAATTTTCGACTCTGGGTATATCGCAAAAATCCTTTTTTCCTGTGCGTGTCAGCGAAAAGGTCTTACTTACTGATTTATCATATTCTTTATAAAATCCTATCTTATATTCAATCAGCTTTTTCCCGTCCTTTTCAGGCAGATCATTTATGTATGCAGTAAAAGGCAGATCCTTATCTATCCAGTCATTAATCATGTCTTGGATTTTGCCCTTATATACATAGCCTATCTTTTTGCCAAATTCCTTTACATAGACGGCGACGGCCCTATCGTCATACTGATTTTCAGGCTCTTTCTTAAAAGAGAGGTCATATCCTAAATATTGAGCGATATCGTCATACTCATCCTTTATGTAGCACAAATTTTCATTGTATTCATAAGCTAATTTATATTCATCGAGTATTTTATAAAAGCTCTTGTATTTTGGGTTGATTTTTCTTACTGCCGGTTTTTCCGGCTGCGGCTGCGAAACCACGGGCGGCCTCATTGGAGGCTGATAATAATTCGGCTGCTGCATTGGTTGCATCGGCTGTGGCTGAGGAGACCTTGGCGGTGCGGGCTTTGCCTTGGACTTTGATAAGCTGCTTTTGATTAAATTGGTCAAGATTTTTTTAAATCCTTTTGCCATAATATTAACCCCTTTACATGTTTAGTTTTAAATGTGCTACTTTGTTGAATTGATAGCAAAAACCATCATTTAATTATTACAATATCAATATATCATTTGTAAAGTAGAAAATCAATGTTTTTTGAAAAATATGTGAAAAAATATACTCACTGTGCCGTTTTTTGGACAGTGAGTATATTTTTTACTTTAATATGGCTAAATTTTATCAGAAAAGTATTGAATATTATTGTTTTACGCTCTATAATTTTATTAGAACAAACATTCGTAATAAAAGGCGGCGGTGCTTGTGGAACAGAAATATTTAATTGAAAAAATAAAAAAGCTTTTAAAAACATTTGATACGAAAAAGCTGAAAATCGTATATGTTTTTATCCTTGGTCTTAAAGACAAAGGATAGGGGAGAAACAAAAGGCTGAGTGTAAAAGCTCAGCCTTTTGTTATTTCTTCTGCAATTTTTTCAACTGTTGCCCATTCGCTTTCATCAAGTTTTAATAATGCGGCAATCAGTCTTTTTTTGAATGAGTCCTCTTCATCGGAAAGAAGTTTTCCTATAAGATATGATAATTCTTCATCTTTTGTACGCTCAATAAACATTGATCCTTCGCCTGTTCTAAGCCACTCTTCGTTTACATCAAATTCATTGCATATGTATGAGATGGTTCTATCACTGGGAATTCTTTTACCGACAACGAGCTGAGATATATAAGACTGATTGACTTTGATTGCTTCGGCAAAATCCACTTGTTTTATATTCAGTGTTTTTATTATTTGAGAAATTCTGTCACCAATATTGTTGTCCAATATCTTCACCTCCAATTCTGTAATATATTATATATTTTTAATATAACAAAGTCAAGAAAAAGCTTGACAATTATCACTATGTGATTTATAATTATTACAAAGTTATATAAAAGGAGATGAGAATAATGACAGATAACGAAAGAAGAATAATAACAAACATTACAAAATTTGTTTCTCAGATGAATGACAGGCAGAAAGAAAAGTTTTTGATTTTCACGGAAGGTCTGGCGTGTAGAAAAACAATACTGGGAAATGACCCTAATGAAAAGAAAGCAAGCTGAGCCGGCTTCTTGCCGGCACAGCGGAGGTTAAGAAAAAATAAAAAGAAAGGTGATTTTTTATGATGGACATTAAAGAGATGGTAAATAGATATCCAACCGTAAGAGATTACGAGATAGACCGTTCAGGAGTAGAAGAACTTTTAAAGAATGCAGAAAAACTTTTTCGGGAGGTTACCCTATCTCTTTCGAACGAAATCTCAGGCATAAGGGCAAATTCTGTATACAGTGCTGCACTTTCAGCAGCTTTCGAAGTGATTTCAAATTCGCTTATGCAACCTTATCAAGATAGAGAGCATATAACAATTATTAAAAATGTTCTTTTATCGTCTGCGGTTTCAGTATCGATCATAACAAAAGATAAAAAAGATGATTAAAGACACCTATGCCATAATTACAGCGGAAAGGACAAAGTATGGATGTAAATAAATTTGGCAATCAACCCACAATCAACGGTAAACCTTTAGTTGCGAATTTACTTTCTGAAAAAGTAATTATCTTAGCTTTTACAGGAGATAATAGTGCGATAGTTGTAAACAGCAAGGGTTGTATGAAGAAAGTAACAAATTATTTGCTTAGTATAGAACTTGATGAAGAAACAAAATCGTTGCTTAAGGGTCAGGAGGAAAACAATGGAAACAACTGAGAAATATTTCAGGAATTTAAAGGAGGGAGAAGAATTCCTCTGGTGCGGAACACTTTATAAAAAGACAGAGGTAAAGCGTGATGATTTTGGTTTTGAAGACAATGCCATACAGCGGCAAAAATAGAAAAAGCCAAAGAGGACGTAAGAGCTGCAAGAGAGAAAATGGCAGAGGCAGAGAAGATGAAAGCAGCTGCAGAGGAAAGGCTTGCGGAAGCTCAAAGAAAGCTTAAACCTATAATGTGGGACGGATACCCAATAACCGCAAATATAGCATTTAAAAAAGGAGCTGCAGAGCGAATTACATTTGATAAGACAAATATGGGCGAAAGCGAAGGCTTTCGTGTTAAAAATACTACTTTTGATTTATCAGGGTTTGAAGCAGATGACACAGTGATTATACACATTATAAATGACACCGTGACAGTGTCAAAGGGAATTTAATATGAAGATTTTAGACATTTATAAAAATCCTTTATATACCCTTTACCAGTGGGACATCAATCAATTTGTCAATGTGGTGGGCATAAACCCTGAAATGCCTGTAAGCGTGCAATTTTGGCGAGTTGGGCAAACAGAAGCTTTTGTTGTAGAAAGCACTGTAAGCGGTAACGTAGTGACCGCCGCAATCCCTAATGAGCTCCTGAGAGAGCCAGGGGAACTTGTCGTCTATATTTGGCAGGATACAGGAGCAGGAGAGCAAAAGGGCGGCAGGACGGAAACATACTTTAACATACCGATTAAGGAAAGAGCACAGCCCAGCGATTATATTTATGATGATAATGTGGAGTATATCTCCGTCAAGACCGTCATAGAGGACGCAAAGAACGCTACCGCAGCCGCACAGGAAGCCACAGAAGCCGCCACAGCCGCCGCACAGCTTGCGACCGCAACAGCGGAGGACATTAAACAAAGAGCCGACAGCGGCGAATTTAACGGCAAAGACGGCACGGACGGAAAAGACGGAGCACCAGGAGCGCAGGGAGAGCAAGGACCACAAGGTCCTAAAGGTGACACAGGCGAGGCAGGACCTCAAGGACCACAAGGCGAAGCAGGTCCGCAAGGTGAAAAGGGAGCAGACGGAAAGTCTGCTACAATCACCATAGGCACAGTAACAACAGTTTCACCCGTCACCCCGGCGAGTGTAACAAACGCAGGCACAGCAACAGACGCAGTTTTCAACTTTGAAATCCCAAAAGGACAGGACGGAAGCGGAGGTGCTGACATTGAAACCCTCGAAAAAATCGCAATCAAAACCACGATAGAGGGAAATCCCGCTATGTCAAGTAGTTCTGCTGATTGGAGAGCGCCTTTAATTGAAGCTTACGGACAAAGCACACAGGGAGCAGACCCGACACCAGAAGCACCGCAGGAATTATTTAACCAAAATATTACAAGACTAAAAATCAGTGACGGCAACGGAAAAGAACAAATAGTGAATTTATCTGCTCCGATACTTTTAAGAGGTTTTCCGTCTGATAAAGGAAATGTCACTATAGACGGTGAAATGTATTTGTCAGATTACATCGGACAAAAAGACGGTGTATTTGGGGTTTTCCGTAAAACACAAGAAATTACAGACAGTGGAGAGGTTGAAAGTGGAGAAAAATCTTGGCTTCCGTATGATACATATAATGGCTTTCGTATACAGATTTTGTCGAAGTCATTTTCAAGATTGGCAGGTATGTGCAACCAAGCAAAAGTATTAACGAGTGCAAATATTGCTGTTACAGAAAATACGATGTGGATTGGAGTTGGTAATCCTTATGTTTTTATTTTAAAAACAAATTTTTACAACACAAATTTGCCTGATAAAGGTACGGCAAATTGGAAGGCACACCTTGCCGAAAATCCATTAAAAATAATCACTGTAGCAGACGATGAAACCTTTGAACCTTTGCCCGAGGCTGACCAGCAAGCTTTGAAACAGATTAAAACCTTTTATCCAACCTCGATAATAAGCTGGGAAACCGAGGACGGTTCGGGCGTATGGACAAGAGCGGAAATTGTTCACGACCCAGCTAATTATATTGACGAAAAAATAGGGCAAATCACATTACAAGTAACAGCTTTACAAGCTGATTTATTAAAGATTGGAGGTAGTATATGAGCCTTTTTGAAGATTTAAAAGAATTTATCACGGCAAAAGCTTACACTCTGACAGAGGCAGAGGAAATGCTTGACGACTACAGAGCAAGAAAAAGACTGACAGGCGAAGAATATGACAAACTCATGGAGCTTGCAAAAGACCTTGAGGTCAATAACGATGATGACAAGCTTAAAAACCGCTTTGTTGCTTTGGAAAAATCATTCGATGCCTTGTTGGCAAGAGTAACAGAGATTGAAAGAGTTGTGTCCGAGTGTGGCGGAGAAATAAAACCGCCTGTAGAACCCGATGGAAGCGTGGATAATCCTATCACGGCATACAAGGGGCTTGTCTATGAGCATGGCAAGCATTATCTTGACCCTGAGGACAATAAGATTTATATCTGCACTCGTGACAGCGTGCAAGCTCTTCACTACTTGCCGCACGAGCTTATAGGACATTATTTTGATTTTGTTAAAAATAAGGAGGCTTAAATATGGCAAAAAAAATATATATATCACCATCTAACCAGAACTCAAACTTATACGCATCTGGAAATACAAACGAAATGGTGCAATGTAACCGGATTGCCGAAGCTACACAGTATCACCTTGAAAGACACGGCTTTGATGTGAAAAAAGCACCGCAGGGGCAAAACATGTGGACATCTATTAATGAGAGTAATTCATGGGGTGCTGACCTTCATGTACCTATACATACTAATGCCTTTAATGGTAACTTAACTGGTGGAACTCTCATTATGCTTTATTCTGTCAGTGGTGAAAACCTTAAAGCAGGACAGGCTATATTCAATCAGCTTGCACCGATTACACCGGGTAGTGACTATTCTATCAGAAGCAATACAGGTTTGGCAGAGCTTAATTCTACAAAGGCTATAGCCGTGTATGTTGAGTGTGAATTTCACGACACAGTAGACGGAGCAAATTTCATCATCAATAATACAGACAAGCTGGGCGAGGCTATCGCTCATGGTATCTGTGACTATTTCGGTGTAAAGTGGAATGATGAAGATGATAACACGTCAGATACATTTTATCGTGTGCAGGTCGGAGCTTTCAGTAAAAAAGAAAATGCCGATAAGCAGCTTGAAAAGCTGAAAAAAGAAGGATACGATGCATTTATAGTGGAGGTGAAAAAATAAGATGGATAAAATCAATATAGCATATGCAAGTATAGTTTCGGTCATCGGAGCGGCAGGTGCGTACATAGCTAATTTTTTTGGTGGCTGGGACAGCTCACTCACCACGCTTGTGGTGTTTATGGCAGTGGATTATATCACAGGTCTTCTGGTGGCCATTGTGTTTCATAAATCACCAAAAACCGCAACCGGCACTCTGGAAAGCAGAGTAGGGTGGAAAGGCTTGTGTAAAAAAGGTGTGACATTGCTTATCGTTCTTGTAGCCTGCAGGCTTGATATAGTAGCGGGAACAAACTTTTTGAGAGATACAGCGGTAATCGCTTTTATCGTCAAAGAAACATTAAGTATCATCGAAAATGCCGGTCTTATGGGAATACCTATACCGAAAGCTATTACTAATGTGGTAGATACACTGAAAAATAAAGTCGACAATCCGACAGACAATTAAGACGAACGAAGGGGAGCAGAAATGTTCCCCTTTATTTTTTTGCGAATTATACCAACAGAAAAAGCCCGTTCCCAAAATATAAGGAACGGGCATAAATTATCTGTTTGTGATGTGTAATTCTTTTTTCAATGCAACCTGCAAAATCTGAGAGAAGTTAATGTTTGCCTTTTCAGCTTCATAGCAAAGCCAGCTGGGCAGAGTACAGTTTTTCTTGACAACTTTCATTTCATTCTTTTTGCGGTATTCGGAGAAATCAACATCCACAAGGGAAACAAGTTCATTTTCTTTTACTTTAAAATCGGCTGTAGAACTGGGCTCAGGAAGAGGTTTTTTATCATCTTCCATATCAATTCCCATAATACCGATTGCATCTCTTGCCATTTCAATAGCCTCAGCTAAGTCATTTCCTTGAGTATTAGCATTAAAATCCGGAATATAAACAGCATAACCGTCGGAGTCCGGTGTTAGAATAATTGGATAAGCTTTTTTCATTTTCGATAACCTCCAGTAAAGTAATTCTATAAAAATAGAGGTGGCAAGGGCTCATTTGAGCCCTCTCCTCTTGATAATTGCCTGTGCAACGGGTTCCTTGATTTCAACTTGTCTTGAAACAGGTTCTATGTCTTTTCCGTTGGTGTATATGTCGTGGTTTCCACCTTTGCGTTTTAAGTACCAACCGTTCTTTTCAAGAAGTTTTATCAAGTCTTTTCTTTTCACTGTATTTCCTCCTCTCTATGTGTATATTATACGCCTTTAATACGTATTTGTCAACAGCTTTAAAAAAACTATTATTTAGGTAATTTTTGTTTTATATATTGATAAAACGATATTATAATGATATTCTTATAATAGAAATTTGAAAAAGAGTGATAATAGATGAAAACTGCGGTAATTTATGCGAGATACAGTACAGGACATGACCAAAAAGAAGAGTCAATAGAAGGGCAGATACGAGAATGTATGGCCTTTGCTAAAACTAATGATTTGCAAATAGTAGAGATTTATGCTGACCGCCGACAATCCGGAAGAACTGATAATCGAGAGGCTTTTCAGCAGATGTTAAGCGACAGTAAAAAGAAACTCTTTAGTTATGTGATTGTATGGAAAATTGACAGGTTCGGCAGAAACAGAGAAGATATAACGAAGAATAAAGCACTTCTGCGTTTAAATGGTGTAAAGCTTTTGTCCGCAAAGGAAGCTATTCCCGAAGGTCCGGAAGGTATCATACTTGAAGCCGTGCTTGAAGGTTTGGCGGAATATTATTCAGCAAACCTATCACAGAATATTAAAAGAGGAATGAGTGAGGCTGTTATGAAAGGAAAGTACGCCGGTTCTTCTCTTCCTTTGGGTTACTATGTAGATGAAAACAATTACTTGCAGATAAATATAGCTGAAGCTAATGCCGTAAGAAAAGCGTTTGAAATGTTTACCAGCGGAAAGGGTTATACTCAAATTGCCGAGTTTTTGAATAACAGCGGATTTAAAACCTCAAGAGGAGCTGCTTTTAACTGCAATACTGTAAAATCTATGCTTAAAAATAGAAAGTACATAGGTGAATATACATGGGCGAATGTAAGAGCAGAAATTCCACAAATCGTTGATACTGATTTGTTTAACAGAGTTCAGAATGGTATGGAGAATAAGACCATTAGAAACAGGAGATGCGGAAACGTGGATTTTTTACTTACAGGCAAGCTCTTTTGTGGACACTGTAAATCACCGATGTCTGGTGACAGCGGCACAAGCATGAACGGAGAAAGATATTATTATTACTCTTGCCGTGGGAAAAAGATTAAAAAGACCTGCAAGAAGAAATCTGTAAAAAAGGATTTAATAGAGAAACAGGTAATTTATGCCACAGTAGATTATGTTTTGAAAGATGAAGCTATCGAGCTTATCGCCGAAAAAGTCTTAGAAGCCTATCAGAAAAAGCTTGCGGAAAATGTACAAGAGAAAAGGCTGAAAAAGCAGCTTGCAGAAGTCGAAAAAGCCTTAAAAAACATAATGAGGGCGATAGAGTCCGGAATATTCAATGAAACAACGAAAATCAGAATGGACGAGCTTGAAGAAGAAAAAGACAGATTAAACATTGAGTTAGCCAAAGAAAAAATAAGCACAGAAAATAAGCTGACTAAAGACCATATAATTTTTTATCTGCTAAGCTTTAAAAAAGATGTGTCCATTAATACAGAATTTTTAAAAAAGCTCATTGAAATTTTTATAGACAGTATTTATCTTTATGATGATAAACTGCTTATAAATTACAAGATAGATGATAAATCGGATTCATCGGCGATAGTGGAGCTGGTGGACGCAAAAAATGAAGGGGATATTTTTTCTTGCGGAAAAGTTCGGATAAATTCAAATAAGGTCGACCAAAACATAAACGGACAGTATCTTTTGGTATTGTCCGTTTTTATTTTTGCACAAAACAAAAGGGAACGAAATTTTCGCTCCCTTTATGCGGTTGAATTTTTATTAATCAGAATAAATACCGTTATTGCTCTCGTTATCGCTTTCAGAGGACATTGCATTATTTCTGAACAGCAGAGATATGCACCATATTGCACAAAGACCTACTATTACAAAAATAATTCGGCTGATGGCTGAGGACTGACCTCCGAAAAGACTTCCTACTATGTCGAAGTTAAAAATACCTATGCTTCCCCAGTTAATTCCTCCGACTATAAGCAAAGCAAGAGCTATTTTATCAATTATCATATTAATGCCTCCATATTGTTTTTGTTTTTATGTCAAACATAGTATGGCGGCAAAAGGAATATAATATTCATCGAAATTTATTTTTTATAAATTATCTAAATCAATTTTGCAGTTTAATATTTTTTCTGTTTCTGCGATTATGATTTCCATACTTTCTTCACAACTGAATACAAGATTTGTTTGCGGAAGCGATTCTACAAAATCGTAAAAATATCCTGAAAGACCGCTTTCATTTAGGGACATAGTATTCAATATGTTTTCGTTATTTGTAAGAGTTATGAAGAAGTAGTCGTAAATAGTTCCGGAACCGCTGTATCTGAAATTTTTAGGATAATTAAAGTTGGAACTGTCTATCAGGTAAGGCTTATAAAATCCGCTTTTGTACGCTAAGTACATATTTTTTATAATTTTGATAATAAGTTCTCTGTCCAAGACATGGTAATAATCCTTTGGTATTCCGAAAAGCTCTCCTGTCTTTAAAAAGCTTTTAAGTCCGTCAAGGGTAAAATATGAAACAGAACCTAAAATATTAGAACTTGCCTTACTGTACATTTCTATAAGCTCCAAAGCACTTTTGCTTTCCTTGTTAATTGCTTTGTCAAGAATTTCTTTGTCAGCAAGAATTGTTACACATGGTTCGTAATCCATAGAGTACAGTAAAATTTTTTTGTTTTTGTGCTGCTTAAACAGCGAATCAAGAGTATGCAAAGCACTTTCATTTAAATCTAAATGGGTGACAAAATCGGTTCCTTTATTAAAAACCTTTAAGAAGATATTTTTAGTAGAATCAACTATACTTTTGGCTTTTGTAACAACCGCAGACTTTTTGTCCTGTGAGATGCTTACAAGAAAATTAGAGGTGACTATATTATATGGGAACAGTGCGGTTATATTAGAGGTTACTTTTATAAACTTTGCCTGACAGTTTTCACCCAAAAGCAATAGAGGATAAATTTTTGCAATAGAAAAAATACTGTCGTTATACAGGTCATCATCAGGAGATTTCATTGAAACAAAAACTTTTGCGTCAATAGACGGATTGCATGAAATGTGAAAGGATAATTCGTTAAATAAATAATCGTATGATAAATCTGTTTGAATATAGATATATCCGTTAGAGGAATTTTCCAAAGACATAACGTTTCTCAGAAAGGTATCTATGTTTGTTTGACCCTGAATGGTGGTAGATTCTTTAGGAATATCAAATTCGCTTTTTGTAAACATAATCATGTTTTCTTTTTGGCTGCTGTAAATTGAACTTAATGTTTCCAAAAATTCCTTTGTTCTCTGACGGCTTCGATATTTTTCTTCGCCTATCATCGAAATCTCGTAGGCTTGCCACAATCTGTCTTTATCTTCTTTTGAAATAGACAATGCTTTTGTAATCTTATTTACTTCAGAAAGTTTTGGCTTTTTTGTACCGTCTTTCAGACGATATATTGCCCGTCGGTCTATTCCTGTGTTTTTTGCAAGGGTATAAATTGCTATGTTGGACTGTGCCAGCAGTTTAGAAAGCTCTTCGGAAAAACTTAACATAAACGTCTCATCTCCTGTAAGTGACAGTTTTTGTAAAAATATTATATAAAAAACGTACCGTTGTTGTCAATTAACAAGCACATATTGTGTGCGGGTTTTTGAAAATTTTACAGAAATTTATGCACAGGTGACTGCACATATTGAAAAACAAGTTTTCATATGCTATATTTAATACAACATAAAGCGATTTACATTAAGTAATTTACGCAGATTTATTTTACAGGGTGTTTTCAAGCTCGAAGACTGCAACTCCTTAATTTGAAAAACTTTAAAGACAATAACTCATCAAGTCTACTATCATCAATCATCAAATACTAAAGTTTGTTTTTAAGAGCAGTTTGTTTTCGGGTTTGAAAATACCCTGTATTTGCGAAAAAAACTATTGACAATTGGATTTATCCGTGATATAATAACCAGCGTTGACCGACAAATCAATAAAAATGCGAGTGTGCTGGAATAGGCAGACAGGCACGTTTGAGGGGCGTGTGTCCATGACGTACGAGTTCAAGTCTCGTCACTCGCACCAAAGAGCCTTAACACGTGATCCGTGTGTAGGCTTTTTGTTTTGTATTTATTTATCATTTATAATAGCGTAACATAATTTAAGGAGCGGGCTGAATATTGCCTGCTCCTGTTTTTTGTAAAAATATATTAACCGAGAACATACGAGCGTTTTTGAATATTACCTGTCTTGATTTTTAATAACGTATATGCTAAAATTTAATATATATATGTATTATTGAATAATTAGACGATTTAAAAGAAAAGAGGTAAAATAATGTCATTAAAGGTAACATTGCTGGCATATACGCCTGATCCTCAAAAGACGGTGGCAATGGCGGCAAAACTTTGTTACTCACCGTCAAAAATATCTGATATAGGCGACGGACTTACGGACGAAAAGGTTTCTTCCTTTGTGGATATGCTTTCGGAAATAGGACATGAAAGTCCTATCGAACACGCTTCCTTTACTTTTGGTATTGAGGGTGTTTCACGTGCGTTGCTGGCACAGATAACAAGACACAGGATTGCTTCCTACAGCGTTCAAAGTCAAAGATATGTGGCAGAAAAGCAATTTGAATTTGTTCTGCCTCCTGAAATAGAGAAAAATCCTGAGGCAAAGGAGATTTTTCTTGATGCTATGAAAAAAGATCAGGAGCAATACGATAAGCTTGCTGATATACTTAAAAAACAGGCTTATGATGAGTTTATTGCTTCAGGAATGGAAGAAAAGGCGGCTGAAAGAGCTGCTGAAAAAAAAGCAATAGAAGACGCAAGGTTTGTTCTTCCCAATGCTTGCTGCACAAAAATGATTTGCACATTTAATGCACGCAGTCTGAAAAATTTCTTTGCACACAGATGCTGCAACAGAGCCCAGTGGGAGATAAGAAGTCTTGCTGAACAGATGCTTATGCAGTGCCTTGAGGTTGCTCCCGAACTGTTTAAACATTGCGGTCCTCCCTGTCTTTTCGGCAAATGTCCCGAGGGGAAAATGAGCTGCGGAAAAATGCAGGAAGTGAGAAAAAAATATGGCAGGTAAGCTTATAGTAATTGAGGGGTTGGACGGCAGCGGAAAAGCTACGCAGGCTCAGCTTGTATACGAGAATTTGCTTAAACAGGGCGTTAATGTAAAAAAAATATCATTTCCTGACTACAGTCAGCCCAGCTCATCACTTGTTCAGATGTATCTGAAAGGAGAATTCGGCGAAAATCCTTTAGATGTAAATGCCTATACAGCTTCATCTTTTTATGCTGTAGACCGTGCCGCAAGCTTTTTGAAGTTTTGGAAAAAAGATTATGAAAACGATGCTGTAATTTTGGCTGACAGATATACCACGTCCAATGAAATATATCAGTTATCAAAGCTTACAGAAGATAAAAAAGAAGAGTTTCTCTCATGGCTGGAGGACTTTGAGTACGGAAAGTTAAAGCTTCCGTCACCTGACGCGGTGATTTATCTTGATGTTAAGCCTAAGGTATCACAAAAGCTTTTAAGTGAGAGATACAGCGGCGATGAATCTCAGAAGGATATTCATGAAAAAAATGTCAGATTTCTCGACGAGTGCAGAAACAATGCCATGTATTCCGCCGAAAAACTGAAATGGCGCGTTGTGGATTGCTGTGACGGTGATAAAATCAGGGCAATTGAAGATATAAACAGGGACATTATGAATATAATCAGTGAAGTTCTTTTTGAATAACGTAATTATATATTTATCTTTGAAATGTTAATAATATGTTAAGACTTATTTAAAAGAGACCCTAAATCGACGGTTTAATTAACAGTTAGAAACGTGTATTGTTTAGGAAAGAGGATTTTTAAATTTATGACTGAATTAAAAAACGGACTGCTTAATTTTAAGGAAATAGAGTTAAGTGATATAGATACTCTGACAAATATATTTGAAAACTCCGGTCATATGGGTTCTGACGCGTCTTTTGCGACAATGTATTTGTGGGGTAAAAAATACGGAACAACGGCAGCGGTGAAAGACGGATTTGTTATTAAGCTTTTCGGTGAAGAAGATAATAAAAGATACAGCTATCCCTGCGGAAAAGGTGACATAAAATCTGTTATTGAAGATATTAAAGCCGATAGCATGGAAAAATTCGGAGAGTTTTCCGGACTTTATATGCTTACCGAAGAAAATGTTGAAGAACTGAAGCGGTTATATCCGGGTGAGTTTACTTATGAAGAAATGGACGGTTCTGCCGATTATATATATTTAAGAACTGATTTGGCAGAGCTTCCCGGTAAGAAATACCATGCTAAAAGAAATCATATTTCAAAGTTTAAAAGACTTTATCCCAATTATCGTTTTGAGAAGCTTGGTAAGGAGACCTTTGACGACGCTTTGACTGTTGCGGCAAAATGGTGTGCCATAAACGGCTGTGCAGGCTCGGGAGGGGAAAGCCTCGGTGCGGAGTATTGTGCCATAAACAGAGCTTTTTATAATTTCGATATTCTCGGAATGTTCGGAGGAGTTCTTTATGTAGATGACGAGCCTGTTGCTATGACTGCGGCGTCAAGGATAAACGATAAGGTGTGCGATGTGAATTTTGAAAAAGCATTGGCTTTTGACGGTGCTTATGCCATGATAAATAACTGCTTTGCACAAACCTACACTGAATATGAACTTCTGAACCGTGAAGAGGATATGGGAATTGATGGTTTAAGGAAAGCCAAGCTTTCTTATTATCCCGAAAGAATACTGACAAGATATGCCGCAATTCCAAAGGAATGATTGTTATGGAAAGGCAGTACAGAAAAATACTTGATGAGGAAAAGTCTTTTTTAAAGCCTCAGCTTGAAAATATATGGAAAAGGTGTTTTCTTGATACTGACGAGGGAACAAAATTTGTTTTTGAAAATATTTATCCATCGGTTAGATGTTATGTATGTTTTGAAGATGACGTATGCTGTGCGTCCCTTTACTTGATTGAAGGTGAAATCTTTGACAAAAAGGGAGTTTTGCAAAAAGCACATTATCTTTTCGGAGCGGCTACGCTTCCGGAATACCGAAAGGGAGGAATAATGTCTTCCCTTATAGAATACGCTCTTACTGACAGCTTTAAAAACGGAGATAAGGCTTCGGTTTTGCTTCCGGCAAATGAAAAGCTTTATTCCTATTACGCAGGACTGGGGTATGTTCCTTTATTCGGAACGGTAACTAAAGAATATGATTTTTCCTTGTCTGATACCTTCATTAAAAAATATTTATCAAATAATGAAAAGATTGACAGTATAATAAAGCTGAGGGAATCTGCAAAACTGCCTGTTCAGGTTATGAGATTTTCTGATAAAACAGTTAAAAACGCTTTGGGTTATAACAGAGTTTACAAGGGCTTTTGTCTTTCCGGCGATGATTTTTATATGGTAATACAAGGTACGCCTGAGAATGCCGTAATAACTGAATTTATATCAGAAAAATCTATTGAAGAATTGTTCAGTACAGAGTTTTTTGGATTTGAAAGCAGGGGTAAACTTACTGTCAGAATTCCCGGTTATTCTGAAGATAAATTCGGAATGATAAAAGTATTGGACAGTACGGCAGAGTTTTCCGAAAGAATTTATATAGGACTTACAAAAGATTGAATAAAGGAGGAAATGAAAATGATTTATTGTTTTTTGGCAAACGGCTTTGAAGAGGTTGAGGCATTGGCTCCCGTGGATATATTGAGAAGAGCGGAACTTGATGTTGTTACCGTAGGAGTCGGGGGAAAAGAGATAAAGGGTTCCCACGGTATAAGAATAATCGCAGATATCGAGGAAAGCGAAGTAATCACCGATAACATGGAAATGGTTATTCTTCCGGGCGGTATGCCGGGAACATTAAATTTGGACAATTCTCCTATTGTTGCAGCAAGCGTGGAGTATTGTGTTAAAAATAATCTTCCCGTGGCAGCTATTTGTGCCGCTCCATCTGTTTTGGGCCATTTAGGTGTATTAAAAAATAAAAAAGCAACCTGTTTCCCGGGCTTTGAGGGAGAGTTAAATTGTTCCGAGTATACAGGAGAGCCTGTTACAAGGGACGGAAATATTATCACATCAAAAGGAGCGGGCTGTGCCGTTGAATTTGGTCTCGAAATAGTATCTCTTCTTTTGGGAGAGGAAAGAGCCGAAAAGCTCAAAGGTGCTATGCAATGCCCGTAAATGATATAAGAATTGTAAAACGGGAGCTTAGACAAAAATTCAGAAGAATAAGAGAAAACATGAGTCCTGACAAGAAACGAAGATATGACGGACTTTTGAAAAAGACGTTTTTGGCATCAAAGGAGTACAAAAACAACAGCGTGGTTTTTGCCTTTGTGTCAAAGCCTATTGAAATAGATACCGTTTCAATAATCGACGCTGCATTAAAAGACGGCAAGAGGGTTGCGGTTCCAAGATGTGTTACGGATAAAAGGGAAATGGATTTTTATTTTATAACCTCTTTTGACCAGCTTGAGAAAAGCACCTACGGACTTATGGAGCCTGTTCCGGAAAAATGTGAAAAGGTTGATGATTTTTCCAAGGGAGTGTGCATTGTTCCCGGTCTTGCTTTCGATTCGGAGGGATACAGACTCGGTTTCGGAATGGGTTATTACGACAGATTTTTGTCTTTATTCAAAGGGGATAAAATAGGTCTGTGCTACAGCAGCTGCGTTAAATGGAAGCTCCCCCACGGTTATTTTGACAGACCTGTGGACTTGATAATTACAGAACGATTTGTAAGAAATATAAAAAAGCAAAATGCAAACAGGAGATAATAGGAAAGGCTGTGTGGAAATGTCTGACGACAAAAATTTTAATAATGATTCCGAAGCTATGTTTGAGGAAAGCAGAAGGAAAAAAGTCGAGAATTTTAAAATGAATATAGAACCTTCCTTTTCTCCGGATTTGGTTGAAGATATCCGCTCTGTTTCAGAAGCAGAAGGCAAGGTTTCGGATTTTGGAGTTGAAACAAATAAAAATTATGATCTTGATAATTTTTCCTATGAGCCTGCAGAGGCTCGTCACTATGAAAATAATTCAAGACAGTACATCGGTAACGACTACAATTCAGAAAACAGTTTTCAACCGGCTGAATTTGATAATAATGCCTATTCGTATCCGTCAGAGGAAAATTATCCTGTTGATACGGTTTCTGATATCAATGGCGGAGGAGAATATGAAAACCGTGAATACTACGGAAATGAAAACGGATACTCTGACAAACAGATAAAACAAATGAAAAAACAGGAAAAGAAAAGAAGCAAAAAGAATAAAAGATTATTTAAGTTTACATGGCTTATCTTTACGATTATAGCAGGAATAATTTTGGGCCAGTTTTTAGTAATCGGTTTTAACGATATGCTTGCCATTAACAGAGGTTCAAGTGAAAAGGTGCATATCGAAATAGGCCCTAACCCTACATTGGACGAAGTGGCGTCTGTTTTGCGTGAAAATCATGTTATCAATAACGAGCTGTTTTTCAAGCTTTATACTAACGTTACCAATTCTTCCGACGGGTTCAGACAAGGTTCCTTTGATATTGAAACAAATATGGACTATGAAGAAATTGTAAACTATATGCAGAGTAATCTGAACAGAACAGATATTGTAACGGTTCAGCTTTATGAAGGAATGAATGTCCTAGAAATTGCCGATAAGCTTGAGGAGGAAGGAGTTCTTACTGACAGAGATAAGTTCTTTGAACTTCTTAACAGCGATATTTACGATGAGGATTATCCTTTCCTGCAAAATGTTTCTTCGGAAGGTAAATACTATCGCCTTGAGGGTTATCTGTTCCCGGATACTTATGATTTTTATAAAAATGAAGACCCTGAAACTACCATAGAGCGTTTTTTAAGCAACTATGAAAGAAGAGTTATATATACAAAATATGAAAATGAAAACTACGAAAAAGATGTAACAATAGAAAAAATGATAGAGGACAGCGGTTATTCAATGGACGAGATAATGATAATTGCGTCTATTATCCAGGCGGAAGCCGCAGATGAAGAGGATATGTACTATGTATCTTCTGTGCTTCATAACCGTTTGAATTCCGATATTGACGATGGTTTGGCAAGACTTGACTGTGATTCCACCGTTTACTATCCTTACCGTTCCAAAGGTGCTATTCCTGAGGATAAAGGTGATTATGTAAGCGATTACAACACATACAGCATATACGGATTGCCGGCAGGTTCAATCTGTAATCCGAGTCTTGCAGCAATAATGGCGGCATTGTATCCTTACGACACAAACTATTATTATTTCTGTCATTCTGCCGCAACAGAGGACAGCCCGTCTGTTGCTTACTATGCAACAAATGCGGACGAGCATCATCAAAATCTTATTGCTGCCGGTTTGGTAGAAGAATAACTCTATAACAGAAAGGTATAGATATTACTATGATTAAACCCGAGGTACTTTCGCCTGCAGGGGATATGGAATGCCTTGAATCCGCTCTGAAATTCGGAGCGGATGCGGTTTTTCTTGCAGGAAATATGTTTGGAATGAGAACAGCTTCCAAAAACTTTACTGAAAGTGAATTGGAGCAGGCGGTAAAGCTTGCCCATGAAAAAAATAAAAAAATATATGTTACTTGCAATACTCTTCCCAGAAACAGTGAGATTGAAAAGCTTCCCAAATTTTTGACTCATTGCGGAAATATTGGTGTTGACGCTTTTATAATCGCAGATATTGGTGTTCTTAATATGGCTGCTAAATATGCACCGAAAGTTCACTGTCATATTTCAACCCAGGCGGGAATAGTAAATTACGAAACGGCGAGAGCTTTTTATGATATGGGAGCTTCGAGAGTGGTTTTGGCAAGAGAACTGCCCTTAGATGAAATAGCCGAAATAAGGGCAAAAATACCGAACGATTTGGAAATAGAATGTTTTGTTCACGGTGCAATGTGTGTATCTTTTTCGGGAAGATGTTTAATTTCTGCTTATCTTACCGGAAGAGATGCAAACCGCGGGGACTGTGCCCAGCCGTGCAGATGGAAATATCATCTTTATGAGGAAAACAGAGAAGGACAGTTTTTCCCTGTTGAACAGGAGGACGGAGGTACATATCTGTATAATTCAAGGGATATGTGCATGATTGAGCATATACCGGAGCTTGTAAAGGCAGGCGTATCAAGTCTTAAAATCGAAGGCAGAGCCAAATCTGCTTATTATACCGCTGTAACTACAAACGCATACCGCCATGCGGTTGACGATTTTATTTCAATGGGTGAGAATTACAAGCTTCAGCCATGGATTAAGGAAGAATTGGAAAAAATCAGTCACAGGGAGTACAGCACGGGATTTTACTTTGGGGACGAACCGGGACAGGTAACAAGCAACGGCGGTTATATAAGAAAATATGATTTTGTGGGAGTATGCAACAGTTCCGAAAATAATATTTCTCAGATAACCCAGAGAAACCGATTCTTTACAGGAGACACTCTTGATATTTTGCCTCCTGACGGTTTTTCCTTTGAGGTTAAGGTGGAAAAGCTTGTAAATCTCAAAGGAGAAATTGTGGAGTCGGCTAATCACGCTATGGAACAGCTTGAAATGATTACTGATAAACCTGTACCTGCCGGTTCATTAATGCGGCTGAAAAGATAAAATTACTCAATTTGACGGAGGGTAAAAATAATGACTGAAAAGGAAAGAATGCTTGCCGGAGAACTTTACAGTGCTTTCGACGAAGATTTAAGAAACGATTATATCAGGGCAAAAAAGCTTTTATTGGAGTATAATGTGACTGCTGAAGACGACAGACCTGCACGAAACAAAATTATAAAAGAGCTTTTTGGTGGAACCGGCGACAGATTCAGCATAAAGCCGCCTTTTTCCTGTGATTACGGGTACAATATTTTTATAGGAAACAAGTTTTTCTGCAACTATAATTGCATAATACTTGATGTGTGCAAGGTAACAATAGGAAACAATGTTTTAATAGGACCGAGAGTCAGCTTGTACACAGCAGGACACCCGGTAGACCCAGAAATCAGAAGCTGTGGTTTTTCCATAGGAAAACCTATTACTATCGGCGATAATGTGTGGATTGGCGGAGATACCGTTATAAACCCGGGAGTTACGGTGGGAAATAATACTGTAATAGGCTCGGGGTCGGTTGTAACAAAGGATATTCCGGAAAATGTTATTGCGGCTGGAAATCCATGCAGGGTAATCCGCCCTATAACTAAAGAGGATAAGGAGTACTGGGAAAATCTGCGTGACCAATACTATAAAACCATGGAGTAATAATTGTTTATAACACCTTATGAAAGACAGAGAAGCAATTCTTTGTCTTTTCTTTTGCTTATTTATAAAAAGACGGGAGATATACGACATATCCGAGGGAATTGTCTATTGAATACAACAAAAAAAGCTGATATAATTATATTAAAGAATGTTAAAATATAACAATTTTTTTGTAGAAACGGGGCGAATGTATTGGAAAATTTATTTTTGTGTTACTCAGGATGCAGTACCTGTAAGAAAGCCGAAAAATGGCTTACTGAAAAGAAAATAAGCTTTGTAAAAAGAGATATAAAAACAGAAAATCCCTCTAAGGAAGAGATAATGCAGTGGCATACAAAATCGTATTTGCCGTTGAAAAAGTTTTTTAACACCAGCGGTCAGGTTTATAAATCCCTAAATTTAAAGGAAAAATTGCCTCAAATGTCACAAGAGGAGATGTACGATCTTTTGGCTTCTGACGGAATGCTGGTTAAAAGACCTATTTTTATTGCAGAAGATAAAATACTTTTAGGATTTAAAGAAATAATATGGGAGGAATGTTTGGCAAAATAATCTGCCGAACAATAAAGAGTATGAAATTAATATCATGGAATGTAAACGGTTTAAGAGCATGTGTAGGAAAAGGGTTTGTGGATTTTTTTAAAGAAGCAGACGCCGATATTTTCTGCATACAGGAAACAAAGCTTCAGGCAGGTCAGATTGAACTGCCTACCGAAGGTTATTATCAGTTTTGGAACTATGCGGAAAAAAAGGGATATTCGGGAACAGCTATATTTACAAAAGAAAAACCATTGTCCCAGCATTACGGCATAGATATCCCCGAGCATGACACCGAGGGAAGAGTGATAACCCTTGAATATCCGAAGTTTTACATTGTGACGGTGTATACGCCTAACTCTCAAAACGAGCTTTTAAGGCTTCCTTACCGTATGGAGTGGGAAGACGCATTTCTTGATTATCTTAAAAAGCTGGAGCAAAACAAGCCTGTAATTTTTTGCGGCGACCTGAATGTTGCACACAAGGAGATTGACTTGAAAAATCCTAAAACAAACAGAAAAAATGCCGGCTTTACAGACGAAGAAAGAGAAAAATTTTCAAGGCTTTTGGACAGTGGATTTGTTGACACATTCAGATATTTTTACCCGGATTTAGAGGGAGTTTATTCCTGGTGGTCATACAGATTCAGTGCGAGAGCCAAAAATGCAGGCTGGAGAATTGATTATTTCTGCGTTTCCGATATTTTAAAGGATAAGCTCACAGACGCTAAGATTTATACTCAGGTTATGGGTTCTGACCATTGTCCTGTTGAATTAACAATAGATTTATAAAGAACAGGAGGACGCCTATGTCCAGTTTTGTGGAACTTAAAAATGTTTATAAAAGGTACAAAATGGGTGAAGTTATTATAACCGCCTCAAACGGTGTTTCCTTTAACATAGAAAAAGGGGAATTTGCAGTGGTTGTGGGAAGCAGCGGAGCGGGAAAGACTACAATACTCAATATTTTGGGCGGTATGGACAGCTGCGACGAGGGAGAAGTTATTGTTGATGGCAAAGATGTGGCAAAGCTAAGTCCAAAAGAGCTTATAGAGTACAGAAGGTATGATATAGGCTTTGTTTTTCAGTTTTATAACCTTGTACAAAATCTTACGGCGAAGGAAAATATCGAACTTGCAACCCAAATAACAAAAGATGCCTATGACCCTGTGGAGGTTTTAAAGGAGGTCGGACTTGAGGACAGAATAAATAATTTCCCGTCACAGCTTTCCGGAGGCGAACAGCAGAGAGTTTCAATAGCCAGAGCCTTGGCTAAAAAGCCTAAACTTTTGCTTTGCGACGAGCCTACAGGTGCTTTGGACTATAATACCGGTAAAAATATTTTAAAGCTTCTTCATGATACTTGCAGAAACAATAATATGACGGTGATTCTTATAACACATAATCAGGCTATAACGCCTATGGCAGACAGGATTATAAAAATGAAAAACAGTAAGGTGGAGAGTATAACCCTTAACCCGAATCCTATGCCGGTTGAAAATATTGAATGGTAGTATTTTGCAGAAAAAGGACGTGATGCAGATGAAAAAGGCTTTGATGAAGGATTTATTCCGTGAGATTTACCGTTCCAAAAGCCGATTTCTTGCTATTATGGCGATAGTTGCCATTGGAAGCGGTTTCTTTGCCGGCGTAAAGTCAAGCTGTCCAGATATGAAGATGACAGCGGCGGCATATTATGACGAATATAATTTAGCTGATTTTCACATCATGTCCAACTATGGATTAGACGACGCTGATATTAAAGCTATAAAGAACACCGTTGATGTCCGCGGTATCAAGGGCGGATATTCCGCCGATGTGATGGTAAAAAACGACGACAATAATATGGAGCTTAAGGCCATATCCTATAATGTTTTAAATCCCGATACAGAGGATAATATAAACAGACCTATGTTGGTTGACGGCAGACTACCTGAAAAATCAGGAGAATGTGCGGTGGTAGAAAGCAAGCTTGCAAATGGTGAGCTTGCCATAGGAAGCAAGATACAGCTTTATCTTGAAAAAGGTGACATTTCGGAAGAACTAAAGGTTACCGAATTTGAGATTGTAGGTACAATAAACACTCCTAATTATGTTGGTTTTCAATATGGTAATACCACAATAGGCGATGGCGAGCTGGATTCCTATATACTTATACCAGAAGAGGATTTTGCTTATGATGTATATACCGATGTGTATTTTACACTTTCTCAGACAGAGGGATTAGACCCGTTTGAGCAGGAATATACGGATATTATTAAAGAAAATACTACGCTGCTTGAAGAAAATAAGGAACTTTCCTACGGCAGATACAATTCAATTGTAGCTGAAGCACAGGAAGAACTTGATGATGCTAAGCAGGAGCTTGCGGACGGAGAAGAGGAAGCCGCTCAAAAGCTTGAGGAGGGCTGGCAGGAGCTTGAAGACGCACGTATTCAGCTTGAAGATGCAAAGACTCAAATTGATGACGCAAGAAAAGAGCTTGACGATGGCTGGAGCGAATATTACAGCGGCGTTGAAACCCTGAACAATGAAATTGCAAAGGGAAGACAGCAAATTGCCGATGCAAAAGCCAAGCTTTCGGAAGCTGAAAAGGAATATAATGAAGGACTTGAACTTTATAACCAAGGGTTGTCTGAATTTCAGGAAAAAGAAGCTGAAGCTTTGGAGGAAATTGCAGGCTATGAAGCTCAGCTTGCAGAGCTTGAACCTGTTGTTGTTTTAGGCAGGGAAGAGCTTGAATCATTTAAAAGTCTGTTAAACAATTATAATTCAATAATAGAAAAATACGCAGAAATCTCTGTTACGGAAGAAGAAATACCGGCTGAAGAAATATCCGTTATGGAGCAGATAGACGCGTTTATTTCTGAAATGATGCCCGGTGTTCCCATAAGTATAAAAAGCTTTTTTATTTCTTATGCTACTGCACAGACAACTGAAGAGAAACAACAGTACAGTGCAATCCTCGGAATGGTAACCTCAGAGGGACAAAAGCAGATTGATGAGAAAGAAGCACAGGTTATAGAGGGAGAGGAAGCTGTAGCACTGCTAAAGGCAGGAATAGAAGAGGGTTACAGACAGCTTGACGAAGGACGTCAGGAGCTTGAAAATACAAAAAATATGCTTGACGAAGCAAAACGTCAGATTGATGAGGGTTACAGTGAAATTTACAGTAACGAAAGTCTTTTGAATCAAAAAGAAGCAGAGGGAAAAGCGGAGCTTCAAGAGGCTCTGAATAAGCTTTATTCCGGCGAATCGGAATATGAATCAGGCGTTGACGAATATGAAAGCGGTTTGCAGGAATATCAGGACGGTTTAGAGGAATATCGTCAGGCTGAAATTGATGCAGAAGAGGAACTGCAGGAGGGCAGAGATAAGATTGCCGACGCTGAAAAGGAATTACGTGAGTTGGAAACTCCGGAATGGTACATTTTTGACAGAAACGATAATCAGGGATATTCCACTTATAAAGAAGACGCAGAAAAGGTTGACGCAATAGCGGCTGTGTTCCCGTTCTTCTTTGTCCTTGTTGCCGCTCTTGTTTGCTCAACTACAATGGCACGAATGGTAGAGGAACAGAGGACACAAATGGGAACTTTGAAAGCCTTGGGCTATGACAACAGGTCAATAGTATCAAAATATCTACTTTATGCCATAGGTGCAAGTATTGTAGGAAGTATTATAGGACTATGTATTGGCTTTAAGCTATTCCCGTCGGTAATTATAAATGCCTACAAGATAATGTACAGTATGCCTGACCCTATGATGCCTTTCAGGTGGGACTATGCGGGCTGGTGTACTTTGGTGGGTATCCTTTGTACCGGACTTTCTGCATATTTTGTGTGCAGAAGAGAGCTGAAAACTGTTCCGGCTCAGCTTATGCGTCCTAAATCTCCTAAACAGGGTAAAAAGATTTTTCTCGAGAGAATCGGCTTTATTTGGAAAAAGCTTTCTTTTTCACGAAAGGTTACTGCAAGAAATATATTCAGATATAAGAGCAGAACCATTATGACCACAATAGGTGTTGCAGGCTGCTGTGCTTTGATTTTAACAGGCTTTGGGCTTAATTACGCTATAACGTCTATTGTAGACCGCCAGTTTGAGGAGATATTTGTTTATGACATTACAATTGCAGTAAGTGAAGACAGCGATATTGAACAGCTTCAGGAATATATAGACAATGACGAAAACATTATAGAGTCTATGGCGTTGATGAGTAAAACCGTTGATGTAAAAAAGCCGGACGGAATGATTTCTGTTTCCTTGGTTGTTCCAAAGGATTATTCTCATATTGAGAATTTTGTGACGCTTAGAACCATGGACAAAAAAACTCCTTTAGAGCTTAGCAATGACGGTGCGATTATTAATGAAAAGCTTTCAAAGGTTCTTGGTGTGAAGTCAGGAGATACAATGACAATTCAAAATTCCAAAGGAAGCTCTACAGAGATAAAGGTTTCCGGTGTTACGGAAAACTATGCCATGAACTATATTTATATGACACCTGAGTATTACGGTAAGCTTTATAATGATAATCCGGAATATAATATGTTTTATGCAAATATTCCCGAAGGAGTAAAAACGGAGGATTTGTCACGCAAGCTTTTGGATAACGAAGACATTTTAGGAGTTGCTTATTCCTCTGATATTATGGGAAGATTTATCGACACAATTGGAAGCCTGAAAAGCATAGTTCTTGTGCTGATAGTATCGGCAGGACTGCTGGCGTTTATTGTAATGTATAACCTTATGAACATTAACGTAAATGAGAGAAAAAGGGAGCTTGCCACCATAAAGGTTCTTGGATTTTACGACAGAGAGGTTTCAGCTTATATTTACCGTGAAAATAATGTGGCTGTTTTGCTGGGAATAATAGCGGGACTGATTGGGGGAATTTTCCTTGAAAAATTTGTTGTAACAGTGGCGGAAGTTGATGTTGTAATGTTTATTTCCGATATGGCATGGTGGTGTTACGTTGTATCTGCACTTATTACCGCTTTGTTCGCCGTAATAGTGACAATAGTGGTTCATTTTACACTAAAGAAAATAGATATGGTAGAGTCCCTTAAAGCTATTGAATAAAATTTAATAAAAATATTGATTTATTGTAAAAAATAAAGTAAAATATATACAACTTAGTGCAGATAAAACATGAAATAAAAGGAGTTGGTGTAAATTATGAAAAAACTTTTATCTGTTATAATGGCTTTATCAATGCTGAGCAGTATTTTTGCGGTGTCTATGACATCTGTGTCTGCTGAAGGTGAATCTCCTCAAATAACAGGTGTTACAGGCTATGCCGAAAGCGAGGAAGTGCCGCAGCAAAGGCTAATGGGTCATGCTGTTGACGGAAATACGGACACGTTTTGGCACACAAAGTTTAGCAGTAATGAGGTTGTATTTGCCACAGATACAAAAAACAGCTATTATCTTGACTTGGGTAAGGAATATGTTGTTGATAAGTTTGAATATGTTCCGAAACAGAGGGCAGATAAAAACGGTAAGATTACTGATTTTGAGCTTTACGGAACATTAGATACCGACAGAGCGACTGCAAAGTGGACTTTAATTACCACTGTGAACGGATGGACCTACGGTACATCAGGTGAGGGAATGGAAAGCCATTCTTTGAATATTGAAAATCCACAAAAATGGAGAATGTTAAAAATTACTGTAAAGGGAGCTACCAAAAACCCAACAGAAACCAATGACCTTATCTGTGCTGCCGAGTTTAGAGTTTTCGGAAACGAGTATCAGGCAGAGATTCCTGTATGGGAATATGAGCCTGAAGGCGATGATTCTGCGAGAATTATAAAGTACAACGGAACTGATACTAATGTTGTAATTCCTGAAACCATAGACGGCAGAACAGTTACTTCTATCGGAGTTACCACTGCTTTGGGCTCTATAAGATCTGTATTTGCCGACGCATACGACAGCGGAGTAATGATTGAAAGTGTTGAAATTCCCGATACAGTAGTGATTATAAATCAAAGTGCATTCAGGGGTATTGCTTCCCTTAAAACTGTTAAGCTTAGTCAGAATCTTACCGATATCAGAGCAACTGCGTTTCTTGATTGTACTTCATTGGAAATAATAGACATTCCCGCAACTGTGGATGAAATCGGAAACAACGCTTTTATCGGCTGTGAAGCTCTGAAAACAATAATAATCAGAGGTAATGCATATATAGCCAACGATAAAAATGGTACAACCTCGTCATCAACTGTAGCATTTGGATTTATGGATACACTCAAAAAGAAACCGATAGAAGGCATTACAATTGTAGGAGAAATTGGTTCCAAAGCTGAAAGCTTTGCAAATAGTTATTCTCATATCGCATTTATGACTATTGAGGATTATGAAACAAGACCTGAGCTTATGTGGGAATACACTGTATATCCGGATGACAACGAAGCAAGAATTACAAAGTATCTCGGCAATGATGTAAATGTTGTTATTCCTGATAAGCTTGAGGGATACGATGTAGTAGCTATTGAAGAATACACATTCAAGGATGCATACGATAAAGGCGTAAAGGTTGAAAGCGTTGTAATTCCTGATACCGTAATATTTATCAGAGATAATGCTTTCAGAGGACTTGATTCCTTGAAGAGCGTTACAGTCGGAAATTCAGTAAAAACAATAAATAGATATGCTTTTAGAGATTGCACAGGATTGGAAATTATAGACCTTCCGAAAAGCTGCAGAACAATTTCAGACGGATGTTTCATTGGATGTGAAAATCTCAAAACAATTATTATCAGAAGTGAGAATCCGTTTATTGATAATTCAGGAGCATCTTCATGGCTTGCCGCCATTGGATTTATGGATATAACTCAAAAGGAAAAAATCGAAGGTATAACAATGGTTGGTGTTCCCTGAACCAATACCGAGAAATATACACAGAAATATCCTCATATTAAATTTATGTCTATCGAAGACTATGAAAGCGGCGGAAAACTTTTGGGCGATGCAAACGGAGACGGTTTTATAACTATTCTTGATGCAACAGCTATTCAAAAGTACATTGTAAAAATTCCTGAGGAAAACTTCAGAGAGGATTTAGCTGATGTAAATGAGGACGGAGAGATTAACATTATTGACGCTACTCTCGTTCAGATTATGCTCTCAAAGGCATGAGCTTTTGAAAGATATGAGTTAATGAAAAAGTGCTTCACATCGCTGTGAAGCACTTTTGTTCTGTCTGTAAAACTGCTTTTTAAAAATAACTTAAGCCTTTATAAACATATATGTTTTTTCATCTGAATAATTAGGAGAAAACGAGTAATTTAACCTGTCAAAGCTTTTTATGTCCTCGGGATTTTCGATATTATTTTCTGCCAAAAATCTCACCATTTCTCCTCTTGCCATTTTGCACAGAGTACCTTTTTCTATCGGTTTTCCGTTTTTCATTTCTGAAAAAGAACAGGTAATAAATTTTATCCCGTTGGAAGACGGAAGAAAGTCTGAGATACATTTACTATATTCTTTTGAGGCTAAATTAACTATTGTATCTGTTTCGGATATGATTTTTTTATAAATTTCATCTTTCCAAAAATCATACATATTTTTAAAGGATTCTGTTTTTAGCTTTGCCTGCATTTCAAGACGGTATGGAGTTACCCCGTCAAAGGGTTTTAATAAACCGTAAAAACCGGAAATTATTCTCAGGTGCTTTTCAACATATTGGAGCTGTTCTGTTGAAAAAACTCCGGGTGCCATATACTGATATTGGATTCCCTCATAGGACACCAAAGCCGGAGTTAAATTTTTAGTGAGCTTCATAGTATGCAGACGTTCAAAATTGAGCTTTGCTATGTTTTCGTTGCATTTCCATAGTTTTTTTAGCTCTTCAAAAGACATGGATTTTAAAATATCAAGGAGATTTTCAGCTTTGCGGATAAACACGGGTATGTTTGTGACAGCAAAGCTGTCGGTATCAGTTTTCATTTTTTTAGCCGGTGAAATAATTATTCTCATATACTACCTGCGATTTTAATTAAATCAATATTCCGTTGCAGTGGTCTATTTCGTGCTGAATAATCTGAGCTGTCCAGCCTGAGTATTTACTGATTCGGCTGTTAAAATTCATGTCCTGATACTTTACCGTTATGTTTTCATACCTTAATGTTTTTCTGATTCCCGCAAGTGAAAGGCAGCCTTCTTCGGTTTCATATTCTCCCGATTTTTCCGTTATTTCGGGATTAAACATAACTGTTATAATACCCAGATTGTCAAATGCTATTATTCTCTTTTTTATACCAATCATGTTTGCAGCCATTCCCACGCAGTTTTCTCTGTTGTGGTTTAAAGTGTCTGTTAAATCCTTTGCTATAGACAAATCGGCTTTTGTGGCAGTTTCTGATTTCTGACCGAGAAAAAACGGGTCTTTTACAATTTCTCTTACCATGCTTTTTACCTCTTATGATATTTATGATATAAAAATAATACGATAATTGCCTAAAAATATCAAGTGCAAAACAGTTTTCTGTGATATAATATAAAAAATAAAATACGGAGGTTTTATATGGGTTGTATAGGTAATGCTTTATGGTTTATTTTTTGTGGATTTTGGCAGGGGCTTTCATGGGCTTTGGCCGGTGTTCTTTGGTGCATAACTATTATCGGAATACCGATAGGATTGCAATGCTTTAAACTTGCGTCCCTTGTATTTTTCCCTTTCGGAAAAGATGTTGTATACGGGGGAGGGGCGGTCTCATGTTTTGCTAATGTTATTTGGATTTTAATAAGCGGTATTCCCTTGGCGGTGTGTTCGGCGTTAAACGGAATTATACTTTGCTGTACAATAATAGGTATACCTTTCGGTTTGCAGTGCTTTAAGTTTTCAAAGCTTGCGTTAATGCCCTTCGGAGCTCAGGTTATATATAAGCCGATATATTAATTAAGAGTAAAAGACTAAATTTCTATTACCGTTCCGGACGAAATGTAATTTAAGGATTTTCCCATAATTTGTTTTAAATAATCATACTGCTGAGTTCCGGTGCAGTGACAGGTGTAGTAGGTTGTTTTCTGTTTCAAAAGAAGCGTGGCTTTTTCTTTTAGAATTTTTCTGCCCTGCTCGTCCGGTTTAATATCCTTGAAATGAAAACCGCCTACTAAAATATCAGGACTGAAAATCTCTGCGATATTTACTATTCCTTTATGGGAACAGCCGCTTATGAGGATTTTTCTGCCATTTTCATTTATAAGGAGATATTGTTCGTGTCTGAAATCCTCGGGGGATTTTTCCTCATTTTTAAGACAGGTCAAACCGTATGGCTCTACGGGGTATTTTAAGGCTTTGTTGTTACAGGTATACAAAGTCATATTTTCATCGATTTTACATACGTCTTTTGTAATAATAAGCCTTTTATTTTCCTTTAAAACAGGGTTAAGTCCTATATACTTGCCTTTTCCGTTGTAGTGTGGTTCAAAGGCGTGTTCGTTTATATAGATTGGGGCGGTGTTGTTTATTTCCAAAAAATATTTCAGTCCGCCGCCGTGGTCATAGTGTCCGTGGGAGAGGATACAAAGGTCAACGTTTTTCAGGTCTATATTCAGAATTTTACTGTTGTATAAAAAGATATCGCTTTGTCCTGCATCAAAGAGAATTTTTTTGCCCTTTGTTTCTATATAAAGGCTAAGTCCGTGTTCACATTTAAAATTATGGTTTTTGGCTGTGTTTTCAGTAAGAACGGTTATTTTCATATTTATCACCATGTTTTATATTTCTTACTTATGATTATAGATTTATGTTTTTTTACTGTCAACAGGAGAAATAAAGATTTCATAACTATTGACAAAGGTGCATTAAAAATGTTATTATACGGAGTAGAGTTAGCGGGCACTAATTTTAGTGTCCGTTAATATATGGTTATGTGTTAGTTGTGACTAATGCTTTTTATTTTTGACTTGAGTTAGTTATTGCTAATCGCTTATTGGTATTGGAGGTATTTAAAATGATGATAAATAAACGGCTTATTTCAACCGTTAAAGAAAGCAAAAAGTACATTGTAGGAAATGTTATTTTCCAATGGTGTTCCCTGCTTGCAAATATTTCTATGATGGCGGTTATCACGCAGCTTTTGGAAAAAATCTACATGGGCACAGCACAGAGCGGTGATATTGTGTTTACCGGAATTGGAGCGTTACTTGCAATCGGCATCAGATTTGTCTGTACTTTTTTGTCCTCAAAGATGGGGTATCTCTCATCTAAGGCGGTGAAAAAGACTTTAAGAGAAAAAATATATTCAAAGCTTCTTAGGTTAGGCTCGACTTACAGCAATGATGTGAAAACTTCGGAGGTGGTTCAGGTTGCCGTTGAGGGAGTTGAACAGCTTGAAACCTATTTCGGAGCATATCTGCCCCAGTTTTTTTACAGTTTGATAGCTCCAATAACTTTGTTTGTGGTTTTATCCTTTGTAAATCTTCCGTCGGCTTTTGTTTTGCTTTTGTGTGTTCCCCTTATTCCCGTCGCCATTGCGGCGGTGCAGACCTGGGCTAAAAAGCTTCTTTCAAGGTATTGGGGACAGTACACCGCCTTGGGTGATAATTTCCTTGAGAATTTGCAGGGACTGACCACTTTAAAGGTTTATCAGGCGGACGAGAGAAAACAGCTTGAAATGAACGAAGAGGCTGAAAAGTTCAGGAAAATAACAATGAAGGTTCTTACCATGCAGTTAAATTCCATAACTATCATGGATTTAATAGCCTACGGCGGAGCGGCTTTGGGCGTAATTATGGCAGTTACTCAGTTTACCGCAGGCAATGTGGGTTTGGCAGGCTGTCTGCTTATTATTCTTTTGGCGGCTGATTTCTTTATACCTATGCGTCTGCTGGGAAGCTTTTTTCACATTGCTATGAACGGTATGGCGGCTTGTGATAAGATTTTTAAGCTTCTGGATTTGGAGGAGGACAACACAGAAAAGGTAAAGCTTGAAAACAGCGGCGATATTGTATGTAAAAACCTTTCATTTTCCTATGAAAAGGACAGGGAGATTTTAAAGGGCATTGATATGAGTTTTAAAAAGGGTAGCTTTACCGCTATTGTGGGGGAAAGCGGCTGCGGAAAGTCAACTGTTGCTTCTCTGTTTATGGGAAGAAACAAGGGTTACAGCGGTTCTGTAAAAATCGGAGATACAGAGCTTTCCGAAATTGAGGAGAAATCCCTTATGAACATAATAACATACATAGGTCACAACAGCTATCTTTTTAAAGGCACTGTTAGAGAAAATCTGCTTATGGGAAATCCTGAAAGCGACGACAAGGCCATGTGGGAGGTTTTGAGAAAAACAAATCTCGAAAGCTTTTTAAAAGGTGAAAAAGGTCTTGACACAAGGCTTGCAGAAAAGGCTTCAAACCTTTCGGGCGGTCAGTGTCAGCGTTTGGCATTAGCACGTGCTTTGCTTCACAATACGCCTGTTTATATTTTTGACGAGGCAACTTCCAACATCGACGTGGAAAGTGAAAACGATATAATGGAGCAGATTTATTGTCTTGCAAAAACAAAGACAGTTATACTTATTTCCCACAGGCTTGCAAATGTGGAAAATGCAGACAGCATATATGTGCTGGAGGACGGCAATGTTACGGAAAAGGGAAATCATCGGGAGCTTTTAAAGAAAAAGGGACATTATGCAAAATTGTGGAAATCTCAGCGTGATTTGGAAAATCTGGGAGGTGATGCAGCATGAAAAAAAGAAGCAATATAAAGGTAATGGCAAGCCTTATAGGTCTTGTAAAACCATTGACAGGATATATGATTTTGGCAATTCTTATGGGAATTATCGGATATCTCTGTGCTTCCTTTATAACGATTTTCGGAGGTTACGCATTGTTGGATGTTCTGGGATTTTCAGTTCCCTTGTCAGCTTTGTTTGCCTTTATAAGTCTTGGAGTTTTTGCTTTTTTGAGAGGTGTTTTAAGATATGCCGAACAGGCCTGCAACCATTTTATAGCCTTTAAGCTTTTGGCTTTAATACGTGATAAGATTTTTAAAAGTCTTAGAAAGCTTTGTCCCGCAAAGCTTGAGGGCAGGGACAAAGGTGATTTGATTTCCGTTATAACCTCTGATATAGAACTTTTGGAGGTTTTCTATGCACACACGATTTCACCTGCGGTTATCGGAATTGTATTTTCTCTTTTTATGTGTTTCTTTATAGGAAACTATCACTGGACGCTGGGCGTTTTGGCTTTTGTTTCTTATGTGACCGTGGGACTTATTATTCCGGTATTGGCTTCAAAGCTAAGCGGTGACATGGGAATAAAATTCAGAACAGGTTCAGGAGAGCTTTCCGGTTTTGTGCTTGACAGCCTCAGAGGTCTTAAAGAGATTATTCAGTTTTCAGCAGGTAAAAAACGCCTTGAGGAAATGAACAGAAAGACTGAGGAGCTTTCTGCCGATGAAAAACAGATGAAAAAAGTCACGGGATTAAATATGGCTGTGACAAATACGGCAATTCTTGTTTTTGATATTGGTATGCTTATTTTATCCGCTTATCTTAATTCAAAGGGAGTTTTGGGGTTTGACGGAATTTTAATTCCGGTGCTTGCAATTATGAGTTCTTTCGGTCCTGTTGTGGCTTTGGCTAATTTGGGAACAACTTTACAGAACACCTTTGCAGCAGGAAACAGAGTTCTTGATATTTTACAGGAAACACCGGTTGTTGAGGAGATTTCAGGAAATAAGGAAGTGGAGTTTTATGGTGCTAAAGGGAAGAATATTTTCTTTTCCTACGGTGATGAAACAATACTTTCCGGTGTTTCGGTGGATATTAAAAAAGGCTCTGTTGTGGGTATTTCCGGAAGAAGCGGAAGCGGAAAATCTACGCTTTTAAAATTATTTATGAGATTTTGGGAAACGGACAGGGGAGAAGTTTTTATCTCTGACAAAAATATCAACAAGGTCAATACAGACAATCTCAGAAATATTGAAAGCCTTGTTTCTCAGGAAACTCATCTTTTCCACGACAGCATTGAAAATAATTTGAGAATTGCAAAGGCTGATGCCGGTATGGAGGAAATTGAAAACGCCTGCAAAAAAGCTTCTGTTCACGATTTTATAATGAGCCTGCCTCAAGGCTATAAAACGCCCGTTGGTGAGCTTGGTGACACTTTATCCGGCGGAGAAAGACAAAGACTGGGTCTTGCCAGAGCTTTTCTTCACAATGCACCCTTTATGCTTTTGGATGAGCCGACAAGCAATTTGGACAGCTTAAATGAGGCGGTCATTCTTAAATCCTTAAAGGATGAAAGCAAGGGAAAAACAGTTGTGCTTGTATCTCACAGGGCTTCAACAATGAGAATTGCCGACAGGGTATATTCCGTGGAGCACGGGAGGATGAGCTGATGAAATCCGTTGAGAAAAAAAGGCAGAGGGAAAAGGAAATGGTTTCCCTTATGATTTCTCTTTATTGCAGAAAAAAGCATAAAACTAAAAATGGTCTTTGTCCCCGGTGTAAAGAGCTTTTGGATTATTCCATTTTAAGAATCGACAAATGCCCGTTTATGGAAACAAAAACCTTTTGTTCCAACTGTAAGGTTCATTGCTACAAGTCTGAAATGAGAAAAAGAATTAAAGAGGTTATGGCTTTTTCCGGTCCGAGAATGATTTTTCATCATCCTTTAATTGCGGTGAGCCATGTTATAGAGAGTAAAAAAGAGAAAAAACGATTGGAGGCACAAAATGAAAATACGTAAGGCGTTGTATGTTGTTTTGGGATGTATAGGTGTGGGTCTTGGTGCAGTAGGTGCGGTTTTGCCATTGCTTCCGGCTTTTCCTTTTCTGCTTTTGGCGGCGGTATGCTTTGCTAAAAGCTCTGACAGACTTCACAGCTGGTTTACCTCTACAAAGCTTTATAAAAACAACCTTGAAAGCTTTATAAGGGGTGAAGGCATGACATGGAAAACTAAGATAAGAATTATGATAATTGTGACAATAACCATGTCGGTGGGCTTTATTATGATGAGCCGTGTGCCTGTAGGAAGAATAATTCTCGCCTGCGTTTGGGTGTTCCATATTTTCTATTTTATTTTTGGAATAAAGACATTGAAAGCTGACGGAAAAAATAGCCTTTGCATGAGAATTTTAAATGTTGAGGGTATGAAGTGCGAAAACTGTGCATTAAGACTTGAATGTGCATTTAACAAAAATGAGGGTATTGTGGCGAAAGCCGATTATCCCACAAAAACCGTTAGGGTGTTTTTGAAAAATCCCGAGGAAACTGAAAGGCTTGAAAGCATAGCCGCCGACATAGGCTACAAAGCGAAGCTTTTAAAGGAAACTGCCTGACATACATATAAATACGCCCCTTTGCATAAGATTAGTTAAGTGCAAAGGGGTGTTGAATTTTGAATGTAAAGGATAAGTTTTTTAAAGCTTTTTTAATTGCTGTATCAGCGGTTTTTCTTTGTTTTGTTTTATGCGGCTGTACTGAAAAAATAAGGGACAACAGTACTGAACTTACCGGTTACAGCTGGCAGGGGGAAAATCCAAACGGTTCAAGCTTTACCCTGAGTTTTTCAGACAATTACGGTGAGTTTCAAATTATTCCTGTGGAAAAGGGAACGGCTGCAAAGATTTACGGAGACTGTATTGTTACAAATTCCTCCTTTGCCATAATCGACAGAGAAAGCGGAGAAGTGGTGGTTTTTGAATATACACTTATCGGTGACACTATGGAGCTTTCTTATGAGGGCGGAGTGATTACGCTGGGAAAAATAATAACAGAAAAAACCTCGTCTTAATACAGAACAATTTCATATAAAATATTTTTATTTCTTTTATGTAAGTATAGTGTACTTAAAAAGAGTATACTATATTTATTCTTATATGGAGAAGAGGATAAAAATGAGAAATAAAAATAATAAGCACTTGGGAATTGAGATTGACCCTGCTTTACATTATAAGCTTCACTATATTTCTAAATACGAGGGGCGTTCGGGAAACGGTCAGATTTTGTATCTCATAAGACAGTGTATAAATGATTTTGAAAAGGAAAACGGAGAAATAATATTGCCGGAAGAAATTGCAGGATATAACAATAAAAAATGATTGGTGACGAGGGTGGTAGTTTGCAGATAAAAGAAGCTATTGTTTTACGTATTAAAAATATTTGCAGAGATATGAATATAACGTACAATGAACTTGCTGTTCGTGCAGGAGTAACACCTTCAACGGTTTACAGCATGATGGATTCAAGGAGAAAGGATTTATCTGTTATAACACTCAAAAAATTGTGCGATGGTTTGGATATGGCTATTACGGAGTTTTTTGATGATGATATTTTTAAAACTCTTGAACAGGAAATAGAATGATTTTTTATTTCTATATAAAAAAAGAAAAAATCAAAACCGGAATTTAAGGGAAGCTTTAAATTCCGGTTATTTCTTTTCCTAAAAAGTGTTACAGCTTGTTTTCTATGCTGAAATTGCGGAGCTGTTCTACACTTTCGTTGTCTGCTATTACAGTATTTGTTTTATCGTCTTTCTTTCCCATAAAAGTCCATCCTAAGGTTGAGTACCGGGGCGGAGTGCAAAGCCTTTCGTTTACAAGGCGGTCAAGATTTTGCCCCTGAGTGTCACAGCCTTTTATGAGTATTGCGTTTTTTGAGTTTTTATTTGCAGAATTTTTATTTTTCATCTTATCACTTTCCTTATATTGTTTTGTTCCTTAAAATAAGGGACAAAATTATTATGCTGAGATGTATTTACAATATTACAGAAAATATATTCCGAAACATTTTGCTTTAAATTAACTGATTTTTTTGTGAAAAACAATGAAACACCCGGTTTGCGGCGTGATTTTTATTGATATGACAATTTGATTGTGATATAATAACTTATCATGCGAAATAATATGCTTTTGGAAGTGCGGTGAATTTTTTGGTTGTTTTGGGAATAGATCCCGGTTATGCAATTGTAGGATACGGTGCGATAAAATACGACGGAATGCGGTATTCTCCCTTGGGTTTCGGTGCAATCACAACAGATGCGGAACAGGAGTTTTCCCTGAGACTTGAAAGAATATACGATTCAATGTGTGATATTTTGCAAAAATGCCGTCCCGACGTAATGTCGGTGGAAAAGCTTTATTTTCAGACCAATCAGAAAACCGCTATTATGGTTGCCGAGGCGAGGGGGGTTATTCTCCTTTCTGCAAGAAAATTTCATGTTCCTGTTTTTGAGTATACGCCTTTACAGGTTAAAACCGCTGTTACGGGCTACGGAAAGGCTCAGAAATATCAGGTTATGGAAATGACAAGGCGGCTTTTGAATTTGAAATCCGTTCCGAAACCCGACGATACGGCGGACGCTTTGGCAATAGCCATTGCCCATACTCAGGCGGCAGGCACGGACATTAAAAAATTGATGATAAATCGGAGGAACAGATTTTGATTTATTCCGTAAGAGGAACAGTTATACACATGGAAGCAGGCTGTGCTGTTATTGAGTGCGGCGGTGTTGGCTATAAATGTCAAACCACCATTAACACTTTAAAAAAAATAAAGCTTAACAGCGAAGCTATGCTTTATACCTATATGAATGTAAGAGATGACGCAGTGGAGCTTTTCGGTTTTGGTTCAACCTCCGAACTTTCCACTTTTAAAATGCTTATAAGCGTAAGCGGCGTTGGTCCGAAAGCCGGCCTTGCCATACTTTCTGAACTGACTCCGGAGCAGGTTGCCGTAGCGGTGGCTTCCGGCGACAGCAAAACCATTACAAGGGCTCAGGGCGTGGGCAACAAGCTTGCCCAGAGAGTTATCCTTGAGCTTAAAGATAAGCTTAAAGGTATTGCCGCTTCACAGGAAGGATTTTCCGTTTCTGAAAACTCTGCACCTGTGTTTGCAGGGGGAAATATTGCAAATGCCGTCGGGGCTTTGGCTGTGCTTGGCTATTCCTCACCGGAGGTTATGCCAATACTTTCCCGTCTGGACGGCTCTAAAACCGTTGAACAGCTTATAGGGGAAACTTTAAAAGAACTTGGAAAACAAAAATAAGGTTTGGTAGTTATATATGGACTTTTCAAATGAATATGATTTTGAAAACAGAATAATGGACGCCGGGGAAATACCTCAGGACACATTGGAAAGCGACAACCCTTTACGTCCGAAAACTCTTTCCGAATATGTGGGACAGGAGAAAGTAAAGGAAAACCTGTCTGTATTTATAGAGGCGGCGAAAATCAGAAAGGAAACCCTTGACCATGTGCTTTTGTACGGCCCTCCGGGACTGGGAAAAACCACTCTTTCTGGAATTATAGCAAACGAGCTTGGGGTAAATCTCAGAATAACCTCAGGCCCTGCCATTGAAAAGCCGGGAGACTTGGCTGCGATACTTACAAGTCTTTCTGACGGCGACGTGCTTTTCATTGATGAGATACACAGGCTGAGTCGTGCGGTTGAGGAAATTCTTTATCCCTCCATGGAGGATTTTGCCATTGATATTGTGACGGGAAAAGGTCAGATGGCTGCTTCCTATCATTTGGCTTTGCCGAAGTTTACCTTGGTTGGAGCTACTACAAGGGCAGGACAGCTTACGGCACCTTTGCGTGACCGCTTCGGTGTTATTTTAAGGCTGGAGCTTTATACCCCTGAGGAACTGGCGACAATTATTAAAAGAAGTGCAGGTATTTTAAATATAAAAATAGATGATGACGGAGCGTTGGAGCTTGCTTCACGTTCAAGAGGTACTCCGAGAATTGCCAACAGGCTTTTAAAGCGTGTCCGTGATTTTGCACAGGTTATGTCTAACGGAATTATAACCTGTGATACGGCAAGGGTAGCCCTTGACCGTTTGGAAATTGATGAATTGGGTCTTGACAAAAACGACAGGCGAATGCTTGACGCAATGATTCGTTACTACAGGGGAGGACCCGTGGGAATTGAAACTTTGGCGGCTTCAATCGGAGAAGAGGCAGTGACCATTGAGGATGTTTACGAGCCTTATCTTATGCAGATTGGTTTTTTAAGCAGAACGCCCAGAGGCCGCTGTGTCACTGCGGAGGCTTACAGACATTTGGGGTATGAGGATAAATTTTCTCAGCAGTCGTCACAGCAAAGTTTGTTTGAGGGAAACGACAGCTAACGAAGCTTATTCAGCTTTATTCAGAATACAATCTTGGAAGGTTTTTTGTGAGGTATTCTGTTTAAAAATAAACATATAGACGGATTGAAAAGAATTTTGATCTGACAGGAGGAGTTTTTATGGGAAGACTTTTTGGTACTGACGGTGTAAGAGGTGTTGCAAATACTGAGCTTACCTGCGAGCTTGCAATGAATATAGGCAAGGCGGCAGCTATGGTTTTGATTAACGATGAGGTTAAGCACCCCACATTTTTGATAGGAAAGGACACACGTCTGTCAGGTGATATGCTTGAAGGTGCGTTGATTGCAGGTCTCTGCTCTGTAGGTGCCAATGTAAAACTGCTTGGCGTTATTCCGACCCCTGCGGTTGCATATCTTGTAGGAAAATATAAGGCTGACGCAGGTATTATGATTTCTGCTTCTCACAACCCGTTTGAATTTAACGGAATTAAGATTTTTAACGAGGACGGCTACAAGCTTCCTGACGACTTGGAAGAGGAAATCGAAGCTATTGTTCTTGACGGCAAGGTTCCCTATACAAAGCCTGATTTTGAAAACATGGGTACAGTAACTGTAGAAACAAATGCGGTTGCAGATTATGTTGAACACGTACAGTGCACAATTGATTATGACCTGTCAGGTATGGAAATTGCACTTGACTGTTCCAACGGTTCAGCTTCAAGAACAGCACAGCTTTTGTTTGAGGGTTTGGGAGCTAAATGCCATATGCTTTTTGACAAGCCAAACGGTATCAACATTAACGACGAATGCGGCTCTACACACATGGAACACCTTATGGACTATGTAAGAGAGCATAAGCTTGACGCAGGTCTTGCTTTTGACGGAGACGCTGACAGATGTTTGGCTGTTGACGACAACGGAAATTTGGTTGACGGTGACTATGTTATGGCAATCTGTGCTCTTGATATGAAGAGCAGAGGAAAGCTCAAAAAGGATACTGTTGTAGGAACAATTATGACAAATATGGGCTTTAACAAGTTCTGTGCTATCAACGAGCTTAACTTTGTTTCAACAAAGGTAGGCGACAGATACGTTCTTGAAACAATGCTTAGAGAGGGATATAATATCGGCGGCGAGCAGTCCGGTCATATTATTTTCCTTAATCATGCTACAACAGGTGACGGACAGCTTACAGGTGCACATCTTTTGAGTCTTTTGAACAGACGTAATGCAAAGCTCAGTTCACTTGCAACACTTATGGAAAGATTCCCGCAGATACTTATTAATGTTAAGGTATCTCAGGAAGGAAAAATGCACTTCTACACTGACAAAGAAATCAAGGCAGAGATTAAGAGAGTAGAAGAGATTTTGGGAGAGTCCGGAAGAATTATAGTAAGAGTTTCCGGCACAGAGCCTCTTATCAGAGTTATGGTAGAGGGTGAGGACGCAGAGGAAATTGCAAAGCTTGCAAACGAAACTGCGGACGTAGTAAGAGAAAGATTAGGCTGATTTAATGCTGTGCGGCGGAGTGTTAAGGTCTTCGCCGCACAGGAGTGATTATAATAAAAGGAAGATAATTAATATGCGAATTGCCGACAGATGGAAAGACTATGAGCTTATAGACGCTTCAGGTTCACAGAGACTCGAAAGATGGAAAGATATTATACTGATACGTCCCGACCCCCAGGTTATTTGGGACACGGAAAAGAAAAATCCCCTTTGGAAGCAAGCTCATGCAATGTACCACCGCAGCAATACAGGCGGAGGTTCTTGGGAAGTATTTAAAAAGATGCCTGAACGTTGGCAAATAAGCTACGGAGATTTAAAATTCAATATCAAGCCTATGGGATTTAAGCATACAGGTGTTTTTCCCGAGCAGGGAGTAAACTGGGATTTTGCCGCAGATAAAATCAGAAAGTCGGGCTTAAAGGAATTTAAAGTTTTAAACCTTTTCGGATATACAGGCTGTGCTACGCTTTCCTGTATGGCGGCAGGTGCCAATGTGTGCCATGTTGACGCATCTAAAGGCATGGTTCAATGGGCTAAGGAAAATGCAGTTTCCAGCAAAATTGAAAAGCTTCCGGTAAGGTGGCTTGTGGACGATTGTATAAAGTTTGTTCAAAGAGAGAAAAGAAGAGGCAATAAATACCACGGTATTATTATGGACCCGCCGTCCTACGGAAGAGGTCCCGGGGGAGAAATTTGGAAGTTAGAGGAACAGCTCTATTCCCTTGTATGCCAGTGCCGTGATATTCTGCACGAGGATGCAAGATTTTTTATTCTCAATTCCTACACCACAGGACTTTCCTCGGGAGTTATGGAGTATCTTTTGGGTGCGGTTTTGTGTCCGAAGTTTAACGGCAGGGTTTCGTCAGATGAAATAGGTCTTCCGGTTACACAAAGCGGATTTGTATTGCCCTGCGGTTCTACGGCTATATGGGAAAAATAATAGTTGTGGAAAGTTGTGGAAAATATTTTGCTTAGGAGAATAAAATGGAATTTATTAAGGTAGACAATGTTAAATTTCATTATGATATAGATGAAGAGCCGGGTCAGCAGCCGGCTGTAAATGTCCTTGACGGGATTTCCATGTCTGTGGAAAAGGGTGAGTTTGTGGCTCTTTTGGGTCACAACGGCTGCGGAAAATCCACCATGGCAAAGCATTTTAACGCCTTGCTTCTGCCCTCAGAGGGAAAGGTATATGTTGACGGCATGGATACAAGCGACGAGGAAAAATGCTATGACATAAGAAAAAAGGTGGGACTTGTTTTACAAAATCCCGACAACCAGCTTGTGGCAAGCATAGTTGAAGAAGATGTTGCGTTCGGACCTGAAAATTTAGGTATCGAGCCTAAAGAAATCAGAAGAAGAGTGGACGACGCTTTGAAAAAGGTTGATATGTATGAATACCGTCTTCATGCACCCTATAAGCTCAGCGGAGGTCAAAAACAGAGAGTGGCAATTGCAGGCATTATTGCTATGGAACCTGACTGTATAGTTTTGGACGAGCCTACCGCTATGCTTGACCCCCGTGGCAGAGACGAGGTTATGTCCACTATTAAAAAGCTTAACAAAGAAAACGGAATTACCATTGTGCTTATAACCCACTATATGGACGAGGCGGTTATGGCTGACAGAGTAATTGTTATGGATAAAGGAAAAATTCTCACCGAGGGAAATCCTCACGAGGTTTTTTCAAAGGTTGAACTGCTGAAAAAGCACAGACTTGATGTTCCCCAGGCAACTGAGCTTGTATATCAGTTAAGGGCTATGGGTGTAAAATTTGAACGTATGCCCCTTGATGAAGAGGAATGTGTTGAAATGCTGAGGGAGGTGCTTAAATGAGCGTACTTGAAGTGCAGAACCTTAGCTTTGTATACGGAGCAGGCACACCTTTTGAAAAAAAGGCGGTAGATGACGTAAATTTTGCAGTAAATAAAGGCGAATTTATAGGTATTATCGGTCATACAGGTTCCGGCAAATCCACAATGGTTCAAATGCTTAACGGTCTTATTAAGCCGACCTCGGGAAAAGTGCTTTTAAACGGCGAGGATATTTTTGCAAATCCTAAAGAAATAAGAAAGGTTCGTTTCCAGGTGGGAATGGTTTTCCAGTATCCGGAATACCAGCTTTTTGAGGAAACCGTATACAAGGATATAGCCTTTGGCCCAACCAATATGGGAATAAGCGGCGACGAGCTTGACAAGCGTGTCCGTTCGGCGGCAATGTTTACGGGACTTAAAGAAGAACTGCTTTTTAAATCGCCTTTTGATTTATCGGGAGGAGAAAAGCGAAGAGCCGCCATTGCGGGAGTTATTGCAATGGATCCGGAAATTTTGATTTTGGACGAGCCTACCGCCGGTCTTGACCCTATGGGACGCGATGTGCTTTTAAGTCAGATAACCGAGTACCATAAGGTTAGAAATAACACGGTTTTGCTTGTTTCTCACAGCATGGAGGACATTGCACGTGTTGCCGACAGGGTTATTGTTATGAATAAATCACATCTTCAGATGTTTGATAATACAAAAAATATTTTTGCAAGAGGCGATGAGCTTGCAAAGATAGGACTGAGAATTCCTCAGATAACAAAAATAATGTCGGATATTAACGGGGACAGCGGTTTGTTTTCACAGGGTATTCTCTGTGTTGAGCAGGCGGCGTCAGAGATTGCAGAGGTATTGAAAAGGAGGGGAAAGCTATGATGAGAGATGTTACTCTGGGACAGTTTTTTCCCGGAAAAAGCATACTTCACAGACTTGACCCGAGAATGAAAATAGCATTGCTGGTGGCGTTTATTGTCCTTATTTTTTGTACCGGCAATTATTTTTCTTTGGCGTTTACAGCTATTATTGTGGCACTTACCGTGTTTTTCAGCGGCGTACCCACTAAGATGTATTTAAAGAGTGTAAAAACCATTATTTTTATTGTGATATTTACTTCCGTTTTGAATTTGCTCTACGGCACGGGAGATGTGCTTTGGAGCTGGGGATTTTTAAAAATCACAACAGGCGGTATTAGAAACGCCGTTTTTGTGACGGTAAGAATAATAAGTCTGATATTGGTAAGCTCAAGCCTTACCTTTACCACTTCGCCTACGGATTTGACAGACGGATTGGAAAGAATTTTGAAGCCCTTGGGAATTTTCAGAATTAAAGTTCACGAGATTGCTATGATGATGACAATAGCCTTGAGATTTATTCCCACCTTGCTTGAGGAAACAGACAAGATTATGCAGGCTCAAAAGGCAAGGGGTGCTGATATGGAGAGCGGGGGAATTGTAAAGCGTGTAAAAGCGTTGATTCCCGTGTTGGTTCCGCTGTTTGTTTCGGCTTTCAGAAGAGCCTATGATTTGGCAACGGCAATGGAATGCCGGTGCTATCAGGGCGGAAGCGGAAGAACGAGAATGAAATCTCTACATTTAACGGCTGTGGATTTTAAGGTTTTGGCTTTTATGATTTTTGTTGCCTGTTCAGTAATACTTCTGAATATTTTTCTGTGACAGGATATTGTTTTAATGGTGTAAAGATGTTGGGAATGATAAAATGAGAAATCTATTGCTGACAATTTCATATGACGGCAAAGCCTTTCACGGGTGGCAGATACAGAAAAACGCTTTGGCGGTTCAGGAAGTTTTTCAAAAGGCACTGTATAATATTATCGGCGGCTATGCCGATATAAAAGGGTGCAGCAGGACAGATTCGGGAGTTCACGCCAATATGTACTGCATAAGTCTGAAGACGGAACACCCAATACCTGCCGAAAGACTGAAAGCGGCTTTAAACAGGCATTTGCCTATGGAGGTTGCAGTGAATGACTGCCGTGAGGTTGATGAAGATTTTCACGCAAGATACAGCTGCAAAAGCAAGCAGTATATATACAAGATTTGGAACAGTGAAGTGCGAAATCCTTTTATGAACGGTTATGCACTTCATTACAGATATAAAATAGATGAGGAAATGCTTCACCGTGCCGCTCAGGCATATGTGGGAAAGCATGATTTTACCTCTTTTTGTACCTTGGATAAAAGGGAAAAGGGAGATTTTGTAAGGAATGTTAAGATGTTTTCCGTTGAAAGAGACGGAGAGCTTGTGACAATGACAGTGGAAGCAGACGGCTTCCTCTATAACATGGTAAGGATTATGGTAGGGACTCTGCTTAGAATTCAGCAGGGTAAAATTCCCAGGGACGGAATTAAGGAAATTATCGAGAAAAAGGACAGGAAGTTTGCAGGGCCTACGGCTCCTGCTTGCGGATTGTATCTTAACCGAGTTAATTATTGATAGTCGGAAAGTGAGTTAGTGTATGGAAAATAATAAGGACGAGAACAGGGGTAAAATCTCAGAGAAAAAGACAAAAAGCACTGACGCAAAGGAAAAAAGAGAAAACGACAAAAAGGTTGTAAATATCTGGGAAGAGCGTCAAAAAAAAGATAATGAAATAAAAGAAGATGACCGAGAGGAAATTGCGGAAACTGAAAGCAATAATTTCAGCGGTCTGTCTGATTCTTTACGTTCCGTTTTTAGTTTCAGAGTTAAGAAGTCAAAATCACAAAGCGGAAAGAGATTTTCAAAAGGGAAAAAGGCTGACGGTTCTTCTAAAAAAAGAGGTTATGCCGCCAGATATAAAAGGCCTTCGGATAAAAAGACCCCGCAAAGATATGAAAAGGCGGTTGTCAGAGGTTCTGACAGAGAGGTTTTAAGCTATGAGGAATTGCCCATTGACAATTACGAGAGAAAGGTTTCCTCACAGCAATTCGCAAACAAGAAAAAAATAGGAACAGTTGCCGTTATTGTCCTTGTACTTTGTGTTTTTGTGTTTGCGGTTTCCAGCAGGAATATAATGGATCTTGAGTCCTGTGCAAACTGGATTCAGTATGATTTATTCGGCAGGGGAAACAATTCCGGTTATCCTGTGCTGATAAACGGTTCTGAGGTTTCGGCAGGGAATTTTATGATGATGAGCAGTAAACTGGCATATGCCTCAAACAGCAACATTGTAGCTTTGGATTCTTCGGGAAATCAGATTTTCAGCAGACAGCACAGCTTTTCTACACCTGTTATGGAGGGTAACGGCACAAGAAGCCTCACCTACGATTTGGGAGGCAAGGGATACCGAATTGATTCTCTTGACAGTGTTGTTTATGAGTCAAACGAGGATTTGCCTATTATTACCGCTGATATAGGTTCAAACGGAAGCTATGCGGTGGTTACTCAGCATGACGAATATTTAAGCTATATGCGTGTTTATAATTCCTCAAATGAAGAGGTTTACACTTACGCTTTTTCGGAGTATTATATTAATACAATAAGCGTCAGCGACGACGGTACAAAAATTCTTGCTTCAGGATTATCTGCAAAAAACGGAAATCCCGTTTCAGCTGTATATTATCTGAGTATAACCGAGGAAACGCCCCTTGAATTCTTTGAAATTGACAATACAGTAGTTTATAGTGTAGAATATCTATCATCGGATAAGGTTGCTTTTGTGGGCAATAATGCCTGCGGCGTAATCGACCTTGATAAGAAAGAAATTGTCAAAAATTCCTATAATGAGATGAAGATTACTGCTTTTGATATTGATAAAAGCTTACAGTCTGTTACTGTTTCTCTGTCAAGAAACGGCGACGGAAGACTGTGTTCCGTATATATATACAGCTCAACAGGTCAAATTGAAACCACTTTTGATACTGAATGCCGTATAACCTCTTTGGACGCATATTCCAATAAAATAGCGGTAATTGATAACGGCAGGGGCAGGCTCTTTGACAAATCAGGAAGCGAGCTTTATAATACAGATGCAGGTGCGGACGCGGCCGCGTTGGTTATGGATAATCAGCGTGAGGCGTATGTTCTCGGTATCAGTGAGATAAGATATATTGATTTTACAGATAATAAGTAGAGAGGAAAAGGAAATGGCTTTATTGCTTGATGGTATAGTTTTGTTAATTATCGGACTTTGCATTTTTATCGGCTGGAAAAAAGGTGCGGCAATAACTTTGCTGAATTTGGTTGCGTTGGTTGCCGCTGTAACCGTGGCTGTATTGCTTAGCCCGACTTTGTCAAGAATGATATATGAAACATTTTTCAAAAGCGGAGTTACCGAAAAAATTGCCGAGTCTATCGGGAATTCATTGGGCGACGGAGCGGAAGCGGTTATAAACAGTATTATATCTGTAATTCCGGCTTTTGCGTCTATGTTTGTTGATTCTGCAGCATTGAATCAGGAAACTATTTCAGTGGCTATTGAAAACGGAAATCAGGATACAATAAATGCGGCCGCAGGTTCGGTGGAAGCGTTGATTGCTCCGGCATTCACTTCATTAATCGGAATAATTTTGATTATCGTATTGTTTTTTGTACTGTATTCAGTGTTTAGATTTTTGGCAAGACTTTTAAGCAAGTTTTTTGACGTTCCTGTACTCAGCATGATTAACAGAATTTTCGGCGGAGTTATAGGTATTGGAAAAGGCGTGCTTGTTGTAATGCTTATTGTTGCTGTGATTAAACTGGCACTTCCTCTTATGGGTGCGGATGTTCCGGTTTTGACACAGGAAAATATAGAAAGCTCAATAATATTTAAGTCTTTCTATTCAGGTGATATAATTGATAACATTGTCAATATGTTTATTTAATTCAAAGAGATATATGGTAGATAACCGCTTGCAATGTCGGTTTGGGGAGAAGGAAATATAGTATGGATGAGTTGAGTACAAACAACAAAAAGGAATCGGACGTATCCAATAAGATAATTACAATTCCCAATGTAATGTCAATGTGCAGAATTGTTCTTATTTTACCTTTCATCATCTGTTTTTTAAGTGAAAAATATATCGAATCCGCAGTTTTGATAATAACATCAGGCCTTACTGATTGTTTTGACGGACTTATTGCAAGAAAGCTTCATCAGGTTTCTTCTTTGGGAAAGATACTTGACCCTATTGCAGATAAGCTTACTTTAATAGCTGTTGGAATATGTCTTTGCGTGTATATGCCTATTGTAACTCCTGTTATTGTTATTTTGATGGTGAAAGATTTATTGATGCTTTTAGGGGGAATTGCTCTGATAAAATGCAAAGTGACTCCGTCACCTGCAAAGTGGTACGGAAAATTGGGAACAATTATGTTCTACTTTTCGGTTTGCCTGATTGTATTTTTAAAAGCATTTTTCCAGTACGAAAATGACGTGCTTTCCTTTGTATTGCTGTCAATAACTGCCGCACTGATGATTTTTGCTTTGGTAATGTATTATCACATATACTCAGTACAGATGAAAGAAGCAAAAAATAAGGTAAGTGCTGTTAAAGATAACGTAAAAGATAAAATAAAAAATAAGATTAAGTAATATAAATAATATTATAAAACTATTTATGATTAGAGAAACTCAGTAAAAGAATCGGTATAATTCATCGGTTCGGGAAAGGAATAAAGCTTATGCTATGTGCTAAATGCGGTAAACGACCGGCTGTTGTATTTGTGTCCGATAACAGACCAAATGCGGAAACAAAGGGATATTGTCTTACCTGTGCAAAAGAAATGGGTATTAAGCCGGTTAATGATTTAATAAAACAAATGGGTATCAGCGACGAGGACTTGGAAAATGTTCAAAACCAGATGAGCGGATTTATGAACGAGCTTGCTGAAAGCGGAGATATTTCAGAAATGATGGAATCAATGGGTCTTGCTGCTCCCGACGATACCCAGGACGGTTCAGAGGATAATGACGGGGACAAGGGATTTTCTCCGGGAGGAGCACCCACATTCCCTGCCTTTTTACAGAATATGTTCGGAGGAGCTGCCGGAAGAACTGCCGAGGATAAAACTGACAAAAATCAAAAGAAAAAGGGAGATAAAAAGCAGAAAAACAGAAAGCATATCAACCTTTACTGCGAAGATTTGACAGCCAAAGCAAAAGAGGGAAGAATTGACAATATTATCGGCAGAGATAAAGAGATTGAAAGAGTTATTCAAATTCTTTGCAGAAGGACAAAGAATAACCCCTGCCTTATAGGTGAACCGGGCGTAGGTAAAACGGCAATTGCCGAGGGCCTTGCTTTAAGGATTGCCAACGGTCAGGTTCCCCACAAGCTTGCAAATAAAGAAATACAGCTTCTTGACCTTACCGCTTTGATTGCAGGAACACAGTTCAGAGGTCAGTTTGAAAGCCGTATAAAGGGTCTTACCCAAGAGGTTAAGGAAGCCGGCAATATAATTCTCTTTATTGACGAGGTTCATAATCTTGTGGGAACCGGCGACAGCGAAGGTACTATGAATGCCGCTAATATACTGAAGCCTTCACTTTCAAGAGGAGAAATTCAGGTTATCGGTGCAACTACATTCAACGAGTACAGAAAATACATTGAGAAGGACAGTGCCCTTGAAAGAAGATTTCAGCCTGTAAAGGTTGCAGAGCCTACTGTTGCGGAAACAATTGAGGTTTTGACAGGGGTTAAAGGCTATTACGAAACACACCACCATGTAACGGTGGAGGACGATATAGTCAGAAAAGCTGTTGTTTTCAGTGAGAGATATATAAGTGACAGATTTTTGCCCGATAAAGCTATAGACCTTTTGGACGAGGCTTGTTCCTGTGCGTCTTTGAGAAACAAAGAGGCTGAGGAGTACGAAAAGCTTAACGATGAAAAGGCAATGCTTATTTATAATAAAGAGGAAATTTCAGCTTCCGAGGAGATCGACTATGAAAAGCTTGCCACCGTTACAAGCGAGCTTGCAAGGGTTGAGGAACAGTTAAGCGGCATTGACAAGGAAAAACTTGTAAATAAGGTGACAGAGGAGGACCTTGCCAAAGTTATAGAGCTTTGGACAGGAATTCCTTCCACAAGAATAAGAGAAAACGAGCTTTCAAAGCTTATGGATTTGGAAGATAAGTTAAAGTCCAAAATTATAGGGCAGGACGAGGCTGTTGACGCTTTGTCTGCGGCTATAAGACGAAGCAGAGTACAGATTTCTCCAAGACGCCGTCCGGCTTCCTTTATATTTGTAGGACCTACAGGCGTAGGAAAAACAGAGCTTGTAAAGGTTGTGGCAAAGGAGCTTTTTGACGCTCCCGAAACCCTTATCAGGCTTGATATGTCCGAGTTTATGGAGAAACACTCGGTTTCCAAAATTATCGGTTCACCTCCTGGATATGTGGGATATGATGAAGCGGGACAGGTAACAGAGAAAGTAAGGAGAAGACCTTATTCTGTTTTGCTTTTTGATGAAATTGAAAAGGCTCATCCCGATGTTTTAAATATTCTACTGCAAATTCTTGATGAGGGCAGACTTACCGACGCACAGGGAAGAACGGTAAATTTTGAAAATACCGTTATAATTATGACTTCAAATGCCGGTTCTGAAAGAAGAGAGGGAGCTATAGGCTTTGGAAAAACTCAGCAGGAGGCTTCAAAGGAAAAGGCAATGAAAGCACTTTCTGAGTTTTTGCGTCCGGAGTTTATAGCCAGAGTTGACGAGGTTATTGTTTTCCGTCCGTTAAATCAGGACGACTTCGTAAAAATTGCTTCTCTTATGCTTTCTGAGTATGTTGAAACTCTTAAAGAGAAAAATATTCGCTTTACCTTTGACGATGAAGCCTGCAAGTACATTGCAGAAAAGGGTGCAAACGGAGTCAGCGGTGCAAGAGATTTGAGAAACATAATAAGAAGGGAAGCAGAGGACAAAATCACAAAGGCGATTATAGAAGCCGGAAATGACGGTATCTGCGGAATTCATCTTTCATCAGACGGAAAAGAACTTCAGCTGCAGGTTCTCTGATGTTAAGTGAATTTTGTTAAACTGTTAAAAAAATTTCAAAAAGATGTTGACAGGCGGCGGGGTTTATGCTATAATAAATCCCGTCGCAGAGAGATAGGAAATGCGGATGTAGTTTAGTGGTAGAACTTCAGCCTTCCAAGCTGATCGTGTGGGTTCGATTCCCATCATCCGCTCCAAATCAAGCCCGGTATTGTACCGGGCTTTTTTCGTATCAAAAAAAACTTTTAGCATTAGGAGGATAAAATGAAGTCGTATAATATACATCTTATCAGACACGGTGATATTGAGGAAACAATGCACGGCAGATACATAGGAACAACTGATGTTTCCCTGAGCGATAAGGGTAAAGCCAATCTAAGAAAGCTGGATCATTTTTGCAAATATCCCTACTGTACCGCACTTTTTACCTCACCTTTAAAAAGATGCAGGGAAACCTGTGAAATAATTTATCCTCATATAAAGCCTATAGTTTTGGACGGATTTATTGAATGTTCTTTCGGCGAGTGGGAGGGACTTACTGCCGAGGATTTAAAAGGTGACAAGGATTTTGAAAAATGGCTTGCCGGTTCCTCTGAGGTTAAACCGCCAAAGGGTGAAAGCGGAGCTGATTTTACAAGGAGAGTTTGCAGACTGTTTGAAGATGTGGTTAACGGTCTGATGAAAACAGGAACTACAGACTGCGTTATAATAACCCACGGAGGAGTAATCTCCACAATCCTTGCGGTTTACGGTTTGCCTCAGGCAAAGCCCTTTGAATGGCAGATGGACCCGGGATGCGGTTATTCCCTTAGAGTTACGCCTCTTTTATGGCAGAGGGATAAGGTGGCAGAGGTTTACGAAACCGTGCCTGTAGAACCGGAGGAATAAACTGTTTGATTATTTATAAAATCAGAAATATTTACAAAGAGATAATTTTGTGATATTATTTACTCTGATTTAAAGATAAAATTATAAGCGAAAGATTGTTTCTGACAAAAATCGCTTTAATTTGATTATATAATTAAAGGAGTCCTTTAAAATGGAAAAATATAAAATAGTGCTGCTGAAAGGCGACGGAATAGGCCCTGAAATTGTAAACGAGGCTGTAAAGGTTTTGGATAAGACAGCTGAAAAGTTTGGCTTTGAGATTGAATACGATGAAGCACTTTTGGGAGGCTGTGCTATTGATGCCACAGGCGTTCCGCTTCCTCAGGAAACAATTGATAAGTGCAAGGCTGCTGACAGCGTACTTTTGGGAGCTGTAGGCGGTTCAAAGTGGGATACTTTTCCGGGAAATCTCAGACCTGAGGCGGGTCTTTTGGGCATAAGAGGTGCGTTGGGACTTTTTGCAAATCTTCGCCCTGCCGTTATTTTTGAACCTTTAAAAGAGGCTTCCCCTTTAAAAGATGAGATTATAGGAAAAGCTCTTGATATAATGGTAGTAAGAGAGCTTACAGGCGGTATATACTTCGGCGAAAGAGGAAGAAAAGAGGTAAACGGCAATGCTGCCGCTTATGATACAGAGATGTATACTGTTCCTGAAATTGAGAGAATTGCAAGGGTTGCTTTTGACTTGGCAATGAAAAGAAACAAAAAGCTTACAAGCGTGGACAAGGCAAATGTTTTGGAGTCATCAAGACTTTGGAGAGAAACAGTTATCAAGGTAAGTGCCGAATATCCTGAGGTTGAGCTTAATCATATGTACGTTGACAACTGTGCAATGCAGTTTGTAAGAAATCCCGGACAGTTTGACGTGCTTGTTACTTCAAATATTTTCGGTGATATTCTTTCTGACGAAGCTTCAATGATTAGCGGCTCTATCGGAATGTTGGCTTCTGCAAGCCTCAACGGTAATCAAAGCGGTCTTTATGAGCCTATCCACGGAAGTGCTCCTGATATTGCAGGCTTGGGCATTGCAAATCCGATTGCTACAATTCTTTCCGTTGCTATGATGCTGAGATTTTCTCTCAATCAGCCTGAGGCGGCGGAAGCTATTGAAAATGCCGTTAACAAAATTTTGCTTACGCACAGAACTCCCGATATTTATACTGAGGGAACAACAAAGGTTTCCTGCAGTGAGATGGGAAATTTTATTTGTGAACTTATTTGATTGTGAAAGGAAACTCTGATGAAACGATATGATATGCATACACATATTCTGCCGGGGATTGACGACGGGTCAAAAAGTGTTGACCAAAGTGTGGAATTGCTGAACGGCTTGAAAACTCAAGGGGTTGAAGCTGTCTGCTTTACTCCTCACTACTATTCCCATATGGTTTCTGCACAGGAGTTTCTTAAAAATAGAAATTCAGCCTTTGAAACGCTGAAAGACAGCATACCAAAAGGACTTGAAGTCCGTCTCGGTGCCGAAGTGTTTGTAACAAATTATTTGTTTTCAGATGAAAACGACCTTAAAAGCGTTTGTTACGGCAAATCCGATTATATGCTTACCGAATTTCCCTATTCCTCTGATTTTGAGGACGATTGCTACACCAATCTTTTAAAAATTATGGGTCAGGGAATAACCCCTGTGTTTGCTCATATTGAAAGATATCCAAAGCTTTTGAAAAATCACCGAAAAATTAAAGAGCTTGCTGATATGGGAGTTTTGTTTCAGTCAAACGCTGTATCCTACAGCGAGCTTGGCACAAGAAAAAAGCTTGTGAAGCTGATTGAACAGGGTTTGGTTCATGTAATCGGCACAGATGTTCATTCTGAAAACAGAAATTCATATAAATACTATGATACGGCAATTAAATATATTGAAAAAAAGCTGGGAATTGAAGCTGTGGAAAGGCTTTGCAAAAACAGCGAGGAAATTTTCAGCAAAGCATGATTATAAAGCCTGTCGCTGTAAGCGATGGGCTTCTCTTTTTTGGTTGTATGGCAAATGTTGGGGGAAAATTTTGGGGTTCCAAAGGGACCACTGTCCCTTTGGCAGGTGGATTGGAGGACAGCGTCCTCCAAGGGTTTAAAATCCTGCCAGAAAACGCAGGAGGAGAGCAAAAAACAGTCCGGTGAACTGTTTTTTGCCGGGGAACCCACGTCAGTGTTCCCCGCTAACTCTTTATTTTTTAAAATTCACTTTTTACTCCAACTATTGACAAAGAGCCGGTTTTTAAAAATTACCAAAAATTAAGGAGTCATTATGAACAGAATACTTTTGGTTGAAGACGATAAAAGCATTGTTGATAATCTCAGTGCGTTTTTAATAGACGAGGGTTTTCAGGTTAAAAGCACCTCCGCACAGGACAGTGCTCTTGATTTGGTTGAAAGGGAAGATTTTGATTTGGTCCTCTTGGATATTTCCCTTTCACAGGGAAACGGTTTTGCGGTTTGCTCCGGAATAAAATCCTCAAAGGATATTCCTGTTATTTTTCTTACCGCTTCGGGAGATGAATATTCCGTTGTGGCAGGTCTTGATATGGGGGCTGATGATTATATAAATAAACCTTTCCGGCCGAGAGAATTGCTGTCAAGAATAAGAAGCGTTCTGAGAAGATACGGAAAAACCTCTTCCTCTATGGAAGAGGGGGGAATAAAGCATGACCCGGTAAAGGGAACGGTTCATAAAAACGGCAAAGAAATATTTCTTTCCGCTTTGGAGTATAAGCTGCTGCTGGTTTTCTTTAATAACCGAGGTAAAGTGCTTTCAAGAAACGCACTTCTTGATGAAATTTGGGACGTTTCAGGTGATTTTGTTAACGACAACACTCTGACGGTTTATATTAAAAGACTGAGAGAAAAAATAGAAGATGACCCGCAGAAGCCTGTAATTATAAAAACGGTAAGAGGCCTTGGGTACAAGCTGGGAAGGTAATAAGTTATGATACTTAGAAATAAAGGCTCGAAGATTTTTTTGTGTATTGCTTTGTTTGTTATTGCTGTAACCTGCGTTTTGCAGTATGTTTTTTTCGGAGCAAAGGATCTTTTTATAACGGCAACAGGAGAAATTATAATAACTTCCGTTTATCTGATTATTACATATTTCAGATACAGAAAAATTTCCGATATAATTTATCAGCTTGATAAAATACTGAGCGGAAGCAGGGATATTGATTTCGGAGAATTTAAAGAAGGGGAGCTTTCCATACTAAGCGACCGAGTTTTAAAGCTGGTGGCTATTTTAAACCAGCAAAAGGAAGTACTGAAAAAGGATAAAATTTATTTAAGCGATTCTATTGCGGATATTTCTCACCAGTTAAAAACTCCTTTGACAGCCATAAATCTCATACTTACCAGAATGAGAAAAAGGGATTTAAGTGAAGATGAGAGAATGTCACTTATACGTGAGCTTACAAAGCTTACAGAGAGAACCCAGTGGCTTATTTCCGTGCTTTTGAAGATTTCAAAAATAGACACGGGAACTCTTGTAATGAATAAGGAAGAAATTTCTGTTTCTGACCTTGTTAAAAAGGCTTACGAGCCTGTGGCGGTGGCTATGGATTTAAAGAATCAAACTTTTATAAGCGACTGCGGACAGTGTAAAATTAACGCGGATTTTCAATGGACCTGCGAAGCTGTGGCAAATGTTATAAAAAACTGTATGGAGCATACGCCCCAGGGCGGTATAGTGAAAGTGTGTGCTTCTGAAACCAATATTTACACAGAAATAATTGTTGAGGACAACGGAAAAGGAATAGATCCGGAGGATTTACCTCATATTTTTGAAAGATTTTACAGAGGTAAAAACTCAGACGCTAACAGCGTGGGCATAGGTCTTGCTTTGGCACGAATGATAATAAGCGACCAGGAGGGTATTATAAAAGCTCAGAATAAAAGAGAGGGCGGAGCAAGGTTTATTATAAGGTTTTATAAAATGGTTGTTTAGTAAAATAATTTCTTATGTGACGTTTTTGTAATATTAAAGTCACTGCCATGTCATTTTGAGTCAGTATAATTATGGCATAAACTAAACGGAGGGACAGTAAATGGAAATATTATCGGTTTCAAATTTATGCAAAATATACGGACAGGGAGAAAACATGGTAAAAGCACTTGACGACGTTTCTTTTTCCGTGGAAAAGGGAGAGTTCCTTGCTATTATCGGCCCAAGCGGTTCGGGTAAATCCACACTTCTTCATATTTTAGGCGGAGTGGATACACCTACCTCGGGTACGGTTATGATGAACGGTCAGAATGTATACAGACAAAGCGACGATAATTTGGCGATTTTCAGAAGACGTCACGTGGGACTTGTTTATCAGTTTTACAACCTTATTCCGGTGCTTAATGTGAGAGAAAATATAACCCTGCCTTTGCTTATGGACGGAAGAAAGGTAGACGAAAAAAAGCTTTCCGAAATGCTTAAGGTGTTAAATCTTAAAGGCAGAGAAAAGCACCTGCCTAATCAGCTTTCAGGCGGTCAGCAGCAGAGAGTTTCTATCGGCAGAGCTTTGATAAACGAGCCGTCGGTTATCCTTGCCGACGAGCCTACGGGAAACCTTGACTCAAAAAACAGCAGGGAAATTGTGGAACTTTTGAAGTACTATAACCGTGAATATAATCAAACATTGATTATTATTACTCACGATGAGGATATCGCCTTGCAGGCGGACAGAATTATATCCATAGAGGACGGAAAAATCACCAGAGACGAGGTGATTCGCAGATGAATATAATGAACAAGGTTACGCTTCAGAAAAAAAAAAAAAACAGAACCAGAACCATTGTA